>CALAHN010000084.1 GCA_937891825.1 uncultured Alphaproteobacteria bacterium
AGCAGCGGCGGCGGCGACCGGGACCGGGAGCGCGCGGCCCCGATGGACCTGGACGACGATATTCCTTTCTGAGGCGGGCATAATGCGACAGGCAGCATGCGCCCTTTGGGCGGCGGCGGTTTTGGCGGCCAGCGCGGCGTCGGCCCAGAGCGACGATCCCTCCGTCGCCCCTGGCGGCGTCATCGATCCGGTCGGCGTTTCCGGCAGCTACCGCTGCACCGCGGGACCGGCCAAACGGATCGACTTCCGCTTCGTCGCCTTCGAGGGCGGCCTCCACAAGATCGAGGAAAAACCCGATGTCGGGCCGGCCTTCGGGACGGAAAAATATTCCTGGCAACTGGCGACCGCTACGCTGCATCGGCAACGGGTGACAGCCAAGGGCGCGGAGAAATTCCGCCGCGTCAACGGTTCGCTCCGGACAGTGCAGGAACTGACGCCGAACACCCTGATCAAGGCCGACTATATCGAAGTGCCGCTTGACGCCAGCGCCCTGCCGATCGAGTGGCGCTACGAGATCGCTATCGGCGTGCGCGCCGTCAGTTTCGGGCCGAGCGGCGTGGGCGAGGTCGCGGTCATCCCGATCACGGAGCGGCGGTCGCGCTATGTCGACGGCGACGGCAAGCCGCTGGCGCTGACGGCTGCGTCGAGCGGCTTCAACCGCATCGAAACCGCCCGGATCGCCTATGCGCCGGAACTTGGGCTGCCGCTGCGCATTGAACGACAGGGCCCCGATGGCCTGATCGAGGCATGTTCGCTCTCGGCCTACAAGAAACCTTAGGCGCTACCCCGGCTCGACCGCCGAGTCCGTTTCTGTTCTGCGGCCTAAGCCGCTATACTTTGCGCCGAATCCCCGGGTCGCCGCGGCCCGAACATTAAAGTCCGGCGAACCTGCCATTTTCTAGGAGAAATCCTTTTGTCCGATACGTCACCGCCCCGGTCTGACGCGGTGCGCGCTGTCTCCATCGAAGAGGAGATGCAGCGCTCTTATCTCGACTATGCGATGAGCGTCATTGTCGCCCGGGCGATCCCCGATGTGCGGGACGGCCTGAAGCCGGTGCACCGGCGCATCCTGTTCGCCATGCGTCAGGGCGGCTTCGACTGGAGCCGCCCGTTCCGGAAGTCGGCCCGCATCGTCGGCGACGTCATGGGCAAGTACCATCCCCACGGCGACAGCGCGATCTATGACGCCCTCGTGCGCATGGCGCAGGATTTCTCGATGAGCTTGCCGCTCGTCGCGGGGCAGGGCAATTTCGGCTCTATGGACGGCGATCCGCCGGCGGCCATGCGCTATACCGAGGCGCGGCTGGCCCAGGCGGCGGAAGCGCTGCTGGCGGACATCGACAAGGAAACCGTCGATTTTCAGCCGAACTATGACGAGTCCGATGCCGAACCGACCGTCCTGCCGGCCGAATTCCCGCATCTGCTGGTCAATGGCGCCGGCGGCATCGCCGTCGGGATGGCGACCAATATACCGCCCCATAATCTGGGCGAAGTGATCGACGCCGCCCTGGCCCTGCTCGACAATCCGGACATCGACCTCGACGGCTTGCTGGAACACATCCCCGGGCCGGACTTTCCGACCGGCGGCCTGATCATGGGCCGGGGCGCGATCCGGCAGGCCTACGCCACAGGCCGCGGCTCTGTCATCATGCGCGCCAAGACCGAGATCGATCTCCGCCGCAACGCCATTTTCGTCCACGAAGTGCCTTATCAGGTGAACAAGGCGCGTCTGGTCGAGCGCATCGCCGAAGTGTCGGCGCTGAAGATGGTCGAGGGCATCTCCGAACTTCGGGACGAAAGCGACCGGCACGGGGTGCGCGTCGTCATCGAACTGAAGCGCGACGCCAATGCCGAGGTCGTGCTGAACCAGTTGTTCCGCCACACGGCGCTGCAGTCGACGTTCGGCGTCAACATGCTCGCCCTGAATGGCGGCCGGCCCGAACTGCTGACCCTGAAGGGCGTGCTGCAGGCGTTCCTTGCCTTCCGGGAACAGGTGATCGCCCGGCGCACCCAGTACGAACTGCGCCGCGCCCGGGAACGCGGCCATATCCTGCTCGGCCTCACCGTCGCCGTCGCCAATATCGACGAGGTCATTCGCGTCATCCGGGCCGCGTCCGACCCGGCCGAGGCGCGCGCGGCCTTGCTGGGGCGGGCCTGGCCGGCCGCCGATCTGGCGCCATTGGTGGCGCTTCTCGGGGAATCGGAGGCTGCGAGCGGCGGCCTGACGGACGCCGGCTATCGCCTGAGCGAATTGCAGGCCCGCGCCATCCTCGACCTTCGCCTGCATCGCCTGACCGGGCTCGAGCGCGACAAGATCGCCGAGGAACTCGACGAGACCGCCGGCAAGATCAGGGACTATCTCGACATTCTCGGCAGCCGGGAGCGGCTGTTCGCCGTTCTCCGCCAGGAAATGCTGACCGTGAAGGACCGGTTCGGCACGCCCCGCCGCACCTCGCTCGAAGAAGGCGGCGCGGACCAGGACGACGAGGACCTGATCCAGCGGGAAGAGATGGTCGTCACCGTGACGGCCAATGGCTACATCAAGCGCTCGCCGCTCGCCGGCTACCGGGAGCAGCGGCGCGGCGGCAAGGGGCGGTCCGGCATGGCCACCCGCGAGGAGGATGTCGTGCGCGACGTCTTCGTCGCGTCGACCCATGCGCCGGTGCTGTTCTTCACGACCCGCGGCATCGCCTACAAGCTGAAGGTCTACAAGCTGCCCCAGGGCGCGCCTCAGGCCCGTGGACGGCCGCTGGTGCAATTGCTGCCGCTCCAGGAAGGCGAGACCATATCGGCCGTGCTGCCCCTGCCGGAAGACCCGGCCGAGTGGGAGCAGATGAACGTGATGTTCGCGACGCGCACCGGCAGCGTGCGCCGCAATCTGCTGTCAGATTTCGCCAATGTGATGTCCAACGGCAAGATCGCCATGAAGCTCGGCGACGACGACGCGCTGATCGGCGTGGCGCTCTGCGATCCGACCCAGCATGTGCTGCTGGCGACGGCGGCCGCGCGCTGCATCCGCTTCCCTGTCGCGGACGTGCGTGTCTTCGCCGGCCGCAATTCCACGGGCAACCGCGGCATCGATCTGGCCGCCGGCGACGCCGTGATCTCCCTCTCGATCATCGATGGGGCGGAGTTCGCGACCGATGAACGGGACGCCTATCTCAAGCTCTCGACGGCGCTCCGCCGCGGCGAGGCGCCGGACGGCGCAAGCTTGCCGCAGGAAATCTTCGAGGAATTCCAGGCGCGCGAGCAGTTCCTGTTGACCCTCGCCTCGAACGGTCTCGGCAAACGCACCTCGGCCTACGACTACCGGGTGACGCGCCGGGGCGGCAAGGGCATCGAGTTGATGGGCCTGGCCGACGCGGAGGCGACCGTGGTCGCGGCTTTCCCGGTCTCCGAAACGGACGGGCTTGTGCTGGTGACGAACGGCGGGCAACTTGTGCGCTGTCCGGTCGAGGATATCCGTATCGCCCGACGGTCGACGCGGGGGGTGAGGATCGTCAACGTCGCTGCGGGGGACCGCGTCGTCAGCGTCTCGCCATTGCGCGAGACCGAAGTCGCGGATGGGGGCGAGGGCGGCATCGACGACGGGGCGGGCGGCGAGGCGGCGCCAAGGGAAGAGCCAAAGGAAGACTAGGGGGACTGGTATTGTGAGCGACGTGATCGGCCTGTATCCGGGCACATTCGACCCGCCGACAAATGGCCATTTCGACATTATTTCACGGGGCGCCAAGCTTGTGGACAAGCTGATCGTCGGCGTGGCGATCAATGCCGGCAAGGGGCCGATGTTCGGGATCGACGATCGGATCGGCCTGGTGCGGGAATGGGCCGACGGCTTGGAGAACCGCACCTTGGCGGACCGCATCGTCGTCAAGAAGATGGACGGCCTGCTGGTGCATTACGCCGAAGCTCAGGGCGCCACCTGCATCATCCGCGGCCTGCGCGCCGTGACCGACTTCGACTACGAATTCCAGATGACCGGCATGAACAGCCGTCTCAACAGCGACATCGAGACGGTCTTCCTGATGGCGTCGGAGCGTTGCCAGTTCATCTCCTCGCGGTTCGTGAAGGAAATCGGCGGTCTCGGCGGCGACATCTCGACCTTCGTCCCGCCCCACGTCAAAGCCGCCCTGGAGAACCGTTTCGCCATGGGCGAGAAGGTTTTGTCGGGCGCGGCGTCGAAGGCCTATTAGCGCATGGCGCGCTCGAATGAGCGCGCGGTCCATGCTCAGCCTCTAAATTATCCAGTCTCAGGCGATTCCGCTTGAGACCGGTTCAATGTGACGCCGAAATGGGTTGACCCATGGCCCCCACGGCCATAGGTTCCGCTGTCTCGCGAAACCGCCGCGGCGGCTTGCAAGAGCGTGTAGCTCAGTTGGTAGAGCAACGGACTTTTAATCCGTAGGTCCAGGGTTCGAGCCCCTGCGCGCTCACCATTTTCCAGAATGATTCGAACTGCCCGGAAGGATCTCGATCGAGCGTGCGAGCGCCGCCCGCGTCGCTTCAGCCAGACTCTGCCGCGATTGACCGGGCGCTGCGGTCGGCCATCATGGGGTTTGGCGATGGGCGGGCAGGGGTCGGGTTGGCGGTCTGTCCGGGATCGGGGTGGCCTATGGGGCGGGCTTGCGAGATTGCGCTGCTGGAGCGGCTCGGCGTCGCTATGCGGCTGCCGTGACGCGGTTCGGGTTCTACTATGGCTGGGTCATCGTCGCCTTGTCGTTCGTGACGCTGACCTCCGCCTATGGGCTGCTCTACAGCTACAGCGTCTTCGCGCCGGAAATGGCGGCGGCGTTGGCGCTGGATCGGGCGACCGTCGCGGCGCCGTTTTCGCTCTGTGTCGCGACTTATGCGATCCTCAGTCTTGTGTCGGGCCGGCTGACCGATAGCCTCGGACCCCGGCGGCTGATCTTCGGCGGCGGCATCCTGCTCGCCGCCGGCTTTCTCGTGCTGAGCCAGGCGACCGCCGCGTTCGAGCTGTTTCTCGGCATGAGCGTCCTTTGCGGCATCGGTTTGAGCGTCGCCTATATTCCGACCAGCGCCGCCATCGTCCGCTGGTTTGTCGCGGACCGGGGCCTGGCGCTGGCGCTTGGCAGCATGGGCATCGGGGCCTCCATGGTCGTCGGGCCGATGGCGGCGGCGGCGTTGACGGCGTGGCTCGGCTGGCGGGATGCGGCGGTTGTCCTCGGGCTCGCCGGCGGGGCGTTGGTGGCGCTCGCGGCGCTTGGCTTCAAGCGCGATCCGGGCGACCCGGCCTTGCGCCGGCGCGGCGGCGAGGCGCTGGCGGTCGAGCCTTCCTGGACCCTGGCCGAAGCGCGACGGACCCTGGCGTTCTGGCTGATCTGCGCCCTGTATGCCCTGACCTGGGGCGTGATGTTCTTTCCCTATGCTCACATGGTCGGCATCGCGGGGGACAGCGGGTTCGGGGCGGGGACCGGCGTCCGGCTGCTGGCCGTCGCGGGCGTCGCGGGCTGCGCCGGGCGGCCGTTGATCGGCTGGCTCTCGGACCGGACGAGCCGCACGACCGGCCTCGTGACGATGCTGCTGGCGCAGATCGTCGCCTGCGCCATCTTCGCGTCGAGCCCGACGCTCATGGCCCTCTATCTGGCGGCCGGCCTGTTCGGCATGGGCGCGAGCGCCGGCGTCACCCTTTATGCGGCCGTCGTGGGCGACGTATTCGGCCGGGCCTCGATCGGCGCGATCGCGGGCTTCGCCTTCGCTTTCACGTGCACCGCGGGCGGCCTCGGTCCCCTGGTCGGCGGGCATATCCGGGACCGGACCGGGGCCTATGACGCCGCGTTCTGGCTGGGCGCGGCCTTGAACGGCGTGGCGCTCGTCATCGCCATCCTGCTCCGCCGCGCGGCCGCGCGCCTGCCGCGGCCGGGGGGCTGATCGATCCCGCGTCCCGAGCGTTGGCGTCCGGCGCTTCCGCCTTCTAGAATGGCCGCAATGAACGATATCCGATTTGGAGAGAATGAGATGCCAGGGCCGCTCGCAGGCGTAAAAGTGCTTGATCTGACGTCGGTCGGCTTCGGCCCCTATGCCGGGCAGATTCTGGGCGACTACGGCGCGGATGTCATCAAGGTCGAAGGGCCGGAAGGGGACATCACCCGGGGGATCGCGCCTTACCGCAATCCCGGCATGGGGCATTTCCTGATCAACGCCAACCGCAACAAGCGCTGCATCGTGCTCGACCTGAAGCAGCCGAGCGGGCGGGACGCGCTCCTGGAGCTGGCGAAGACGGCGGACGTGATCATGAGTTCGATCCGTCCGGCGGCGATGGCGCGGCTGGGCCTGGGCTATGAGGACTGCAAGGCGGTCAATCCGAAGCTGATCTACGTTTCGCTGGTCGGGTTCCGCCAGGACGGACCCTATGCGCCGAAGCCCGCCTATGACGACGTGATCCAGGGCCTCTCCGGGATGGCGGGGATGCAGGGCGGACGGAGCGGGCCGCCGGCGTTCATCAAGGCGTCGGTCTGCGACAAGATCTGCTCGCAGTTCGCCGTGCATGGAACCATGGCGGCGCTCTTCAGCCGTGAGCGCACCGGCGCCGGCCAGCATGTGGAAGTGCCGATGCTGGAAAGCATGGTCGGGTTCAATCTGGTCGAGCATCAGTCCGGGCAGACCTTCGAGCCGCCGCTCGGGCCGGCCGGCTATGAACGCTCGATGGTGGAATATCGCCGGCCCTACGCGACGCAGGACGGCCATGTCTGCGTGCTGCCCTATAACACCAAGCAATGGCGCGCCTTCTTCGCCCTGATGGGCCGCCCGGAAATGTGCGACGATCCCCGCGTCATGGACGCGAAAACCCGGAGCGAGCGCATCGGCGAGCTCTATCAGATGGTCTCCGAATGCGTCGGCGGCTGGACGACGGCGGCCTTGCTCGCGGCGCTCGATGAAGCGGACATTCCGAGCGGCCGGGCGACGCCGCTCGGCGAACTGGCGGAGGACCCGCACTTGCAGGCGGTCGGCCTGTTCCAGAGCTTCGACCACCCGACCGAAGGCCGCATCCGCCTCGCGGGGCCCAGCGTGCGCTTTTCCGAGACGCCGGCCGAAATTCGCTCGCTGCCGGCGCAGCTCGGCGCGCACAGCGTCGAGATCCTGACGGAAGCCGGGTTCAGCGAAGCCGCGATCGCCCGCCTGATTGAAGCGGGCGTCACGATCGACGGCGCCGCCGCGGCTGGCGGCGTGCGGTCGGCCGCCGAATAGCGCCCGGATCCTCAACCCGCCACGGAGGCACTGCCGATGTCCGCCGATCCGCGCCCCTTTACGCTGCATGTTCCGGATGCCGCCATCGCCGACCTGAAGGCCCGGCTGGCGCTGACGCGCTTGCCGGACCAGACGCCGGGGCCGGCGTGGGCCTACGGCGCCGACCGCGCCTATATCGCCAGCCTGACGGACTATTGGCGGACCGGGTTCGATTGGCGCGCGGCGGAAGCCAGGCTGAATGCGTTCCCGCAGTTCGTGGTCAAGCTGCATGACATCGACCTGCATTATCTGGCGGTTCCGGGCCAGGGCCCGGACCCCAAGCCCTTGCTGCTGCTGCACGGCTGGCCGGGATCGGTGTTCGAGTTCCTGGAGATCATCCCACGGCTGACCGACCCCGGCCGCTTCGGCGGCGATCCGGCGGATGCATTCACGGTCATTGCGCCCTCCCTCCCGGGATATGGCCTGTCGTTCGCGCCGGATCAGAAGCGCTTCGGCGTCGCCGCGATCGCCGATTGCATGGCGGACCTGATGACCGAGGTTCTGGGCTACCGGAAATTCGCGGCCCAGGGCGGCGACTGGGGCGCCTTCACGTCATCGGCGCTTGGCCTCAGCCATGCGGACAAGGTCGTCGGCATCCATCTGAACATGCTGTCGGTGCGCCCGGAAACCAGCCTCGGCGCGAACCCAACGCCCGAAGAGCGCGCCTATGCGGAAGAGGTGCGGGCCTGGGCCAGGGAAGAGACCGGCTATATCCAGATCCAGGGCACCCGGCCGCAGACCCTGGCTTACGGCCTTTCAGACTCGCCCGCCGGCCTCGCCGCATGGATCGCGGAGAAGTTCCATGCCTGGACCGATCACGACGGCGATCTTGAAACCGCCGTCGCGCGGGATCGTCTGCTCGCCAACATCGCGTTCTACTGGTTCACCGGGGCCATCGGCTCCTCGTTCTGGCCGTATTACGACCGGCTGCATGGACCCTGGCCGATCCCGGACGGCGAGACGGTCGACGTGCCGATGGGCTATGCCGCATTCCCCCGAGAAATTCGCCGTCCGCCGCGCTCCGTCGCCGAGCGGAGCTATACCGATATCCGCCGCTGGACCGAAATGCCCAAGGGCGGACATTTCGCGGCGATGGAGCAGCCGGAAGCCCTGGCGCAGGACGTTCAGGCATTCTTCCGGCCGCTCCGCGGGAAGTTCTAAGGGCCGATTTCTCCCGTATCGGGCCTATCCTGCCGTCGCCTTGACGATCGGCGGTTCGGTTCCTTCCGGGATCGGGCATTGGTAGGGCATCGCCGTCAGATGCTCGGCATGGGTCCGCTTCGCCGCGGCGAGGCGCGCGGGGTCCTGGATCAGGGCGGCAGCCGTCGCCGCCATTACCTTCGCTGCATGGACCATGCCCTTGTGGGCTGCCGGCGTCTTGCCCTGGGCGACGGTCTGCCATGTGTGGAAAGGCGTGCCGACGGCGCAGGTCGCGATCCGCGCCTGGACGGTCGGCGTCGCCCAACTGACGTCGCCGACATCGGTCGAGCCCTCGCCGCCGGAGCCCGGCCGGTCCAGGGGCGCCACGAAGTCGCAAAGCGGCAGGTCGGTCGGGGTCTTCCGGCCGATCCGACGGAAGCTGGCCGCGATTTCCTCCGGCGTCAGGGTCTCGCGGATCGCTTCGGCGAACGCGATGTCGGCGTCGTCGAAGGGCACGGGGCCAAGCGCCTCGAGCGCGGTCTGCATGGTCTCCTCCAGCGGCCGGTTGCCGAGCAGGTTCGAGACGCCGGAATAGACCTTCGCCTCGACTCGGGTTTCGGTCATCAGCGCCGCGCCGTCGGCGATCTTGCGCACCCGGGCCGCGAGACTGTGCAGCCCCGCCAGATCGCGGGCGCGGATCAGATGGCGGATCGTCGCCCGAGCCTGCACGACATTGGCCGCGACGCCGCCAGCGTCGATATAGGCGTAGTGGATGCGGGCGTCGTCGGGCATATGCTCGCGCATGTAGTTCACGCCGATATTCATCAGCTCGCAGGCGTCGAGCGCGCTTCGCCCCAGTTCCGGCGCGCCGGCGGCATGGGCGGCCTTGCCGAAGAACGTGAAGTCGATCCGGGTATTGGCCAGCGACTTCGCCTCGTTGACGCCGGTGAAGGTGGAGGGATGCCAGGAAATCGCGGCGTCAACGTCCTTGAATGCGCCTTCGCGGACCATGAACGCCTTCGCCGCCCCGCCTTCCTCCGCCGGACAGCCGTAATAGCGCACCCGTGCCTTGATGGCGTTCGCGGCCAGCCAGTCCTTGACCGCCGTCGCCGCCAGGAGCGCGCCTGCGCCCAGGATGTTGTGGCCGCAGCCGTGGCCGGCGCCGCCGGCTTCTAGCGGCGTGGGCGCCGCGACGCCGCCCGCCTGGCTGAGGCCGGGCAGAGCGTCGAATTCGCCGAGAATGGCGATCACCGGGCCTTCGTCGCCAGCTTCGCCCATGACCGCCGTCGGAATGCCGGCGACGTTCTCCGTGATCCGGAAGCCTTGCGCCTCAAGCATCCGCCGATGCTCGGCGACGGAGCGATATTCCTGGTAGAGCGTCTCCGGCATGTCGAAGACCCGGTCGGCCAGCGCCGTGAACGCCTCCCGCTTCGCATCGACGTGATCCCAAAGCGGATTGATGTTCTTCAAGGTCGGGCGCTCCTGGGCGGCGATCGGTCAGTCGAGAAGATGGCACGCCGCCTGCCAGCGGTCGCCCTGCGGGCGCAGCATCGGCCGGACGGCGCTGCATTTTTCCATGGCGTGCGGGCAGCGCGGATGAAAGTGGCAGCCGCTCGGCGGATGCAGCGGCGAGGGGATTTCGCCCTTGATCGGCAGGAAGTCCCGGCTCCGCTGGTCCAGGCGCGGCGCCTCGGCGAGCAGCGCCTGAGTATAGGGATGCTTCGGCGCGGCGAACAGGGCTTCGGTCGGCGCGCTTTCGACGACGCGGCCGAGATACATGATCACGATCCGGTCCGAGATATGCTCGACGACGCTGAGGTCGTGGCTGATGAAGAGATAGGTGAGGTCGAATTCCTCGCGGAGGTCCATGAATAGGTTGATGACCTGGGCCTGGATCGACACGTCCAGCGCCGCGATGGCTTCGTCGCAGACCAGGAACCGGGGCTTGACGGCGAGCGCCCTGGCGATGCCGATGCGCTGGCGCTGGCCGCCGGAAAACTGGTGCGGATAGCGGCGCTTCAGCGCCGGGTCGAGCCCGACCTTCAGCATGATCTCGTCGACGTAGGCGGCGAGCCCCGCGCGGTCGACATAGCCGTGCACCAGCGGCGCCTCGCCGATGATCTCCTCGACGCGCATGCGCGGGTTCAGGCTGGCGAACGGGTCCTGGAAGATCATCTGCACGGCGAGCGCCGCCGCGCGCTTTTCCTGGCCCGACATGGCGGTCATCGCCTTGCCGTCGAACGCGATCTCGCCGTCGGAGGGCGGCAGGATGCCGGCGATCATGCGTCCGATCGTCGACTTGCCGCAGCCGGATTCGCCGACAAGGCCGACGACTTCGCCTGGAAAGACCTGAAGATCGACCGCGTCGACGGCGTGGACGATTTCATCCTCGAGATCGGCGCCGAGCAGGCGCGCCGCCTTGGCGGCCAGGTCCAGGCGCTTTTCGAACCGTTTCGTGACGGCTCTTGCCTCGATCAGGGGCGGCGTCGCGCTGGTCATGCCGCGCCCTCCGGCTCGTGGGGATGGTGGCAGCGGAATGCGCGGCCGTTTGGCTGGCTCTGTAGCGTCGGCTCGGTCAGGCAAAGGTCGTCGCCCCTGGGGCAGCGGTCCTTGAAGGCGCAGCCGGGCGGCAGGCGCAGCAGGTTCGGCGCCATGCCCGGGATCTGGTTGAGGCGCTGGCCGCGCTTGTTCGCCGACGGCACGGAGCCGAGCAGCCCGACCGTATAGGGGTGGCGCGGCCGATCGATCACGTCATCGATCGTCCCGGCCTCGACGACGCGGCCGGCATACATGACGGCGATATGGTCGGCCAGGCCCGCGACGACCGCGAGATCGTGGGTGATCCAGATCAGCGCCGTGCCGAAGCGCCGGCAAAGCTGCTGGGCCTCATAGATGATCTGCGCCTGGATGGTGACGTCGAGCGCGGTCGTCGGCTCATCGGCGACGATCAGGTCAGGCTTGTTCAAAAGCGCGATCGCGATCGCAACCCGCTGCCGCATGCCGCCGGACAATTGATGGGGATAGGTTTTCAGCCGCTCCTCGGGCGCGGGAATGCCGACGAGGCCAAGCGCATCCCGGGCTTCCGCGCGGGCGGTCGCCTTGTCGACCTGCCGGTGGGCGTGGATCGCCTCGACCATCTGCGTGTCGATCCTGAGGACGGGATTGAGGGTCATCATCGGGTCCTGGAAGATCATCGCGATCCGGTCGCCGCGCAGCTTCTGCCAGCGATCCTCGCTCGCGCCGACGAGATTTTCGCCCTTGAACCGGATCGCGCCGCCGACGATCCGGCCCGGTTCGTCGACGAGGCCCATGATCGAAAGGCCGGTCACGGTCTTGCCCGACCCGGACTCGCCGACCAGCCCGATCACTTCGCCCGGCGCGACCGTAAAACTGACGCCGTTGACCGCCTTTACCGCGCCCGCCTTGGTGAAGAAATGCGTCTGCAGGTCTTCGACCTCAAGCGTTGGGCCGGCGTAGCTCGTGCCTGCAGCGGTCATTTGGACAACCTTGGATTCAGCACGTCTCGCAGCCGGTCGCCGACGATGTTGATCGAGACAATCGTCAGCAGCAGCGCTACGCCGGGATAGACGCTGATCCAGTAATGGCCGGAGTGGATATACTCGAAGCCGTTCGAGATCAGGCTGCCGAGCGACGGCTCGGTCTGCTCCATGCCGAGGCCCAGGAAGGACAGAGTCGCTTCCAGCGAGATCGCGTGGGCCGTTTGCACGGTGCCGACGACGATGATCGGGGCCAGCACGTTCGGCAACAGGTGCTTCAGCAGAATGCGGGTGCGCGACAGCGACAGGCAATGCGCCGATTCCACATATTCCTTGCGCCGTTCGACCATGGCCGACGCGCGCACCGTCCGGGCATAGTAGGCCCATTGCACGACGATCAGCGCGATCAGGGTCTTGTCGGCACCCTTGCCCAGGGTGACCAGCAGCACGAGCGCGATCAGAATCGCCGGGAAGCTCAACTGCATGTCGACGATGCGCATGATGATGTTGTCGATCCGCCCGCCGGCATAAGCCGCGACCAGGCCGACGACGACGCCGATGGCGAGCGCGACGATCGCGCTGCCGATGCCGACCGTCAGGCTGATGCGCAGCCCGTAGATGATGCTGCTGAGGAGGTCGCGGCCCGATCCGTCGGTGCCGAGCAGCGTCGTCGTCCCATCCTGCATGACCATGCCGGGCGCCAGCGTCTTGTCGGCGACCGTGACGAGCGCGAGATTGTAGGGGTCGGTCGGCGCGATCAGGGGCGCGAAGATCGCGAGCAGAATGATCGCGACGACCGCGAAGAAGCAGGCGACCGCCAGCTTGCTTTCGGAGAAATCGGAGACGAACCGTTGAAACGGCGTCTCGACCGCGAGCGGCTCGATCTGGCCGGGCACAGGCGGCGCGGCCGCCGTCTTGGCGCTGTTCATGACTTAACCTCCTGCAGGCGGACTCTTGGATCGAGGATCGAATAGAGGACGTCGACCACAAGATTGATGATCACGAAGAACAGCAGAATGATCGTGAGGTAGGCGACGATCACCGGCCGGTCGAGCAGGCCGATGGACTCGATCAGGAGTTTGCCCATGCCGGGCCAGGCGAACACCGTCTCCGTGACGATGGAGAACGCGACGAGGCCGCCGAATTCCAGCCCGAGGACCGTGACCACCGGGATCATGATGTTCTTCAGGATGTGCACCAGCACGATCCGCCGCCGGCCGACGCCCTTGGCCCGGGCGAACTTGATGAAGTCCTGATGGACGACTTCCTTCACCCCGGCGCGCGTCAGCCGCAGCACCAGGGCCAGATTGAAGAGCGCGAGATTGATCGCCGGCATGGCGAGATGGCTGAGGCCGTCCAGCGTCAGAAAGCTGACGTCGATGCCCAGAAGGTCGACCGTATCGCCGCGCCCGGTCGACGGCAGCCAGCGGAGCTGCACCGCGAACAGCATCATCATCATGATGCCGACCCAGAATGTCGGCAGGCTGAAGCCCAGGATCGAGCCTGTCATGATGACGCGCGCGGACTTGGATTCAGGGCGCATTCCGGCCCACATGCCAAGCGGAATGCCGATCACGATGGCGATCAGAAGGGCCGAGAGCGCCAGCTCCAGGGTCGCCGGCATGCGTTCCAGGATCAGGCCGAGGGCCGGCTCCTCGAAAATGAAGCTGTCGCCGAGATCGCCCTGCAGGGCGCGGCCGAGGAAGGTCAGATATTGGATGTGAAACGGCTTATCCAGGCCGAGCCCTTCGATCGCGCGCTGGCGATCTTCGGCGTCGGCTTCGTCGCTGATCAGGATATCGACCGGATCGCCGATCACGTAGACGCCGGAAAACACCAGAAACGACATGAAGAGCATGACCACAGCCGCCTGACTGAGGCGTCGAATGATGAAAACGGTCACCCGTGCGGTCCGATCATGCGATCAACTCCAGAAGTAGCCCCTCTCGCCGGCGCCCAGGCGCTGGCGAGAGGGGATGCGGGATCAGTTGTCTTTGATCAGATTGATGCCGACCGTCCGTTCGTCGGCGCGGGCCTCATACTTCAGGCCTTTCCGCGTCGCCCAGGTGTTGACCTGATAGTGCAGCGGAATGATGCCCATGTTCCGGCCAATGCCGATGTCCGTCGCCTTGGCGAGGAGCGCCGCGCGCTTGTCGTCGTCGACAGTCGCCAGCGCTTCGACCAGAACGGCGTCAAGCTCCGGGTCGGAATGCTGGCCGCGGTTGGAGGCGCCTTGGCCCTTCGAAGCGTCGACGGTCGCGAGCAACGACTTCAAGGGCGAGGACGGCTCGCCGGAGCCGGCGCCCCAACCCACCAGGAAGAAGCTGAATTCCGGCGTCTTGTCCGGACCGCCCGACGAGGCGCGCTTGAAGTAGACGCTGCTCGGCATGGTCTCGACCTTGGTCGGGATGCCATTCCGCGTCAGCATCTGCGCAATCGCCTCGGCGATCTTGCCGTCGTTGATATAGCGATTGTTCGGCCCATGGATCGTCAAGGCGAACCCGTCGGCCCATCCGGCTTCCGCCAGCAGCGCTTTCGCGCCTTCGGGGTCGTAGGCGTCCGGCTTAAGATTGGGCGAGCGGCCGAAGAAGCCTTCCGGCAGCAACTGGCCGGCCTTGATCGCGACGCCTTCCATGACCTTCTCGACGATTTCGTCGCGGTCGATCATCTTGGAGAGCGCCTTGCGGACCCGCGCATCCTTCAGCGGGTTCTTGGTCAAGGCATTGCCCGCCTTGTCGGTGACGAACGGCGAGACGTCGCGGAACTGATCGATGTGGATATAGATCACGCGGTTCGAGACGCCCTGGCTCAAGGCGACGGCGTCATTGGTCTTCAACGCCGGAATATCGGGCGTCGCGACATCGTCGATCATATCGACGTCGCCCGCGAGCAGCGCGGCCGTCCGCGCCGGATCCGACTTGATGACCTTGAAGGTGATCTTGTCCCAGGGCTGGGCCATCGGTCCGGCATAGCCGTCGTATTTCTCGACGACGATCTGGTCGCCCTTCTTCCATTCTACGAACTTGTAGGGGCCGGTGCCCATGGTCGCGAGGCCGTCATTGAAGTCCTTGGCCTTGATGCCGTTGTTGGCTTCGCCGCCGGTGCCTTTCGCTTCGCTCGACATGATCATCAGGGTCGTCATGTCGTTCGGCATCAACGGATAGGGCGCTTCCGTTTTGATGTGGATGGTGAAGTCGTCGACCTTCGTGACGGTCTTGCCCTTGGTGTAGGTGCGGAAGGAAGAATTGCCGCCGGTGTAGCCGTCGGCCCGGGCGAACGAGAACAGCACGTCGTCGGCTGTAAACGCCGTGCCGTCATGGAACTTCACGCCTTCGCGCAGCTTGAATTCCCAGGTCGTGTCGTCGATCGCCTTCCACGACGTGGCGAGGCGCGGAATGATCTTGTCCATGGCCGGCGGCCATTCGACCAGGCGCCCGAAAATCTGCCCAAGCATGGCGTTGTTGGGGCCGAGATTGTGGAAATAGGGGTCCATGGAGGACGGTTCGGTGCGAATGCCGATCGTGACGTCGTCAGCAAGCGCTGTTCCCGAAATCATCGTCGTCGCCATCAAGGCGAGCCCAAGGCGGGCAATTCTGTTCATTTGTCAGCTCTCCCAGTTCATTGATGCACAAGGGCTGATCGCCGCCGCACATGGCGATATCTTAGCCGCAATCTCGGGCGTTAAGTAGGCCAAATGTGCGGCGCCGGGCGCCGCTAGATTGACCAGTCGACGTCCCGGTCGAGCGGAAAGCTCGGCCTGGGCACGCGCGCGAACGGCCAGCGCTCCAGCACCGGGCTCGTGAGGCCGGCGGTGTCGGCCTCGAATACCCGATCGGGCGTAAAGAACGGCAGGAATCCAGCCCGAAAATGCCCGCGAGATTTGACGACGACGGTATTGGCGGCTGCAATGTCCTGTCCGAACATCTCGAAGAACATCGGGTCGGCGGTCTGGACGCGCGCTGAAATTATGATCACCGTCACCCCGCCGATCTTTATCGCGGCCGATGGCCCGAGCGCCATCTGCCGGCCGGCGAGCAAGCCAAGCCGGCCGACGACATCCCCGTCATGCAATGCCAGCACCTCTGCTTCCGCCGTGAACGGTTCATCCCATTGCTCATAGGTCGCGTTGCCCCTGGCGCGGTTGAAACGCGCCTCAAATCGGCCGCCGACCCCAGCCGCATGGGCGTCGAGCGCCAGCGCCGGATCGAAGAACGAGCCGTAGAGCACATTCTCCGCGCCAGCTTCGACCAGGGCAGAGAGGAACGCCGTCGTCCGCCCTGTGCCGCCGCCGCCCGGATTATCGCCGGAATCCGCGAACGCAACCGGCGCGCGGTCCGTCGCGAGCGCCTTGGCGACGGCCGCGTCGAAGCCGGTGAGGGTGCGCACGAACCGCTGCCGCATGGCCCAGGCTTTCGCCGCGATCTCGCGCGCCAGGGCATCCGCCTTGGCCTGGTCGTCGCGCGCCGTCACGACGACCGAGAGGCCGTTGTCCGGCGTATCGGCAAAGATGAAGTTCCCGAAGATCGAGACGTTCAGGATCGCGCCGCCCATTTCCGCCTGGCGCTTCTGACCGAAGTCGATCAGGTCGCCGTAAGGACCGTCGGCGGTCAGCAGGGTCACCGATGCGGGCGCGAGCGGCGGCTTGATGTGCGCCGCCTTCGGCCGGGCGATGCCCGCCAGCATGCGCCGGATCGCGAAGGCGGCTTCCTCGCCTCGCTCAATCATGTCGACATGGGGATTGGTGCGGTAGCCGATGATGATATCGGTCGCGGCGACCATGGCGTCCGAGATGTTGGCATGCAGGTCGAGCGTCATGGCGGCGGGAACGCCTGGGCCGACCTTGGCCCGGACCCGGCTCGCCAGATCGCCGTCCGGGTCGTCGATATGGGTCGCGACCATCGCGCCGTGATGGGCGAAATAGACGGCGTCGACCGGCCCCGCGCGGTCGAGCGCCGCCTCGATCCGGGCGACCGCGTCTTCATAGACCGATTCCTCGATCGGTCCCGTCGGCCGGCTCGCGGCGAGCAGGATGGGGACGGGCGTCCACGGACCGGTCGCATCCATGGCGCGCACGAACGCGGCCATTTCGGGCGCGATCTTCGGCGTCGGCCGCCGCGCGTCCGTTACGATGGCCTCGCCCTCCAACCAGTAATTACTCAGGAAGTCGTCATACCCGGCCGGTTTGGCGAAGCGGTTCGATTCCAGGATCAAGCCAAGGAGGGCGACGCGAGGATTGGGCATGGGATGCTTTCCGGAAGGGTTGCGACGCTCGCATCCTCGCCGAATTCGGCGGCTGCATCCAGCCGGAAAGCAGGCGGATGCGGCCGCCGGCTTGCAAAGACGCCCGGTTCAGGGGAATGATCTGGGTCTGCATGAGGGAGGTTTCAATGCCGTGCATTCTGACCCCGGACCAGATCGCCCAGTTCGAACGCGACGGCTACTTCATCGCCCGCGGCGTGTTCGACAAGTCGGAGACGCAGCTTCTGACCGAAGCCATGGCGTCCGACCCGCAGATCAGGGATCACATTCTGGTGCGGGAGGACGGGGCCGGCGGCGGCACGCGCATCGCCCTCTGGAACCGGGCGGGCGACAGCGTCTACGGCCTGATGGCCCGCACCGAGCGCATGGTCGATACGGCGGAGGCGCTGCTCGGCGGGCCGGTTTATCACTACCAGTCGAAGTTGACCGCCAAGGAAGCGCGCACCGGCGGGGCCTGGGAATGGCACCAGGATTATGGCTACTGGTACTATAACGGCTGTCTGTTCCCGCAATTGGTCAGTTGCATGGTCGCGCTCGACCGGGCGGACCGGGAAAACGGCTGCCTGCAGTTCATCAAGGGCTCCCACCTGATGGGCCGGGCCGACCACGTCAAGCTGACCAAGGCGCAGAACGAGATCGACCCCAAGGTGGTCGCGGCCGCCCAGGCGCGCCTTGAAACGGTCTATGCCGAGGCTGACCCCGGCGACGTCGTGTTCTTTCACTGCAACCTGTTCCACCGCTCGGACCAGAATCGTTCGGACAAGCGGCGCTGGACGTTGATCGTCTGCTACAACCGAGTCGATAACGACACCTATACCCGTGAGGACGATCGCTTTTTCGTGCCGCTGGAGAAGGTCGAGGACGGGGCCTTGAAAGCCGCGGGCCTGAAGCTCGCGGGCGCGGAAAACGCCGAGCATTTCGCCTCCAAGCCATTTGTGCCGGCGGTGCGGGCGGCTGGCGAATAACCGGCGGCCGCCGTTCGCCTGAACGCGACCTGAACCTGCCCTCCCGAGAACGGATGCTCCTTCATGCCCGAACCGCTGCGCCTGGCGCTCGTCGCCGACATTCACCACGGCGAGGACAAGTTGACGAAGCGCGGCGGGGCGGCGCTTGGGCTGCTTGACCGCTTTCTGGCATTCGCCGGGGATTGGGGCGCCGACATGATCGTCGATCTGGGCGACCGCATCTCCGACAAGGACGCGGCGACCGACGCGCGCTTGCTGGCCGATGTCGCGGCCGTGTTCACGGGCCTCAACACGCCGCACGCCCATTTGAACGGCAATCACGATGTGGCGTTTCTCGGCCAGGAAGCGAACGCCCGGGCGCTGGGCGAGGCGCTGGGCGGCCGTGTCGTCATCCTGAAGGGCTGGCGTCTGATCTTCTGGCAGGCGGACTCCCATATTCCGTTCCCGGAGACCTTCCGGATCGGGCAGGCGGACCTGGACTGGTTGGAGGCGACGCTGCAGGCAAGCGATCTGCCGACGGTCATCTTCACCCATGTGCCGCTTGGCGGCGGGTCGATGACGGGGAACATGTGGTTCCAGAACAATCCCGAGTTCGCCGGATATCCGAACGCCGATGCGGCGCGCGCCCTCATTCAGGCCCATGGCCGCGTCGTGCTCTGCGTCTCCGGCCATGTGCACTGGAATTCTCTGAACCGGATCGACGCAATTCCCTACATCACCATCCAGTCCCTCACCGAAGGCTTCGCGACCGGCGGCGAGGCCGCGGAAGCCTGGGCGACGCTGGAGCTGGACGAGACGATCCGCTGGCGGACCCATGGCCGCGATCCGATCGAAATGGTCCTGCCGCTGCGCCAGCCCGGCGAGCATTGGTCGCCGCCCCTGAGGCCGTTCCGGCGCGCCTAGGCGCCAAGGATTGATGGGCCGGCAGTCGCGCGGTCTTGCGCCAGCGACATCCTGCGCCGTTTTCCGTCAGGCGGAATGGGGCCTATGCTGCCGCAGCACGGGAAGAAGGACTGAGCCCATGAGCATGCCATCCGACAGCCATTTTGAGGTCATCGTGATCGGCGCGGGCGTCGCCGGCATCTATCAGATCAAGCGGCTCGCCGACCTCGGCGTTCACGCGACGGTCCTGGAAGCGGCGCCGGACCTTGGCGGCACCTGGTACAACAACCGCTATCCGGGCGCGCGCTTCGATTCCGAAAGCTACACCTACGGCTATTCCTTCTCGAAGGAAGTGCTGGAGGAGTGGCACTGGCTCGAGAAATACTCGCCGCAGCCCGAGAACCTGAAATATCTGAACTTCGTCGCCGAGAAGTTCGACCTGCGCCGGCATATGCAGTTCAACTGCCGGGTCGAAGCCGCGCATTTCGATGAAGCGAACGTACAGTGGCGGCTCACGGTTTCCGACGGTCGGCGCTTGTCCTGCCGGTTCCTGATTATGGCGGTCGGCCTGCTTTCGATGCCGACGCTGCCCAGGCTTGAAGGGATGGCGCGCTTCAAGGGCCGGTCGTTCCATACCTTCGATTGGCCGCACGAACCGGTCGATCTTCGGGGCAAGCGGGTCGCGGTGATCGGAACCGGCGCCACCGGCATTCAGGTGATCGGCGAGATTCAGGACAAGGTCGGCGATCTCACCATCTTCCAGCGGCGGCCGAACTGGAGCGCGCCGCTCAACAACAGCCGCATTTCGCCGGAAGACATGGCGGCGATCCGGGCGCGCTATGACGAGATCTTTGCGACCTGCGCCCGCACTCCCGGCGGCTTCGAACATGAGCCCGACCGCAGAGGCTTCAACGAAGTCTCGCGGGAGGAGCGGCTGGCGCTCTGGGACCAGCTCTATGACGAGCCTGGCTTCGGCATCTGGCTCCGGAACTTCCGTGAAATCTTCACCGACGAGGACGCCAACCAGGAAATCTCCGACTACATCGCCGATCGCATCCGCCGCCGGGTGAAGGACCCGGCCGTCGCCGAGAAACTCATCCCCAGGGACCATGGCTTCGGGGTGCAGCGGGTGCCGCTGGAGACCAACTATTTCGAGGCCTACAACCGCGACAACGTTCATCTGGTCGACCTTGGCGAGACGCCGCTGGTCCGCGTGACGGAAACCGGCCTGGAGACCACGGAACGGGCATTCGATTTTGACGTGATCGTCTACGCGACCGGCTTCGACGCGATCACCGGAGCTTATGACCGGATCGACATCCGGGGCGTCGGCGGCGAAGAGCTTCGCGACGCCTGGCGCGACAATCCCTCGACATATCTCGGGATCTTCATCCACGGCTTCCCGAACTTGCTGATGCCGAACGGCCCGCAAAGCGGTTCGGCCTCAACCAACTATCCGCGCGGCATCGAGGTCGGCGTCGATTGGTGCACGGCTTTCCTGGAGCATATGTGGGCGAACGGCCTGATCCGGGCGGAAGCGAGCAAGGAAGCCGAGGCCGAATGGACGGCCCATGTCCGCATGATGTACGCGCGCATGCTGATGCGAAAGGCGAAGTCCTGGTTCACCGGCTACAACTCCAATGTCGCCGGCCACGAAGAGGGCACGATCCGCTACTTCGTCTATAACGGCGGCATGCCGAAATATGTGACGACGATCAACGCATGCGCGGCGAACGGCTATGAGGGCGTGACGCTTGAAGGCCCGACGCTGGGCGCGCCGCCGGGGGCCGGCGGCGAGGCCCGTCTGACGGGCTGAAAAACGCGGCGGCCGGGGGGG
Organism: uncultured Alphaproteobacteria bacterium; assembly: GCA_937891825.1. GTDB lineage: Bacteria > Pseudomonadota > Alphaproteobacteria > Bin95 > Bin95 > VMCJ01. The sequence goes on from CALAHN010000084.1 coordinate 20,826, forward strand.
CGGCCAGTCGCGTCGGAATTCTGAGGGGGGAGCTTGCGGATGGCGGCGGACGGAACGGGCGGCGCGCCCGCGGGCGAGAAATGGGCGGCCTCCTGGGCGGCCGCGATGCAGGGGCCGGCGCCGGCCGGCGTTCCGGCCGCCTTGCCCGATCAGTCCCTGGCGCTGCCGGGCGACCGGGCGCGCGACCAGACCTTCCGCCTCATCATCCGCCCCGATCTCTGGGGCCGGACCGGGCGGCTCCGCTTCTCGAACGTCTTCGGCGACCGGCCGCTGCTGATCGATGACGTCAGCATCGGCTTGCATGCGGGCGGCGGCGCGCTGACGCCCGGCGCCAATGTCGGGGTCGCCTTCAATGGCGCGCCGCAGATCGCAATACCGCCCGGCGAATGGCGGCATAGCGATGCCGTATCGCTCGCATTCGCGGCGCATCGCGGCGACGCGGTCTGGCTTGGCCGGAAGCTTGCGGTCAGCTTCCATGTGGCGGGCGCTTCCGGGGCGATGACCTGGCATGCGAAGGCCATGACCACCTCCTATATCTCGCCGCCCGGCAGCGGGTCGGTCGGTCGCCGGGAGGACGACGCCGCCTTTCCCTACTCCACGACCGGCTGGCATTTCCTCGATGGCTTCGATGTTCTGGCCCCGTCGGCGACCGTCGTTATCGCAGCGCTCGGCGACTCGATCACCGACGGCACGTTCTCCACCCTGAACGGCGACGACCGCTGGCCCGACCGCCTGTCCCGCCGCCTGCATGGCGCTTTTGGCGACCGCGCGGCGATCGTGAATGTCGGCATTGGCGGCAATCAGGTCGTCGGCCCGAAAACCTACGATCCGGCCGCGCCGTTCAACGGCGGGCCAAGCGCAGTCTCCCGGATCGAGCGGGATATCCTGAGCCGCGCCGGGTTGACCCACGTCATCTGGGTCGAGGGCGTCAACGATTTCGGCCAGGCGTTCGCGCCGGAAGGCACGGCGTCGACGGCAGCGGCCGCGGTGATCGAAGGGTTCCGGCACGGCGTGGCGGCGATGCGCGCTCATGGCCTGAAGGTGATCGGCGGGACATTGCCCCCCAGCCTGAACGCTGCCCGGCCGGCCTATGGCAACCTGGAAACCGACGCCCGACGACGCACGGTCAACGCCTTCATCCGCACATCCGGCCTGTTCGATGGCGTCGTTGATTTCGAGGCCGCGACGCTGGACCCGGCGACAGGCGCGATCAAGGCCGAGTATCAGCCCGACAGCACGCTCGGCGGACCGCCGGACGGGCTGCATCCGAACCGGGCCGGCTATCTGGCGATGGGGGACGCGGTCGATCTGGCGCTGTTCGGGCTGTAGATCAACAGGTTAGAGCATCGATTGCGCGGCCGTCGTGAGGGTCGTCAATCGGCCATGCGCTTCGAAAAATCCCAGGACGTCAGGCGGTTGGGACGGATGCGAATTGCGATCTCGTTCGGGCTCGCCGCGAGCAGGCGCGCCTGGAAGCGTTCGCCGCGACCGGCCATATAGCGCGCAAGCAGACGCTTCAGAACAGGCAGGCCGTCGGGCAGTATCTCCGCCAGCCCGCGTCCGCGCACGCCTTTGTAGGGCGGGCTCTCGATGGAAATTTCGAACGTGGCGCGCGGGTCCTTTCGCAGCGCCCGAACGATGGCCGCATCCGGCTTGGCGGCGGCCCAGAGGGCGCCCTCCGTCCACTCGAACCAGAGCGGCGTCAGGATCGGGAAGCCGGATGCGCCGTTGGCGGCGACGCGCATCGGCGTCGCAGTCGCCGCCAGGAAGCGCGTCGCTTCGTCAGCCGTCCAGGCGCCGTCGAAGGCGGTTTCCGGGATGGGAGTAGGGGCGTGCGCCATGGGCGAGGTCTCGGATGCAGCGTGATGCGGCCCCGTGAATTACCACAGGCGCATCGATGCTGTCAGGCGGGCATTCGCGACGGCGCGCTCAAGCCGCCGCTGGTCTTGATGAAGTCGATCACCACCTGCAGGCCGTCGCCGGTTTTCAGGTTGGTGAAGACGAACGGGCGGTCGTTGCGCATCCGGATCGTATCGGCGCGCATGATGTCGAGATTGGCGCCGACCATGGGCGCCAGATCGGTCTTGTTGATGACCAGAAGGTCCGAGCGCGTGATGCCCGGCCCGCCTTTCCGGGGGATTTTCTCGCCGGCCGCGACGTCGATGACATAGATCGTCAGGTCCGCCAGTTCCGGGCTGAAGGTGGCGGCCAGATTATCGCCGCCGGACTCGATCAGGCAGAGTTCCGCCTTCGGAAACTTCGCCCGCATGTCGGCGATGGCGGTCAGGTTGATCGAAGCGTCCTCGCGGATCGCGGTATGGGGGCAACCGCCGGTCTCGACGCCTTCGATCCGCTCGGCCGGCAGGGCGCCGGACCGGGTCAGGATCATTTGATCTTCCTTGGTGTAGATGTCGTTGGTGATGACGAACAGATCGTAGTCATCGCGCATGCCCTTGCAGAGCGCCTCGCAAAGCGCGGTCTTGCCGGAGCCGACCGGACCGCCGATGCCGACCCGGAGCGGGCCATTGGGCGAAATCGTCATGAGCGGAATATCCTCGTGTACTGGGTTTCGTGGCGCATGGAATAGATCTCGTGGGCGGGCGTCGCGGTCCAAAGCGCGTCGGGCGTCGTGGCCGCCGCAATCCTGGCGGCTTCGGCGACGACGGGCTCGAGCCCCGCAATGGCGCGCTGGCCGTCGGTCTGGCCAAGCGGCACGAGGCGGACGCCGGCGGAAATGACGTTCGCCGCGAAGGCTTGGAGGAATAAAGGCAACGCCAGATCGAGCGGCGCGCCATGGGCGGCCGCGACCGCGCCCGCCGCGACCGAGATGACCGGCCGCGCCGAGAGCGCCGCCGCCAGCGCATCCAGGCGCGCATCCGGCCATGCGGCGCGGGCGGTGCTAAGAAAGGCGTCGCCCTGGTGGCGGGCTTCGGTCATGAGTTCGGCGGTCGGGATCCAGGCGGCGGCCTCGTCGGCAAGTGCGGCGACGGCGCCGACGTCCGGCATGGCGCGCCATGCAGCCGCGAAGAAAGCCCCGTCCGTCCGCCCCGAACCGGCGGTGAGCAGATGCTCGACCCAGGCGGCAAGCGTCGCCCGGTCATGCACAGCGCCCGCCTCGATCGCGGTCTCCAGGCCATGGCTGTAGGAGAAAGCGCCGATCGGAAAGGCCGGCGAGAACCATGACTGCAGCCGAAGGATGGTCGCGACCTCAGTCATGGGTATGGCTGTGGGGGTGGTCATGGTCGTGAGGATGGTCGTGGTCATGTGCGTGGTCATGACCGTGGCCGTGATAGGCGCCGCCTTCCGGCTGGAACGGCGCTTCGACCGGCTCGGCATGGCCGCCGAGGCCGCGGGCCATGTCCGCGAGGACGTGATCGTGGCGGATCAGAATGCGGTCCGCCTGAATCTCCGCCGGCGTGTGGCGATTGCCGAGATGCCAGGCCAGCTTCATCAGGAGATGGCGGGTGGGGGCGGTGACGGCGATCAACGGCTCCGGCTTCGCGCGGATGCGAAACCAGCGGCCGTCCTCGGCCTGGAGCCCGTCGCCGTCCGCCATCGCGATCGCCTGGCCGAGATCGAGCAGGACAGCGTCGCCGTTGCTGGCCTCGAGGCGAATGCGACGCCGGTGCCGCGCATCGAAATCGAGCGCGATTTCAGGCGTATCCGGGAGGGCCGGCCAGGCCCCTGCGGGCGCATGATGTGTGGCGCGGATCATGTGGCTCAAAACAGGAAATAGCGCTGGGCCATGCTGACGACCTCGGCCGGCTCGCAGGTCAGCAGCGCGCCATCCGCGCGGACTTCGTAGGTTTCCGGATTGACCTCGATTTTCGGCGTCAGGTCGTTCAGATGCATCGAAGCTTTCGTGATCGTGCGCACGCCCTTGATCGGGACCAGGGTCTTGTCGACCTCAAGCCCCGCATCCATGCCGGCCTGGCTGACAAAGGTGACAGAGGTCTTCGCGAGCGCCTTGCCGAAAGCGCCGAACATCGGCCGGAAATATTCCGGCTGCGGCGTCGGGATCGAGGCGTTGGGATCGCCCATGACGGCGGCCGCGATCATGCCGCCCTTGATGACAAGGTCGGGCTTCACGCCGAAGAAGGCCGGCGTCCAGACGACCAGATCCGCCAGCTTGCCGACTTCGACCGAGCCGATGTGCTCCGCCATGCCGTGGGTGATCGCCGGGTTGATCGTGTATTTCGCGATATAGCGCCGGGCGCGCAGATTGTCGTTCTGGCCTTGCTCGCCTTCCAGGCGCCCGAACTGGCGCTTCATCTTGTCGGCGGTCTGCCAGGTGCGGATCAGCACTTCGCCGACGCGCCCCATGGCCTGACTGTCGGAGGCGATGATCGAGAACGCGCCCATGTCGTGCAGGATATCCTCAGCCGCGATAGTCTCCTTGCGGATGCGGCTTTCGGCGAAAGCGACGTCTTCCGGGATTTTCGGGTCCAGGTGATGACAGACCATGAGCATGTCGAGATGCTCGTCCAGGGTGTTCACCGTGTAGGGCCGCGTTGGATTGGTCGAGGACGGGATGACATTCGGCAGGCCGCACACCTTGATGATGTCCGGCGCGTGGCCGCCGCCGGCGCCTTCGGTGTGGAAGGCATGGATCGTCCGGCCCTTGAAGGCCGCGACCGTATCCTCGACGAAGCCGCTTTCGTTCAGGGTGTCGGTATGGATCATCGTCTGGATGTCCATCTCGTCCGCGACTCCAAGGCAGCAGTCAATGGCGGCGGGCGTCGTGCCCCAGTCCTCATGCAGCTTGAGGGCGCAGGCGCCGGCGTTCACCTGATCGACCAGGGGCGCAGGCTCGGACGCATTGCCCTTGCCGCTGAAGCCCAGGTTCACCGGGAAGGCGTCGGACGCCTCGATCATCTTCCGTATGTGCCATTCGCCGGGCGTGCAGGTCGTGGCGTTGGTGCCGGTCGCGGGGCCCGTGCCGCCGCCAAGCATGGTCGTGACGCCGGAATAGAGCGCCTCGGTGATCTGCTGGGGGCAGATGAAATGGATGTGGCAGTCGAAACCGCCCGCCGTGACGATCTTGCCCTCGCCGGCAATGGCTTCGGTCGACGGGCCGATAATGATGTTCACATTATCCTGGACGTCCGGATTGCCCGCCTTGCCGATGGCGACGATGCGTCCGTCGGTGATGCCGATGTCGGCCTTGACGATGCCCCAGTAGTCCAGAATGACGGCGTTCGTGATGACGGTATCGACCGCGCCGTCGCGCCGGCGCGCCTGGGATTGGCCCATGCCGTCGCGGATGACCTTGCCGCCGCCGAATTTCACTTCGTCGCCATAGGTCGTGTAGTCTTTTTCGATCTCGATAAAGAGTTCCGTGTCGGCCAGGCGCACCTTGTCGCCGACGGTCGGGCCGAACATGTCCGCATAGGCCGCGCGGGTAATCTTGCTTGCCATGATGTCAGTCCTTCCGGTCCAGATCGCCCATGATCGCCTGGCGGAAGCCGACGATCCGCCGCGCGCCGCCATAGGGCACAAGCGTCACGGTGCGCGACTGGCCGGGTTCGAACCGGACGGCGGTCCCGGCTGCGATGTCGAGCCGCATGCCGCGCGCCGCGGCGCGGTCGAATTCGAGCGCCGGGTTGGTTTCAAAGAAGTGATAATGGCTGCCGACCTGGATCGGCCGGTCGCCGGAATTCGAAACCGTAACCGTCGCCGTCTGGAGGCCGGCGTTCAACTCGATTTCGCCCTCGGGCGTGATGACTTCGCCTGGGATCATGGCGGCCTCCTAGCGAATGGGGTCGTGGACGGTGACGAGCTTCACGCCGTCGGGGAACGTGGCTTCGACCTGGATGTCGTGGATCATCTCGGCGATCCCGTCCATGACCTGATCGCGGCCGATGACATGGGCGCCGGCTTCCATCAGGTCGGCGACCCGGCGGCCGTCGCGGGCGCCTTCGACGACGAAATCTGTGATGAGGGCGATTGCTTCCGGATGGTTCAGCTTGACGCCCCGCTCCAACCGGCGGCGGGCGACCATCGCCGCGCAGGCGACCATCAGCTTGTCCCGTTCTCGTTCTGTCAGGCGCATGGTTTCTCCTTCAACATAGCCAGACCCGGGGGGCGCGCGACGGCCGGTCCAGAACCGCGCCGCGAAACGTCCCGATGATATCCGATATTCCCTGCTTGAGCGCGCCAGCCTCGTCGCCGAGCAGCCGGGCGACCAGCAAGCCGCGCACATGGGTCGCCCCGGCGAAAGGCGAGGCGCTGGGCAGAAGCGCGCGTAACGTCTCCAGATGCGCCGCCGCGTCGGGCGCGGCATAAACGATGGTCGCAAGCGCCCGCGCGCCGGCGAAGCCCGATGGCGCTTCCAAGCTCGGCGCGCCGCCCGCGACCTGGATCGCGTCCCGCCAGACGGGCGCTCCGGCGCGGTCGATCCGCCAGCGATCCTGCAGCTTGCCGTCCCGGAACGCCTCGCCGTGCGCTTGCCGGCCGAGCACGACGGTTTCTGCCATCAGCAGGCGGGCATCCTCGGCCAGAGTGACCGAGATCTGGCGCTGCAACTGGGCGCCGTCGAACAGGATGGTTTCCTGAGGCAGCCATTCAAGGGTTGCGTCGGCCGCGACGTCGAGTTGGGTCGCCATCTGCGCCGGCAGGTCCAGGGCGCGGTAGATTTTTTCAGCCGCTTGCCCGGTGACGGTCGCATCCGCGCCGGGGCCGACCGAGACAGCGATCTCGAACCGGTCGCCGCCCGCGACGCCGCCGGATGTGTTGGCCAGCACGACTTCAGGCGCCGCGGCGCCCGGCCTTGGGGCCAGGAGCCGGGCAGGGCTCGCGGCATAGCGTTCGATGACCCGGGTGACAGGCCCCCGCCGTTCGAACCTGAGCCTGGCGACGCCCCGGCAGCGCTGGAGAACAGCGTCAGACGCTAAGCCGGCGTCGTACATCGCCTTCATCCAATGCATCTGGGGCGCCCGCCATCACGACCTCGCCCCGGTCCATGACAACATACTGGTCCGCGAGTTCCTTGGCGAAGTCGAAATACTGTTCGACCAGCAGGATCGCCATGTCGCCCTTTGCCGCGAGCGCCTGGATCGCCGCGCCGATCTGCTTGATGATCGAGGGCTGGATGCCTTCCGTCGGTTCGTCGAGCGCCAGGAGACGCGGGCGCATGACCAGCGCCCGCCCGATAGCGAGCTGTTGCTGCTGGCCGCCGGACAGGTCGCCGCCGCGGCGGCCCAGCATGTCCTTCAGTACGGGAAACAGGTCGAAGATTTCGCTGGGGATGGTCCGCTGGCCGCGCGGCAGCATGCCGAAGCCGGTTTTCAGGTTTTCCTCGACGGTCAACAGCGGGAAGATTTCGCGGCCCTGCGGCACGATGGCGATGCCGGCGCGCGCCCGGTCCGACGCCCCAAGCTTCACGATATCCTTGCCTTCCCAGAGGATTTCGCCGTTTCGCGTCGCCGCGTGGCCGACGACGCCGCGGATCAGACTGCTCTTGCCGACGCCGTTCCGCCCCAGCACGCAGGTGACTTCGCCTTTCTTCGCGGTCAGCGAGACGCCTTTCAGCACCTGGCTCGCGCCATAGAACAGGTCGATGTGATTGACGGTCAGCATGATCCTTAGCGCCCCAGATAGACTTCGATGACCGCTTCGTCGGCGGAAACGGCGTCGAGCGTGCCTTCGGCGAGCACGGAGCCTTCGTGCAGCGCCGTGACCTTGCAATCGAGCGCGCGCACGAACTCCATGTCATGCTCCACGACGACCACGGCGCGGTCGCCGCCGGAAATGCGCTTCAGCATCTCGGCCGTCTGCATGGTCTCTGCGTCGGTCATCCCGGCGGCAGGCTCGTCGATCAGCAACACGTCGGGGTCCTGGGCTAGCACCATCCCGATTTCGAGCCATTGCTTCTGGCCGTGGCTTAGAAGCCCGGCGCGGTCGGCGGCCCGGTCGGCGAGGCCGATCTCCGCCAGGATACTGTCGATGCGGGCGCGCTGGTCGGCGCTCATGCGGGCGAACAGCGAATAGCGCGCGCGGCGGTCGCATTTCAGCGCCAGCTCCAGGTTCTCAAAGACCGTGTGGCTTTCGAAGACTGTCGGGCGCTGGAATTTCCGGCCGACCCCGAGGCTGGCGATCGCCGCCTCGTCGAGCTTGGTCAGATCGTGTCGCCCATGCAGGAAGACCTCGCCGGAATCGGGGCGGGTCTTGCCGGTGATGACATCCATCATGGTCGATTTGCCGGCGCCGTTCGGGCCGATGACGGCGCGGAGCTCCCCCGGCTCCAGAAACAGGCTGAGCTCGTTCAGCGCCCGAAAGCCGTCAAAGGAGACGGTCACGCCGCTGACATACAGGATGGCGTTGGTCAGTCTGGGGCTGTCAATCATCGCCTGCCTCCATGGTCGGCGCAGAGCCGGTCGGTTTGCGTCTTGGGCGTTTCGCCATCAGGTCCCCCATCACCCCAAGCACGCCCTTCGGGAAGAAGAGGGTGACGGCGATAAAGAGGCCGCCGAGCGCGAACAGCCAGAGTTCGGGGATCGCGCCCGTCAAATAGGTCTTGGCGTAGTTGACCAAGACTGCGCCCAGGGCGGCGCCGACCAAGGTGCCCCGGCCGCCGACGGCGACCCAGACGATGATCTCGATCGAGTTCGCCGGCTGGAATTCGCTTGGGTTGATGATGCCGACCTGGGGCGTGTAGAGCGCCCCCGCCACGCCCGCGATCATCGCCGAGACGACGAAGGCGAACAGCTTGTAGTGCTCGACACGGTACCCGACAAACCGGGCGCGGGATTCCGCATCGCGGACGGCGATCAGCACGCGGCCATATTTGGAGGTCGTCATCCAGCGGCAGAGGAGGTAGCCCAGCGCCAACGCCAGCGCCGAGGCCAGCATCAGGCCGGCGCGGGTGGCGTCCGCCTGCAGGTCGAGGCCGAGAAAGGTCTTGAAGTCGGTCAGGCCGTTATTGCCGCCGAAGCCCATATCGTTCCGGAAGAACGCCAGCATCAGCGCGAACGTCATCGCCTGGCTGATGATCGACAGATAGACGCCGGTGACGCGGCTGCGGAAGGCGAACCAGCCGAACAGAAAGGCCAGCAGGCCCGGCGCCGCCATGCACATGATGATCGCGAACAACGGACTGTCCGACCCCATCCAGTACCAGGGCAGTTCCTGCCAGTTCAGGAAGACCATGAAATCCGGCAGGTCCGGGTTGCCGTAAACGCCCCGGTCGCCGATCTCCCGCATCAGGTGCATGCCCATGGCATAGCCGCCAAGTGCGAAGAACGCCCCATGCCCCAGGCTGAGAATGCCCGCATAGCCCCAGATCAGGTCGACGGAGAGCGCGAGCAGCGCGTAACACAGATATTTGCCGATCAGCGAGATCATGTAGTTCGGCACATGCACGGGCGAGCCGACCGGCGCCAGGGCGTTCAGCATCACCGCCCCGACCGAGATCACGATCAGGATCGTCAGGAAAATCCGGCCCTTGCCGTCAATCAGGTTCAGCATGGCCTAGTTCTCCACCGCACGGCCCTTGAGGGCGAACAGACCCCGCGGGCGCTTCTGGATGAAGAGGATGATCGCGACGAGCACGAAGATCTTGGCCAGCACCGCGCCGGAGACCGGCTCTAGGAACTTGTTGGCGACGCCTAGGCTCAATGCCCCGACCAGCGTGCCCCAGAGATTGCCGACGCCGCCGAACACCACCACCATGAAACTGTCGATGATGTAGGCTTGGCCGAGATTGGGGCTGACATTGTCGATCTGGCTGAGGGCGACCCCCGCCATGCCGGCGACGCCGGATCCCAGCCCGAAGGTCAGGGCGTCGACCCGGCCGGAGCGAATGCCCATGCTGTCGGCCATCCGGCGGTTCTGGGTGACGGCGCGCATTTCCAGGCCCATGGAGGTGAAGCGGATCAAGGCCCAGACCGCGGCGAGCACGGCAAGCGCGAAGACGATGATCCAGATCCGGTTGTAGGTCAGCAGCACGCCGCCTGCGAGTTCGATCGAGCCGCTCATCCAGTCGGGATTGCCGACCTCGCGGTTGGTCGGGCCGAAGATCGAGCGGATCGCCTGCTGCAGGATCAACGAGACGCCCCAGGTCGCGAGCAGCGTCTCCAACGGGCGCCCGTAGAGCCAGCGGATGACCGAGCGCTCGAGCAGGATGCCGAGCAGGCCCGCCGTCAGGAAGGAGGCGGGGACCGCGACGGCGAGCGACAGGCCGAAATACTCGGGCGCGGACGTGCGGAACACTTCCTGGATGACGAAGGTGACATAGGCCCCGATCATCACCATCTCGCCGTGCGCCATGTTGATGACGCCCATGACGCCGAAGGTGATGGCGAGGCCGATGGCGGCCAGCAGCAGCACCGAACCAAGGCTCAGGCCCTGAAAGATCGAGCCAAGGGCTTGATAGTAGAACAGGCGGTCTTCCAGATCGTCGAGCGCGTCGACGGCGGCCTCGCGGACGGCGGCCTCTGCTTCAGCTTCCCCGGCGAGGCGGGAAAGGATGGCGCGGGCTTCGGAGGCGTCGCTCTGGCGCAGCAGTTCAACGGCCGCGAGCCGGTCGACGACCGGAGCGTCGGCCCGGCTGTTGATGACGGCGAGCGCAAGGCTCATCGCCGTTTTGACTTTCGCATCCTGCTCGCCTGCGAGCGCCTTTTCCAGCGTCGGCCGGAGCTCGGGGTCGGGGGATTTCTGCAAGGCGTTGGCGGCGGCGAGCCGAAGCGCGGCATCGGGATGGGTCAGGTTCAGGCCGCCCATGACGCCTCGGATCAGGCGCCGCAGCATATTGTTGACGCGGATCTTGTCGAGAGCGGCGGCGGGCGCCGCGCCAAGCTTTGCGTTTGTCAGCGGGTCGGTCAGTTCATAGGCGTCGCCAGCGCTCTTCGCGATGACGATGCGCTTGTCGTCCAGCCGGACGTAGAGGTCGCCGTTCATCATCGCCGCCAGGATCTGTGCGGCTTGCGGCTCGCCCGATGCGGCGAGCGCTTCCACGCCCTGGCCGCGCTTCGTGGCGGAGCTTTCGGTCAGGAGGAGGAGGGCGGCGTCGCGGTCGGCGGGGCCGGCGGCCGCAGGCTGAATGCTCCAGAAGGCTGCGAGCAAAATTGCGATCAGGAACCCTGCGGCAAGCCCGGGGCGACTGGTGGCGGTGGATCTTGCTGATACAGGCGGCAACGTCTCAATCCTGAAATGCGCGACTGAAGAAACTGAGCGAAAAAAAGGGGCGCAACCGGCTGGCAGCTGCGCCCCTCTCCATTCGCGTCGGGGCGAGGTCTAGTAACGTGCGTACTTCGGCGCTTCGCAGTTGCCGCAGACCCACGGATAGGTCCAGTCGGCGGTCAGCTTCGCGCTTTCCGGAATGAAGTCGGACCAGGCGTCGCCGATGACCGGGCCGCTCGTCTTCCACACCGTTTCGAACTGGCCATCTTCCTGGATTTCGCCGATTAGAACCGGCTTGGAGAGATGGTGGTTCGTGTGCATCACGGCCTTGGAGCCGGTCAGGGAGGTGACGGTCTGGCCGTACATTGCCTGACGCACGGCGTCGACGTCGGTCGTGCCGGCCTGTTCAACGGCCTGCACCCACATCTGGAAGCCGATGTAATGGGCTTCCATCGGGTCGTTCGACACGCGCTTGTCGTTCTTCGTGAAGGCCTGCCACTTCTTGATGAAGGCGGCGTTCTCGGGCGTTTCGACGGACATGAAGTAGTTCCACGCGGCCAGATGGCCGACGAGGGGCTTCGTGTCGATGCCGGCGAGTTCTTCCTCGCCGACGGAGAAGGCTACGACCGGCAGGTCTTCGGCCTTGACGCCCTGGTTCGCCAATTCCTTGTAGAACGGCACGTTCGCGTCGCCATTGATCGTGGAGACGACAGCGGTCTTCTTGCCCTGGGAGGCGAACGCCTTCACGTTGGCGACGATGGTCTGCCAGTCGGAATGACCGAAGGGCGTGTATTCTTCCATGATGTCCGCATCCGCAACGCCTTTGGCGTTCAGGAAGGCCCGCAGGATCTTGTTGGTCGTGCGGGGATAGACGTAGTCGGTGCCGAGCAGGGCGAAGCGCGTCGCGCCGCCGCCGTCCGCGCTCATCAGATATTCGACGGCCGGGATCGCCTGCTGGTTCGGCGCGGCGCCGGTGTAGAACACGTTGCGGGAGGATTCTTCGCCTTCGTACTGCACGGGATAGAACAGCATGCTGTTCAGCTCTTCGAAGACCGGCAGAACCGATTTCCGGCTGACCGAGGTCCAGCAACCGAACACGACGGAGACCTTATCTTTCGCGATCAGTTCGCGGGCTTTTTCGGCGAACAGCGGCCAGTTCGAGGCCGGATCGACGACGACGGCTTCAAGCTGCTTGCCAAGGAGGCCGCCTTTCTTGTTCTGCTCGTCGATCAGCATCAACATGGCGTCCTTCAGCGTCGTTTCGCTGATCGCCATGGTCCCGGAAAGCGAATGCAGAATGCCGACCTTGATCGTATCCGCTGCAAAGCTGATGCTGGACGCCGTTACGGCGCCGGCAAACAGACCCGCCTGGACGACGCGTCCGAGGCCTTTTTTTGTGATGCGCATGCTCTAACTTCTCACTTTGGCGTGTTGCACAGGCTTTGGCGTCGCAAGCGCCGTGCCAAAGATTGCGGGCCCAGCCGACGGTCGGGATTCCGGCTTGCAGCAACGCATTTGCCCACTTGATTAAAAAGTGCGCAGTTTGTTGTATGATTAAATTTTATGCACAACTGGCCGGCCTCGCGTCTATTATTTGGGCGCCGCAGGGCTGCTTCGTCGGCTCCCGTTATCGGCCGCAGCGCTGGCCGCGTCGGGCTGGCGACCGCTTCGCATCGTGGCGTAGACTTCTGTCTTTCCACATTCTGGCAGGAACACGCTCATGGCCGACTATGCCCTCGTAACCGGCGCCGCCCGCAATATCGGCCGCGCCATCGCAACCCGATTGAAAGCGGACGGCTACAAGGTGGTGATGCTCGACATCGTCGATCCGGAAGACCCGTCGCTCGGCGAGTTCCGGCGCGTAGACCTGTCGCGGCCGGCCGACACCGCCCAGGCCATGGCGTGGGCGCTCGACCGCGGGCCGATCACCCGCGTCGTCAATTGCGCCGGCATCGTCGCCACCCATGATGTGGAGGATGTCGAGACCGAGACCTTCGACAAGGTCATGGCGGTCAATGTCCGGTCCTATATAGAGGTGATGCAGGCGGTCACGCCGGGCATGAAGGCGGAAGGGTTCGGCCGCGTCGTGAATATCGCCAGTCGTTCGGCGCTGGGCGCGGCGCGGCAGACGGTCTATGCGGCGAGCAAGGCCGCGGTCGTCGGCCTGACCAAAAGCTGGGCCGAGGAGCTTGGCCCCCATGGCATCACCGTCAACGCCGTCGGTCCCGGCCCGATCGAAACGGAAATGCTGCATGCGGTCTATGGCAAGGACAGTCCCGCCTATGACGCTTACCGCAAGCGCATTCCGTTGCAGCGCTTCGGTACGCCGGACGACATCGCGAACGGCGTCAGCTTCTTCCTGGACGAACGCTCGAGCTTCGTGACGGGGCAGGTGCTGTTCATTTGCGGCGGCGTAACGATCGGCCGAGCCAACGCCACCTGAGCCAATTCCTTAAACGTGCTGGCCGCCATTGATGTGGACCTCGGCGCCGTTCACATAGGAGGCGGCGCTGGTGCACAGGAAATAGATGGTGGCCGCCACTTCTTCGGGCGTGCCGAGACGGCGCATCGGGATTTCCCGCTCGACTAGTTCGTCGGTGCCGGGGGAGAGGATCGATGTGTCGATCTCGCCGGGAGCGATGGCGTTGACGCGGACGCCGCGCGCGCCGAATTCCGCCGCCATTTCCCGCGTTAGCGCCGCGAGCGCCGCCTTCGAGGTCGCGTAGGCGACGCCGGCGAATGGGTGGACGCGCGTCCCGGCGATCGAGGTGACGTTCAGGATCGTCCCCTTGGCGGCGGTCAATTCCTCGATCAGGCCCTGGCCGAGCAAGGCGACGGAGAAGAAGTTGACGGCGAAGACCTGCGACCATGTCGCGTAGTCGGTATCGAGCACCCCAAGCCTGGCGCCGCCCGGCCCCTTGGGCGAGATCGCGGCATTGTTGACCATGGCTTCCAGCCGGCCTTCCGGCAGTTTCGCCCGGATTGCGTCGATTGCGGCGGGCAAGCTCGCCAGGTCGGCCAGATCGAGCTGGATATGGTTATCGCGCCCGCCGTCCCAGGGGCAATCCTCGGAAAAGGCATGGCGGGAAACGGTCAGCACCCGCCACCCGGCAGCGCCGAATCGTTTGACGGCCGCATGCCCGATGCCCCGGCTGGCGCCGGTCAGCAGCAGCGTGCGTGTGGGTTGATTGGCGAGCGCCATGGGGCGGACCTCCGAATAAGGTGCATCTGGGTTCGATACTCTCAATCGGCAGATTGCGCCACCTTGCTGACGCTGGCAGGATCGAAGCCAGCGATCTGCTTGTACTTCGCTGCAATGGCTTCAAGTTCGCCGCGCGAAATCACATCTTCCAGCCGCTCGAAGCCGTTCGGCGCCCGGGTCTCCACAATCTGCATGACCTCCTCCGGCCCTTGCTTGCGGTTGGCGGCGACGAGGGCGGCGGTCATCGGCAGGCGTTCGGCTTCATAAGCCTTGAGCGCGCCCTCAACGTCGCCGTCGGCGCCGCCCATGCAGACGGCGAGCGCCTCGGCGTCGAGGATCGCCTGGCTCGCGCCATTCGATCCGACCGGGTACATCGGATGCGCCGCATCGCCGAGCAGCGTCGCCCGCCCGAAGCTCCAGGCGGCGACGGGGTCGCGGTCGACCATGGGGAATTCGAAGGTCTGCGGGGTCATGGCGGCAAGGGCAGGGAAATCCAGCCAATCGAAAGTCCAATCCTGAAAGCGCGGCATGAAATCCTCGAAGCGGCCGGGTTTGCTCCAGCTTTCCCGTGTCGGCGGCGGGGCGCCCGGCCGGCCGAGCCGCAATTCCGCGATCCAGTTGGTCAGACTGCGGCCGCGCCGCCTAGCCGCTTCGGAAATCGGGTAGGCTACCAGCTTCTGGTCGGCGTGGCCCGCCATGATCATGCTCGCGCCGGAAAGGAACGGCTCGGTCTCGACCGCCGCCCGCCAAAGCACCGCGCCGGACCAGCGGGGCGGCCCTTCGGATGGGTAGAAGCTGCGGCGGACGGCGGAATGAATGCCGTCGGCGCCGATCAGGCAATCGGTGCGGATCGGACCGACCTGGGCACCCGTCGTCCGGTCTTCGAACCAGATATCGAGCCCGTCGTCTGCGGCCTGGTGGCGGCGGTAGCCCATGCCGGTCCGGATGCTCCCGGCGCCCAGGCGCTCCGTCGCCGTCGCCAGCAGCAATGATTGAAACACGCCCCGGCGGATCGAGTATTGGGGCACGGGGTATCCGGCATGGCGGCCGCGCGGCTCGCGCCAGATTTCCTTGCCGTGCTTGCTGAACAGGATCAGTTCCTGCGTTTCGATGCCGCTCTCGGCGAGCGCCTCGATGAGGCCGAGACGCCCCAGCACCGCGACAGCGTGCGGCAGCAGATTGATCCCGACGCCGAGCGGCTCCATCGCGCGCACGACCTCATAAACGGTGACGTCAACGCCCTTGGCGTGCAGACAGAGCGCCGTCGTCAAGCCGCCGATCCCGCCGCCGGCGATCGTCACATGCATGAGAAGGGTTCTCCTAGCTTCAAGGGCGGATGACGTCGCTGCGGATTGCCGTTAGCTTAGCACTAACAGTTTATCGAAGGAGCGTATCGATGTCAGACCCCAAACCCGCCCTTGCGCTGACGCCTGTTCCCGGCCGTCGCCGTCTTGTCGTCGAAGCCGCGCAGGCGATGGAGGCGAAGGGCTATGCCGGCTTGTATTGTCCCTCCACCCTGGGCGGCATGTCGCTGGTCGAGGCGCTCGCGTGGAACACGAAGACAATGCCCTTCGGCATCACGGTCGCCCCGATTTATGCCCGCGTGCCAGAGGATTATGCGGAAAGCGCGGCCTGCATCGCTGAAATTTCGGGCGGGCGATTTCGTCTGGGCGTCGGGGTCAGTCATGGCCCGACCCAAGAGCGGTTCCAGGTAGCGGTCGGCAAGCCGATCGCCGATATGCGGGCCTTTGTCGGTCGCTACAAGGAATGGACAGGCGCTGGCGATCCGGCGCCGATCACGCTCGCCGGCATGCGGCCGCGCATGATCAAGCTGGCGAGCGAAGTGGCGGACGGGCTGGTGTTTGCGAACGCCGCGCTGAGCAAGGCGGCCGAGTCCCTGCAAATTCTGACCGAGGCGCAACGGCGCGACGATGCCTTCTTCATCGGCTGCATGACCCCGACCTGTATCTCCGAGGACATCGAAGCGGCCAAGGCGGTCCACAAGCGGACCCTCGCGCGGTATGTCCAATTGCCGTATTACCGCGCCTATTGGCGGGAGAACGGCTACGAGGAAGAAATGGCGGAGATCGATCGGCTGATCGATTCCGGCGAAACCGCCGGCATCGCCGGCCGCCTCTCGGACAGGTGGCTTGACGACGTGACGCTGTTCGGGTCGGCCAGCCGGGTCCGCGAGCGGGTCGAGGCCTGGCGCGACACAGGCGTGAAGACGCCGATTCTCGTGCCGTCGTCGGCCGCGGGCAATCAATTGAAGGCCGTACAGGAGATTTTTGCGGCTTTCGACTAGAGCATGGCGGGTCCAAGTGGACGCGCGGTCCATGCTCTATCTTATTGATAGCGATCAAATTATCCAACCTTAGGCGATTCCGCCTAAGGTTGGTTTGATCTAGGTCAAATCGCATTCAGGCGAATGCGCCCAAATGCGGCCATGTTGATCCGTCTTAATGTCGATCGAGAATAGCAAGCTAGAGCATCGCGCCGATGTCCGCATGGATGCGGCAAGCACTGAGGAAAACATGATGGCGCGCCGGTTCTGGACAGCTCTTGCGATCGCCGCCCTGGCTTGGGCGGGCGCTGCCGCCGCGGCGTCGGCGCAGTCCGCTGCGGCCCCGGCCGCCGCTCCATCCGACCCTGCCGGACCGCCGGAGGACAAATCCAAGCGCGGCACCTGGAGCCTCACGATCGAGAACGACATTATTGCCGGCACGGACCGCGACTATACCAATGGCGGGCTCTTGTCTTACGTCGGTCCTGGCAACGATCTGCCCTGGATCGGCCGGCTCGCGAAAAGCGCTCTCGAATGGACCAACGACGCCCAGACCTGGCACATGACCTATGGCATCGGCCAGAACATGTACACGCCGGAGGATATCGTCAGCTCCACGCCCGATCCGAACGACCGACCCTATGCCGGCGTGCTCTACGGTTCGATCGGACTCGCCGCCGATGAACGGCATCCGGACGGCGATCCCAGGCGCCTGGACGTCTTCGCCCTGGATATCGGCATCGTCGGCGAGGCCTCTCTGGCCGAGCCGACCCAGAAGCTGGTCCACAAGATCATCGGCTCCGAGCGGCCGCGCGGCTGGAGCGAACAATTGGGCACGGAGGTCGCCTTTCGCGCGCTCTATGAACGCAATTGGCGGGCCAGCAAGAAATGGGACGTCCCGATAATCCCGCTCGAGACGGATATCACGCCGCATATCGGGCTGGCGCTCGGCACGCTGGAAACCTATGCGGCAGCAGGGTTTTCCGTCCGGATCGGCGAAGACCTGAGCGACGATTATGGGCCCTCCCGCGTCCGCCCGGCCCTGGCGTCCCCAGGGTTCTTTCGCGATGTCGACGGATTTTCCTATTATCTCTTCGCTGGCGCTCAGACCCGCTATGTCGCGCGGGATCTGTTCGTCGAAGGTTCGACATTCCGGGAAAGTGCTGGCGTCGACCTGCAGCCCTATCAACTCGATCTGCAAGCCGGGCTTGCGATTCAGGTGGGACGGACGGAGATCGCGATTTCCCATATCGCCCGCTCGCCCCAGCATGACGGCCAGGAGCGTTGGAGCCGGTTCGGGTCCATCAATGTGCGGACGCGGTTCTGATCTGTATCATGAAGGCGGCCCCGCGCCTGCGCCAGTCTGTCCCTGGACAGGCGGCGGCGGTCCGCTAACTGCTTCGCTATCGCGTTCGATTTTGCAAAGGCCAACGGAATGAACGGCTTTATTGCGTTTCTGATCCCGGCGGCGGTCGTGCTGACGGCGATCGTGCTGATCGTCGGCATTGCGGGCTTCGCCCGTGGCGGCGAGTTCAACCGGAAATACGGCAACAAGCTGATGCGCCTGCGCATTCTGTTTCAGTTTGCGGCCATCGTGCTGGTCGTGATCGCGCTGCTGCTCTCGCAGGGGTAAGCGCAAAGATCTATGCGTCCTTGACGCTGTCCAGGAAGCGCTCGAAGGCGGCGGGCGGGAAGGCCTTGGGCCATTGGGCCGGTCGGTCGAGCGCTTTGTCGAGCAGCCGGCGGAAATTCGCGCGGGTGATCTCCCGCGCTCCGAACTGGGTCAGGTGCGGGTTCGGAAATTGCGCGTCGAGCAGCACGAAACCGCCATAGTCGAGCCGGGCGACCAGGTGCGCCAGTGCTATCTTGCTGGCGTCGGTGGCGCGGCTGAACATGCTCTCGCCGAAGAACGCGCCGCCGAGCGCCAGACCGTAGAGGCCTCCGACCAGCCTGTCGCCATCCCAACACTCGACCGTGTGGGCGTGGCCAAGATCGAACAATTCGCGGAACAGCCTCCGGATCGCCGGATTGATCCAGGTATCCTCGCGCCCTTTCTGGGTCGTCGATTCGGCGCAGTCGTCGATGACCCGATCGAACGCGGTATCCGTCCTGATGGCGAACGGTCGCTGCCGCAGCGTCCGCCGCAGCCGTTTCGGCACATGGAAATCGTCCAGCGGAATGATCCCCCGCGTGCGCGGATCGACCCAATAGACCACGTCCGAACTACTCTGTTCCGCCATGGGAAAGACGCCGACGCCGTAAGCCTTGAGCGCCAGATTGACGGTCAGTTCGAGCGCGGGCGTATCGGAGCCGCCGCTCATCGGCCGCGCTCCAGCCGACGGGACCCGGCGGCGAGCCGGATCGGCCTCGACGCGACCGGGCCGCGCGGAAGCCGTGCGGTCCGTGTTCGTCGAGCGACGTCGCCCTTGGCGGTCATGGCGGGCTCAAGACTTCGCCACGCCCTTGACGACGCCTTTGTCGTGCAGCGCGCCAATCTGGCCGGACGCCAGGCCCAGAACCTCCGCCAGCACCTGATCGGTGTGCTCGCCGAACATCGGCGCGGGCTTCGGCGGCAGGCGCTGCACGTCCTGGAACCACATCGGCGCGCCGGGGATCGGGAATGCGGCGCCGCCGAGGGACGGTTGGGCGACGGTCTGGAACATGGGGTTGTCGCCATAGAGATAGGGATCGCTCAGCGCCTGACGGAAGGTCTGATAGGGCGCCCAAAGCGCGCCTGCGCCTTCCAGGGCCTCCGCGACGGCGGCGAAGGGGCGGCTTGCGATCCACGGCCGGACGATGGCTTCAAGGTCGTCCCGGGTTTCATAGCGCGCTGCTTCGTCTTCCAGCTTGACGCCGTACCTGGCTTCGATCCGGTCGAAGGCGCCGTCGCCCCCCATCAGGTCGCGCACCGCCTTGACGTGGCGGCCGGTGAACATGCACAGCATCACCCACTTGCCGTCCTGGGTTTCGAAGGTCTGCCCGAAGGTTCCAAAGATCTGATTGCCGCTCCGCGCCCGGTCGACGCCGTTGGCCGCGGCCTCGCCGACATAGCCCAGGTTCGCCGTCGACCAGAGCGCCACGTCAAGCAGCGAAAGCGCGATCGATGCGCCGCTGCCGGTCCTCGATCGGCGTCGTTCCGCCGCGAGCAAGCTGGTCGAGATCGTGAGGCCGGCCGCCAGGTCCCAGGCGGGCAGGACGTTGTTCACCGGCCCCGCATGATCGGCCGGGCCTGTCACCATGGGGAAACCGGTCATGGCGTTCACGGTGTAATCGACATGGGGGGCGCCGTCGCGGGCGCCGGTCAGGGCGACCATGATCATGTCGGCGCGCTTGGCTTTCAGCGCTTCGTAGGAGGACCAGCCGCGCGCCGGGAGGTTGGTCAGGAACATGCCCGCATCGGGGCCGGGGGCGGTCGCAAGGTCGCTCAGGAGTTCCCGGCCTTCGGGGGAGCGCACGTCGACCAGGATCGAGCGTTTGCCCTTGTTCATGCCGGACCAGTAGATCGAGGCGCCGTCGGCCGTCACCGGCCAGCGCTGGTGGTCCAGACCGCCGCCGATATCGTCGAACCGGATGACGTCTGCCCCCAATTGCGCCAGGGTCATGCCGCCCAGGGGCGCCGCGACAAAGGCGGAGCCTTCCAGGATGCGCATTCCGGCCAGAAGGTCATACATGAGGGCGGTCCAGTCTGAATTTCGGTAAGCGGGGAACGGCGGCAGAGTGTACAGCGGTCGACGGTAAAGTCGAATATGCGAAGGACGCCTTGCGCCGTTTGGCCTTGTGTTTTGAGCTACGCCTATGTGCTTCGCGCATGGTCGGTATGCGTGTAGGTTATGGCAAAAGATATAGGGAGGTCGTCATGCATGTCATCCTAGCGCCGGTCACCGAAGCGGGCGTGCCGAGCGTATGCGCGCTTGCCCGGCATATCGGGGATCATATCAAGGTCTCCGCGATCGAGGGCCTGCACGTGCGCGCTGAACCGAGCGTCATGCTTGCGGCCGATGAGACGGGGGCGGCGACCCCGGCCTTGATCCGCAATCTCGAAACCGAGGAAGCGGCGCGCAGCAGCCGCGTCCGGGAGCGGTTTTCGGCGGCGATGGCGGCCACGCCCGATGTCGAGAGCCGGTGGACCGAACTCCGCGCGACGGACCTCGACCTTGGCGCTTATGCGCGCCTCTTCGATTTCGTGGTGCTGTCCCGCCCGGCCCAGGCGAGCGATTCGCCCTCCATGGGCCTGATCGAGGCCGCCCTGTTCGATAGCGGCCGCTATCTGCTCATCGCCCCGCCTACGCCGCCCGTGACCTTCGCCGACAATATCGTCATCGCGTGGAACGGCGGCGCGGAGACGGCGCGCTCCATCGCCTGCGCGCGGCCGTTCCTGCGCCAGGCGAAGGCCGTGACGGTGCTGCAGATCGAAGGCGGCATGACGCCGGGGCCGGACGCCGAAGCCGTGGTCGATTATCTGGCCGCCACAGGCGTCACGGCGACGGCGCTCCGCCGGGAGGGCGCCACCCGGAATGCCGGCGCCCTGATTCTGCAAGAAGCCGAAGCGCTTGGCTGCGATCTCCTGATCAAGGGCGGATACACCCGAAGCCGGCTCCGTCAGACGATCTTCGGCGGCGCCACGATCCACATCCTGCAATTTGCCGAGATGCCGGTGTTGATGTCCCGGTAGGCATGGCGACGCGGCCCTTCGACTGGTTGGAGCTTCGGCCGGAGGGGCTGTATTGCCGTCCAGCCGATCTCTATATCGACCCGACGCGGCCGGTCGCGCGCGCCGTCATCACCCACGGCCATGCCGACCATGCGCGGCCAGGGCATGGGGCTGTCCTCGCGACGGCGGAAACCCATGCGATAATGGCCGTCCGCTATCCGGACGACGCCCCAGAGCGTCAGGCAGCCGCGTATGGCGCTCCCGTCGCGCTTGGCGGCGTCCGATTCTGGTTGGCGCCGGCAGGGCATGTGCTTGGCAGCGCCCAGGTCGTCATCGAGCATGGCGGGGCGCGGGCGGTCGTATCCGGCGACTACAAGCGCCAGGCCGATCCGACGGCAGCGCCATTCGAGCCGGTCCGCGCCGACCTCTTTGTCACCGAAGCGACCTTCGGCCTGCCGGTCTTCCGGCATCCGGAGCCCGAACATGAAGTCGAGAAGCTGCTCGCGTCCCTGACGCAGTTTCCCGAGCGCGCCCATCTCCTTGGAGTCTATGGCCTCGGCAAATGCCAGCGGATGCTGGCGTTGATCCGGGCGGCCGGCTACGACGCGCCGATCTATCTGCATGGCGCCTTGATCGCGTTGACGGAGCTCTATCGCGCCCATGGCCACGATTTCGGCGATATCCGTCCGGCCGCTGGCGCGTCGAAGGCGGCATTCCAGGGCGCGTTGACGCTTGCCCCGCCATCGGCGGCGACAGACCGCTGGGCGCGGCGGCTGGGCGATGTGAAGGCGGCGATCGCGTCGGGCTGGATGGGCGTGCGCGCCCGCGCCCGCCAGAGGGGCGCCGAACTGCCGCTCGTGATCTCCGATCATGCAGACTGGGACGCCTTGCTCCGGACCTGCCTGGAAACCCAGGCGGAAGAGGTCTGGATCACCCATGGGCGGGAGGATGCGCTGGCCTATGCGCTGGCCGCCGCCGGTCAGCGCGCGCGCCCGCTCCGGCTCGCGGGCCGGGAGGATGACGCGGAATGATCCGGCGGCAGCCTGACAAGGGGGCCAACGTCTGATGCAGGCCTTCGCCGCGCTCCTGGACGGGTTGGCCTTCACGCCCGCCCGCAACGCCAAGCTCCGCCTGATCGGCGACTATCTGGCGACGACGCCGGACCCGGCGCGCGGCTACGCGCTCGCGGCCCTGACCGGCGAACTCGATCTGCCGGGTTTGAAGCCGGCGGCGATCCGGGCGCTGGCGTCGGAACGGGTCGATCCGACGTTGTTCCTGATGTCCTACGACTATGTGGGCGACCTGGCGGAGACCGTGGCGCTGATCTGGCCGCTGGCGGAGGCGCGGCGGCCGCCGCCCAGCCTGGCCGAAGTCGTCGAGGCGCTTGAGGGCGCGAGCCGGGCCGAGGCGACGGCCTTGCTCGCCGCGTGGCTCGACGATCTGGATGCGGATGGCCGCTGGGCGCTCTTGAAGCTTCTGACCGGCGGGCTGCGTGTCGGCGTGTCGGCCAGGCTTGCGAAGACAGCGCTCGCCGCGGCTTTCGGCCAGCCCGTCGCCGAGATCGAGGAGATCTGGCACGGGCTGACGCCGCCCTACGCCCCGCTCTTCGCCTGGCTGACCGGCGCCGGGCCGCGCCCCGACGCTGGCGCCGGGGCCGGGTTCAGGCCCGTGATGCTCGCCAATCCGCTCGATGAGGCGCAACTCGCGACGCTCGACCCAGCCGACTTCCGCGCGGAATGGAAATGGGACGGCGTTCGGGTGCAGGCAGTCTCGCGGGGCGGGGAGCGGCGCTTGTACACCCGGACCGGCGACGATATCAGCCAAAGCTTCCCCGATGTCGTCGCGGCCCTGGACTTCGAGGGCGTGATCGACGGCGAACTGCTCGTCGCGGCGGCGGATGGGACGGGACCGGCGCCGTTCGCGGCGCTGCAGCAGCGCCTGGGCCGGAAGCGCCCGAGCGTCAAGCTGATCGCGGCGGCGCCCGGGTTCATCCAGGTCTACGACCTGCTGTTCGACGGCGCGGCCGACCTTCGCGGCGAACCCTTCGACCGCCGCCGCCAGGCGCTGGAGCGATTTCTCAGGGCCGCATCGCCAAAGCTCGCCCTGTCGCCGCTGACGCCATTCGCCCGTTGGGATGACCTCCGCGCGCTGCGCGCCGGCGCCCGCGCGGCGGGGATCGAAGGGCTGATCCTGAAGCGGCGGGATGCGCCATATCTGGCTGGCCGTCCGCAGGGACCGTGGTTCAAATGGAAACGCGATCCGCTGACGCTCGATTTCGTGGTCATGTATGCCCAGCGCGGCCATGGCCGCCGGTCGTCGTTCTATTCGGATTTCACTTTCGGCGCCTGGACGGCGGAGGGGACGCTGGCGCCCGTCGGCAAGGCCTATTCCGGCTATACGGATACGGAGCTTGTTGAGTTGGACAAGTTCGTGCGCGCCCATGCGACCGAGCGCTTCGGGCCTGTCCGCGCCGTGGCGCCGGGGCTGGTCTTCGAGGTGGCGTTCGATGCGGCCCAACGCTCCAGCCGACATAAATCCGGCGTCGCGCTCCGGTTCCCGCGCATCAAGCGCATCCGCTGGGACAAGCCGGCGGGCGAGGCCGATACGGTCGCGGCCGTGCTGGCGCTGATCGAGACGGAGTAGGACGCGCTATCCGTCGTCCTTGGGGCCTGGCTGCTTCCGTTCGAGCGCCGTAATCAGATGGCCGAGCGCTTCCTTGAGGCGCGCATAGCGGCGTTCCGCCCGCTCGGCCGATACGGCTGCGCGGTTGTCCTCGACCTGCGGCGGCTGCGGCGGCTCAGGGAGAGGCGGGGATTGCGGGCGCTGGGCAAACAGCGACTGCATCTGCTGCCGCAGCACCTGTTCCCGTTCCTGAAGCGCCAGCAATTGCGCCACGCGATCGTGCAGCCGCGCATTTTCCCGGAGCAGGCGGTCAAGCTCAGCTTTCTGCAATTCGACGACGACCTCCAGGTCGGCGGTCGAGAGGGATTCTTCCAAGGGGTCGAAGCTCCGATCAGGCATGCGCTACCTGATAGGCCGCGGGGCTGGCGGCTGCAAGCGCGTTTCGGCCTTGACCGAAAGCAGCAAAACCGCGCCGATCACGAGCAGCACGGCGATGGTCGCCATGCCAAAGCGCTGGCTGCCGGTCAGCGCCGTCACCGTGCCCACAAGGAAGGGTCCCATGAAGGACGTCGCTTTGCCGGACAATGCGAAGAGCCCAAACATTTCCGTGGATTGGCCGGGCGGGCTCATGCGCGCCATCAGGGACCGGCTGGCGGTTTGCGCCGGCCCGAAGAAGATCCCGAGCGGCAGCCCGAAGATCCAGAACCAAAGCTTGCTTTCGACAAAGAGCAAAGGCGTCGCCGCGCAAAACATGCCGATAATTGCGGCCATAATCAAGGGCTTGGCGCCGATTCGATCGTCCAGCATGCCAGAAAGCCAGGCTCCGATGCCGGCGGTCACATTGAGGGCGATGCCGAAGATGATGATCTCCTCCGGCGACATCCCGAACGTTCCGGCCGCATAAACCCCGCCGAAGGTGAACAGCGTGTTCATGCCATCGACATAGAACAGTCGGGCGACAAGAAATTTAACGATTTCCTTGTGTTGACGTACATTCTTCATAGTCTTTTTGAGCGTTCGAATGCCATCGCGCGCCGCCAGGCCGAACGGCTTGCCCGTGCGCGGCCGGTCGGGGGTCATGAGGAAGGTCGGGATCGAGAACACGGCGATCCAGATGGCCACCAAAGGGGCGATCGCGCGCACATGCTCGGCCGCCGCCTTGTCGAGGCCGAAGGGCGCTGGGTCCGCCTTCACAAACCCAAAGAGCGCGATGACAAGGCAGGCCAGCCCGCCTGCATAGCCAAGCGCCCAGGCCTCGCCGGAGAGCCGGCCCAGCCGTTCCGGCGGCGCCAGGTCGGGAAGCATGGCGTTGTAGAAGACCATGCCGATTTCAAAGGCGACATTGGCCAGGATGATCAGGCAGGCGCCCAGCAGCAGCCATTCCGCCTCGGGCTTTACGAGCCAGAGGCAGGCGGCGGCGACCGCCATGACGCAGGTCGTCGCGCCAAGCCAGGGCTTGCGCCGGCCAGTTTGATCGGCGACGGCGCCCATGGGCGGGCTCAGGATCGCGATCAGCACGGCCGAAATCGTGATGGCGCCGCTCCACCATGCGGTGCCCTCGACGGGATTGTCGGCGACGGCCTGGGTGAAATAGGCGCTGAATACGAACGTGACGATGACCGTCGGGAATGGCGAGTTCGCCCAATCGAAGAGCCGCCAGCCCCATAGCGCGCCGCGTGAGGCGCCCGGTCCCTGGGGCGTCATCTGAGAGCGGCCTCGACGCGGGGCTTCACTTCTTCCATCAGCACATGCATCTGTTCAAGCGCCTCGCTTTGCGGCATGCCGGGCCATTGGATCGGGGCGAGCAGATAGTTCGCGCCACAAGCGCGGGCGACCGTTGCGAGCTGCTCTGCGGCTTCGTCGAAACCGCCGAATATGAACCGGTCACGGGCCATGTCTTCATACGCCGCGGAAAGATCGTTGTCACCGTCCGGCATGTCGTCGTCCTGCCCCCAGGCGTGATAGGCCTTGTACTTCGCTTCCAGATAAGGGCGCGCCCGCCGCATGGCTTCGGCGCGGGACGAGGCGACGTACATTTCCCGGATCAATGGCTGTATCTTCGGGAATTGTTTACCATTTTTATCAAGCGCTTGCTTGTAGATATCCATCTGTCGGATGAGGGTGTCGACCCGGACATGGGGGTTGATCATCCAGGCGTCGCCAAGGCGGGCGGCCCGGCGGATCGCCGCGTCGGCGTCGGCGCCGATCCAGACCGGCGGCCCGCCGGGTTGCAGCGGCTTGACCGAACAGGACGCCCGATCGAGCGTGAAATGCGATCCGGTCATGGTGACCGAAGGCTCCCGCCAAAGTCGGCGGATCGCATCCAGGTTTTCGACAAACCGGCTGACCCGTTCTGACTGGGTCGTGCCGAAGGCATTGAACTCGACCTCCCGGTAGCCGATGCCGCAGCCATAGATCAGCTTCCCGCCAGAGATCAGGTCGAGCGCCGCCAGTTGTTCGGCGAGGTCGAGCGGCTTGTGCAGCGGCAGAAGCGAAATGCCCGTGATGATGTCGAGGCCCGGAACCTCCGCCGCCGCCCGCGCCAGGAACGGCAACTGCTGGATTTCCTGGAATGGCGCCGAGGAATAATGCTGGCTCTTCGCGATCCCGGCGAAGCCAAGCTGCCTGGCCAGCCGGCACTGCGCCAAAAGCTCTTCGAGCGCCTTGGCCATGTCGTATCCGGCGGCGAATTGTCCGCGGATCGCGAGCGCAAATTTCAGGGGTTCAGGCAATGCGGCAGCCTTTCGCTGATGGTCCGCCAGAGTCGGGCATAGCCGCCGGGTTTGCAAGCCGCCGCTCGATCGATCCGCCGCGTCGCGGAAGCGCCAAACGGCGGTCTGATCGGACTGCATCGCTGCCCCTGAACGGGAGCCGAAACGCCGTTCCGCGCCATTAAATCAAACGCTTGTTTAAATCTTTCGGCAGTCTATATAAGCCGCCATGACAGCTATTGTGCCCTTCAATCCTGCCGCCGCCCGCCCCCGGTCGTCGGACGCCCGTGAGCGCCTGCTTCAGGCCGCGGCGCCCTTGTTTGCCTCCCGTGGCTTCAATGGCGTCAGCGTGCGGGAACTGGCAGAATCGGCAGGCGTGAATGTCGCGGCGATCTCCTATCATTTTGGCGGCAAAGCAGGGCTTTACACGGCATCGCTTGAAGTTCTGATGGAGAAGATGCGCCCCGTCGGCGGCCCGGTGATCGCCATGGTCGATCAGGCCTTCAAGGCCGGGGCGCCCGACGGCCCGGCCTGCGCGGCGCTGATGGCGTCGATCGTCCGCCACATTCTGACGACCCTGCTCGACGGCAGCTTGCCGCCCTGGGTCACGCAGACGGTCTTGCGGGAGTTCCAGGAGCCGACGGAGGACTACCGGCCGATGTTCGACGAGCGGGTGCTGCCCTTGCAACGGGCGATCCGGAAGGTCGTCGCGGCCGCTCTGGAGCTTGCGCCCGAATCGCCCAGGGCAGTGCTGGCGAGCCAGGCGGTCATCGGCCAGATCATGGTGTTTGCTGCGACCCGGCATCTCGTGCTGGAGGAGCTGCAATGGACAAACTTTTCCGGAGAACGCCTGGAAATCGTTATTGAAACGGCCCAGGCGCTCGTGCTCCGGTCGATATGCTTGACGCTGTCGGAGCAATGATGATGAGGCGATCTCTTGTGCAGATCGGGCTTGCGGCGCTGCTGCTGGGCGGCGCCGGAATCGCGTATTTCGCCCTTGTTCAGACGACGCCGGCCGCCACGCCTAATCCCCCGGTCGAGCGGGAATGGATCGTCGATACGGTGACGGCGCGGAAGGGCGACCTGCAGCCGACGCTCCGCCTGACCGGCCGGATCGTCGCGGCGCGCGATGCGGAGTTGCGTCCCATGGCGGAAGGCCAGGTCATCCGGGTCGGGCCGAATTTCTTCGCGGGCGGTCAGGTCCGCGCCGGCGAATTGCTGCTTGAGATCGACCGCTTCGACTATGAAGCCGCGCTGATCGACGCGAACGCCGCCCTTCTCGAGACCAGGGCGGCCCTGGCGGAGGCGGAATCCGAACTGCAAGCCAACCGCGCCCTGGTGGCGTTCGACCGGGAGCAGGAAGGCTTGCGCAAGCGGGACCTTGCGCGGAAGCAAAGCCTGCAAGGCCGGGGCGTCGTCTCGCAGAAAGGCATGGACGACGCCGATATCGCCTATTTGACGGCGCGCCAGCAGCGGGTCACCCGCACCCAGGCGATCGCCCGCCTGGAAGCGCAGATCGACGGCTTGCGCGCCTCCGTGCAGCGGGCGGAAGTTCATGTCTCCCGAGCCGAGCGCAGCTTGGCCGACACGCGGCTTCTGGCGCCGTTTGACGGCGTCCTGGTCGATGTCGCGGCCTCGACCGGCAAGCGGGTCGGCGCGGGCGACCGCATCGCCCGGATCGTCGATAGCGAGCGTCTGGAGGCCCTGTTTCACTTGAGCGACGCCCAGTTCGGCCGTCTGGCGTCGGCGGGCGGGGTTCTGGGCCGGCCGGCGGAGATTACCTGGCGCGCGGGCAAGACCGTGTTCCGCCTGGACGCCAGCCTCGAGCGGGTGGAAGGCGAGTTCGATGCGGCGTCGGGCGGCGTGTGGGTCTATGCGCCGATCGCGCGGGACCAGAACACGCTCGGCCTGCGCGCCGGCGCATTCGTCGAGGTCGAGACGCCGGATATCGAATACGGCAATGTCGTGCGGCTGCCGGAAGCGGCGGTGCATGACGGGGCCCGCGCCTATGTCGTCGTCGGCGGACGGCTTGACGAACGCGCGGTCGTCGTGCTCGGCCGGGAAGGGCCGGATCTGATCGTGACCGGCGCGATCGATGATGGCGACCAGGTTGTGACGACGCGGATTCCGGAGATCGGTCCCGGCCTCAAGGCCCAGGCCCGCGGCCCCGCCGCATGAGCGGCAGGCTCGATCCTGCTTCGGCCGCCTATGCCAAAGCGCATCCGCCGCGCGGGCTGATCGGGATGTTCGCCCGTCATCCGACGGCGGCGAACCTTGTCATGGCGATCATGATGGTGGCGGGGATCGCCGGCCTCTGGCGGATGAACACCCAGTTCTTCCCGGACTTTGGCATCGACGTCGTCACGGTGGAGGTCGCCTGGACCGGCGCCAGCGCCGATGACGTCGATCTTGCCGTCGTCCAGGCGATCGAGAGCGAAGTCCGCTTTCTGGATGAGGTCAAGCGCGTCCGCTCCACCGCCCGGGAAGGCTCGGCCTCCATCGTCGTCGAGTTTGAAACGGGCGCAGACATGCAGGCGGGCCTGTCCAATGTCGATGCCGCCGTCGCCCGGGTCACGACCTTGCCGGAGGATAGCGAGACGCCGCGGGTCGCCCGGGTCGTGCGTTATGACACCATCGCCCGCGTGGCGCTCTCCGGCCCTTATGCCGAAAGCGGGCTTCGGGCGTTTGCGAAGCGCATTCGCGACGAGATGATCGCAGCCGGGGTCGACCGCGTGACGCTTGCCGGCGTGCGCGATCCCGAGATTTGGGTGGAAGCGGCGCCCCATCGCTTGCGCGCCCTCGATATCACGCTGCAGGACATGGCCAGCGCCATCGCCCGATCGTCCCAGGATACGCCCTCCGGGGAGGCCGGCGGCGGCGCGCGCCAGATCCGCAGCCT
This sequence comes from uncultured Alphaproteobacteria bacterium, assembly GCA_937891825.1. Lineage (GTDB taxonomy): Bacteria > Pseudomonadota > Alphaproteobacteria > Bin95 > Bin95 > VMCJ01. The sequence goes on from CALAHN010000084.1 coordinate 50,313, forward strand.
CGGCCTTGCGAACACGGCCGGCGAGATCGGCCGGATTGAGGTCAAGAGCAGCGACCGCGGCGGGGGCGTGCGTATCGCCGACGTCGCCCGCGTGCATGAAACCTTCGATGAGAATCAGGTGACGGCGCTCCGCTACGGCGAGCCGGCGGTCGAATTGATCGTGCAGCGCGCGACGACGGCGGACAGCCTGGCGACCGCGAGGATCCTGGACGACTACCTGGAGACATTGCGGCCGACGCTGCCGCCGAAGCTCAGGATGGAGGTCTACGGCGTCGAGTCGGACCTGGTCGAGGAACGCATCTGGCTGCTGGTGAAGAATGGCCTCGGCGGCCTGGTGATCGTGGTCGCGGTCCTGTTCATGTTCCTGAACGCCCGCGTCGCCTTCTGGGTCGGCATCGGCATTCCGGCGTCCCTTATGGCGGCGCTGGCCGGCATGTGGCTCTCCGGGCAGAGCGTCAACATGATCAGCTTGTTCGGTCTGATCCTGGTGCTCGGCATTGTCGTCGATGACGCAATCGTCGTCGGCGAGCATGCGGAAGCGTTGAAGCGGCGCGGCCTGTCGGCGCTTGAGGCGGCGGAGACGGGGGCGCGCCGGATGGCGGCCCCGGTCTTCAGCTCGACCCTGACGACGATCGCCGCGTTCCTGCCGCTGTTCGTAATCGGCGACATCATCGGCGCGATTATCGGCGCGATCCCGATGGTGGTCTGCGTCGCCCTGACCGCAAGCCTGGTTGAATGCTTCCTGGCGCTGCCGGGTCACATGACATCGGCGCTGCAGGGGCCGCCGACGCCGGAGCGGGGCATCCGCGCGAGCTTCAATGGCTGGTTCGATCGGATGCGCGAAGGCGCTTTCAGGCGTCTCGTCGGCCACGCCGTCGCCATGCGCTATGTCACGGTCGCGGCGGGGCTCGCCGCCTTCATCCTGGCGGTCGGCCTGGTCTCCGGCGGGCGGGTCGCGTTCAATTTTTTCCCCTCGGTCGAGGCCGATATCGCGTTCGCCAATATCAGGCTGGCGCCGGGGGGCGGCCGGGCGGCGACGGAGCGTGCGCTCAGCGATATCGAAGCCGCGGCGGCGCGCGCGGAGGTCGAGCTTGGCTATGCGCCCGGCGCGCTCGTCGTCCAGGCGCTCGCCAAGGTGGGCACGACTATCGGCCGGGAGGACGGTACGGGCGCGAGCGGCGATGAGATCGGCTCCGTCTTCCTGGAGCTTGTGCCGGCCGATGCGCGCAAGACCCGGACGACGGCATTCCTCGCGGCCTGGGAGGCGGCGTTGCCGCCGATCGCCGGACTGGAATCCATGACGCTGACCCCGGCCCAGGGCGGGCCGCCGGGCCGCGAGATCGATATTCGCCTGTCGGGCGGCGACCCGGCCGCCCTGAAGCGGGCGGCAGCGAAGGTTCGGGGGCTTCTGGCGAATTATCCGGGCGTCGGCGCGATCGAGGACGATCTGCCCTACGGCAAGCCCGAGCTCATCCTGGAGTTGACCGACAAGGGCCGCGCGCTTGGGTTTACGACCGAAAGCGTCGCCAGGGAAGTCCGCAATGCCTATGCGGGCGCGGTCGCCAAGCGCTTCGCCCGCGGCGACGACGAGGTCCTGGTCCGTGTCCGCATGGATGAGCGCATGCTGGCGGCGTCGAGCGTGCGCGATCTTTATCTGCGCTCGCCTACCGGCGCCGAAACGCCGCTGAGCGAGGTCGTGACCTTCCGCGAGAAAACCGGCTTCGCCCAGATCAATCGCGAAGACGGCGCCCGCCGGGTCGCGGTCACCGCCGAAATCGACGAAACCGTCACGACCAGCAACGCTGTCCTCGCGGCCCTCCGTCAAGACGGCGTCTTCGAATTGGCGGCGGCGGAAGGCCTGCACGCCCGGTTCGCCGGCAAGGCCGAGGAACAGGCGGATACCTTCAAAGATATGGGCGTCGGCGCGATCATCGGCGTCATCCTGATGTACATCGTGCTCGCCTGGGTCTTCGGCAGCTTCGCGCGCCCGTTCGCGGTGATGGCGATCATCCCGTTCGGCTTTGTCGGCGCGGCGCTTGGCCATTATGTGATGGGCTTCGACCTGACGATCCTGTCGATGATCGCGCTTCTGGGCCTGGCGGGCATTCTGGTGAACGACAGCATCGTTCTGATCTCGACCATCGACGCGCGGGTCAAGGACGGCGACGATCTCGCGACGGCGACGACGGAAGGCGCTATCGACCGTCTTCGCGCTGTCCTTCTGACGTCGCTCACCACCATCGGCGGGCTGGCGCCGATGATCTTTGAGACCAGCCTGCAAGCGCGCTTCCTGATCCCGATGGCGGTCACGATCGTGTTCGGCCTGGGCGTCGCCACATTGTTCGTGCTGTTTCTTGTGCCCGCGCTTGTTATGATCGGCGGCGATATCAAACAGGCTGCACGGGCGACCGGGCGCCTGGCCATGGGCCGTCGCCGCCAGGAGCAGTCGCCATGAATGACGCCGCATCCAACGCCTTCGCCGCGGCGCGGCAAACAGCGGCCCCTGACACGCCCCGCGGCGATCAGGGGGAGATGTCCGCCAGCCTCCTGAACGGCGTCGCGGACTGGATCATGCAGGCCGCGCTCGGCGATATGTCGGTCGCGGATGTCTTCGGCGGCGCCTGTACGCGGCTTCTGGCGGCGGGCGTCCCGGTGGCGCGGTCGCACATGAGCTACCGGACGCTGCATCCGTCGATCGAGTCCGTCTCGCTGGTCTGGACGGCGGACGGATCCCTGGAATCCTTGGAGCATATGCACGGCGCCGGCAGTTCCGGAACCTGGCGGCGCAGTCCCTTCTACTTCATGCTGGAACATGACCTGCCGACGCTCAGGCGGCGCCTGACCGGACCGGCGGCCATGCGCGATTTCCTGGTGCTCGACGATCTGGGCGAAGCTGGGATGTCGGACTATCTGGCGCTGATGGTCAAGTTCATGGATGGCGCGTCCGATAGCGCAGGCTTCAGGAACGGCATTTTCACGTCCTGGACCACGACCCGCGCCAATGGCTTCGTCGATGCCGATATTGCGGCGTTGCTGCGCATCAAGCAGCGGCTCGGCGTCGCCGCGAAGATGGCGATCAAGAACCAGATCGCGGAGAACGTCGTTTCAACCTATCTTGGAGCGAGCGCGGGTTCGGAAGTGCTGCGGGGCCAGATCCAGCGCGGCGACGGCCGCTCGATCCATGCAGTGATCTGGTATTCGGACCTGCGCGGCTCCAGCGCCCTCGCGGACTCGATGCCATCCGGGAAATACATCGCGCTGTTGAACGGCTATTTCGAATGTGCGGCCGGCGCTGTGATCGATAGCGGCGGCGAGGTCCTGAATTATATCGGTGACGGCGTGCTCGCGATCTTTCCCATAGCGAACGGCGACGGCGGCAAGGCCGCCGAGGCGGCGTTGGCAGCGGCGGTCGAGGCGCGACGGCGCCTGGCCGGCGTCAATGAAACGCTGGCGGCGGCCGGCGCCGAGCCGCTGGAATTCGGCATCGGATTGCACGTCGGCGATGTCGTTTTCGGCAATATCGGCGCCGGCGCGCGCCTGGCGTTCACGACCATCGGCGCGGCGGTCAATGAGGTCGCCCGGCTCGAAGAACTCACAAAATCGCTGAAGACGCCGATCCTGTTGTCTGGAGAATTTCGCGCGGCCTTGCCAGATGCGGCTGCCGACGGGCTGCAGCCGCATGGCTTCCATGTCCTGCGCGGCATAGGCGCGCCGGTAAACGTCTTTGGCCTCAAGCCCGAAGCGATCGAGCGTCTGGCGCCTGCGTCGGCGCTGGCTTGATCCTGGCCGGCGTCCTCACGCTGTCCTGAGAGCCGCCGCGGCCTTGCGCCCAGCCGCCGCCGCGCGCCTCGCGAGGTCCGGCGACAACCCGACATAAGCCGCCGGGTCGAGCAATGCCTGGATAGCGTCCGGCGTCAGCTTCGCCGCTACACGGGGATCGTCAGAGAGGCGCGCCGCGAAATCCGGCCCGCCCTGCGCAGCCGCCTGGGCGGCGTCATAGACGACATCATGGGCATGCTGGCGGCCAATGGCGGCGCCGAGCGCCAGCATGACCGGCTCGGCCATGATCAAGCCCTCGGTGATGTCGAGGTTCCGGCGCATCCGCTCCGGCTTCACGGTCAGGCCCGAAAGCACGACCTGCATGCGGGCGAGCATGTCGCCCGTCGCAATGCAGGCCCGCTCCGTCGCCTGACGGATCTGGAGGGAGGTCGTGCGGTCGGCTTCATGCTCGGTCTGCATCGCCTCGAGCGCGAGCGGCGCCTGCATCCGCACATCGGCTGCGATGGCGACGATATCCTGCGCCATGAACGGATTGCGCTTCTGCGGCATGGTGCTGGAGCCGACGGAGCCGGGCGGCGTCGGCTCTTCCAGTTCGCCGAATTCCTGCTTCTGCAGGGTATAGATTTCCCGCGCGATCTTGGCGGCGGTCGCGGCCATCAGCGCCAGCAGCAGCACATATTCCGCCAGATGGTCGCTTTCCGCCCGGCTTGGCGTCGCCATGGCGGTCATATCGAGGCGTTTGGCGAACCGGTCCTGGAGGTCGAAGCCCGCGTCGCCGAACGAAGCGAGCGTGCCGGCGGCGCCGCCGAGCATCGCCCGGAAGACGCGCGGGCGCGCGTCCCGGAGCCGTTCGCCATGGCGCGCCATCTCGTCGATCCACACCGCCACCTTGGCGCCGAAAGTCGTCGGCACCGCGTGTTGGCCGTGGGTGCGGGCGGGCATGGCGCTCTCGGCATGGGCCTCCGCCAGGTCCGCCATGGTGTCCAGAACCTGGGCGATCTGGCCGTGAAAGATGCGGTCGGCCTGCCGCAGGATCAGCAGGTCCCCGGTCTGGACGATATTCTGGGTGGTGGCGCCCCAATGCACGAAGCCGCCAGCGTCGCCGTCGCACAGGCGGGCAAGCTCCCAGACAAGCGGCGTCAAGGTGTGGCCGCTGGTGCGGAACCCTTCGACCAGCCGCGCCTGATCGAACAACTCGAAGCGCGCCTTGCTGGCGATCTCTGCGGCGGCGGCGGCGGGGATCATGCCGATCTCGGCCTGGGCTTCCGCCAGCGCGACTTCCACGTCGAGCCACGCTTGCCAGCGGCGTTCGATGCGGAACAGCGCGCGAATGCCGGGATCGGGCGAGCGCAGATCCTGGGGGTTCGATGGCAGGGCGGTCATTCGACGGCCGCCAGGCTCGTCGCCATTTCGGGAACGGCGGCGCCGAAGTTCATGCCGTTCTTGCGCATCACCGCCTGGGGATTGGCGAAGGGGCGCATGCCGACCGATTGAAACGACCGGACGGTCGGCATCGCCGCCGCAAGGGCGTCGATGACAGCGGCGTCCAGGCGGGCGTCCGCCGTCACGGCGCCGACGCCCGACACGTCGATCCGGGGCGTCGTCTGGATCTGCTCCAGGTCCATGGCGAAATCGACCGCCATTGAGGTCATCTGGAAGCAGGCGGGGACGATCCGGCGGCCGCCGGAGGCGCCGCAGGCGAAGACCGGCAGCCCGTCCCGGGTCACGATGGTCGGGCACATGTTCGAGAGCGGCCGCTTGCCGGGTCCGAGCGAATTCGGCCGCCCAGGCTCCGGGTCGAACCACATGATGCCGTTATTGAAAAGTATGCCCGTCTCGGCGCCCATATAGCGTGAGCCGAACCGCTCCAGCAGGGTATTGGTGAGCGCGACCATGTCGCCATTCCGGTCGACGACCGAGATATGGGTGGTGCAGGCAAGCTCGTCCGCCGGCGCCCCGTGGCCCAGCGTCTTGAACCGGTGCCCATAGGCCTCGCTCAAGGCCTCGGCCCAGGCGACATAGGCGGCGGGAGTCAGGCCGGCCGCGGGGTCCAGCGTCGCCGTCAGGGACTTCAGCGCCCGGGCGAGGGTCGGGCCGGCCGTGAGGCCAGGGGCCAGGTGAATGCGCTGGCCCCGGTGGGGCATGCCCTCGACTTCCTTGATCGCGGCTGCGTAGTCTGCGAGGTCTTCCGCCTGAAAAGCTGAGCCCGCAAGATCCTTGAGGAGCTTTTCCGCAAGTGCGCCCTTATAGAAATCCTCTGGCCCGGCGTCGGCGAGGCGGCGTAGCGTCTGGCCGAGATTGCCCAGCTTGAGGCGCTTCGGCGCATGGCTTGCCAGGGAGACCGGCGGATAGCCGCCCGGCAGATAGGTCTTGGCGCTTTCCGGAAACCGGCCAAGTCCGGCCGCGGCGCCATAGGCGATCTGCAGGGTCTGATACCAATCCGTCGGCAAGCCCTTGTCGGCGAGCGCGATGGCCGGCTGCAGCGCCTCCCGCCAGCTCAGGGTGCCGAATCGGGCGAGGGCGGCGGCGAACCCGGCGACCGCGCCTGGCACGCCGACGGATTCGGGGCCGAGAATGTTCCGGTCGTCGACGACGCGCGGCCAGACAAAGGTGAAGTCCTCCGGCGCTTCGCCTTCATTGGCGAGGGCGTAGCGGCCGGGGTCGAGCGCCTTGGGGGCGATCATGCCGTAGTCGACCGCATAAACCTTCCGCTCCGCCGCCCGGGCGATCAGCATGAAGCCGCCGCCGCCGATGCCGCTCATCCAGGGTTCGACGCAGCCAATGGCGAGCGCGGTCGCGACAGCGGCGTCAACGGCGTTGCCGCCGGCGCGCAGAACCGCGGCGCCTGCTTCCGCGGCTTCCCAATGCTGCGCTGAAACGATGCCGCCCGACGAGCGGACGACGGGCTTTTGCAGCGTGAATGTCTCGGGCGTGTGCAGCATGGGTCGGCGAGCTCCTCGGCGCAGGCGATTGCGGAAGCTTAGGCCGAACGGCCGACGACGCAAATCTTCCATGGCTCGCTAGTTCACGGCGCCTTCGCCAACGGTCGCCCACTTGATCGCTCTTGGATCGAGGCGCTGGTCCGCGACGTAATAGATGCGGTCGCCCGCGACGATCTCATGGGCCCACGCCGGGTTCAACATCGAGCGGGCGCTGCCGGCCGCCTTGACCCCAAGCAATGTAGCGTTCATGTCGCGCTTCAAGGCGATCAAGAGGTGGCCATAGAGCATCGGCGTCGCGGCATCGGGCACCACCAGGCTGAACTCGGTCGGTCCATGCTTGGACGAGGCCAGCGTGAACAGCAGTTCCGCCGAGCCTGCGTCGCGGGCGGCGCGGGCCAGGAGTTCGATCGAAAGCGAGGGCGCGGTCTCCGCCATCGGGCAGTGCGCCTTCAGGAGCGTCGCCATGCGCTCGTCCTCGAAATAGACGACCAGACGCAGGTTTGGCGCGACGGAGGCGGCGGCCAGGGCGCCAGCGAGGCTGTCGGCGTCGCTTTGGGCCATGACGATCGCCGACGTCGCGAGGGCAAGCCCGCCGCGCTCGTAGGCGCTCAGGTCAGAAAGACTTTCCGCCTTGATGAAATGCGCCCGGTCGGGGGCCGGGTTCTGAGCCACGCCGTCGGAGATGATGACGATTCCCGGCGCGCCGCCGCCGGTCTCGTCCGACAATTGCTCAAGCAGTTTTTCGCTTTGCTCGCCGCGCCAGCCGATCACGATGATATGGCCGTCGAGCTTGCTGAAATCGCCGCTGCCCCGCATGTTGCGTCTCCAAGATTCCGCCATTGCCTGAGCGCCTTTGGCGATCGCTGTCGTGAACAGGGCGATGCCGCCCGGCATGATCCACAAGACTGCAATCAGGCGGCCGAATATTTCCCGCGGCGCGAGATCGCCATAGCCGACTGTCGTCGCCGTCACGAGGTAGTAATACCAGAAGGCGTCCGCGCCGACGATTTCATCGGCTTCAGCCATCGCCATCAGCCCCCAGGAGCTGGCGAAGTGCGCCAGCGCGATCAGGCACAAGGCGCCCCATCGCATTTCCGCGACATTGCGGTAAACCCGGCGATAGAACAGGGGAAACACTGGGGGCTGGCGCCCCGGCCTAGGCCGCCGCCGTCGCCAGCGGCAAGCCCAATTGCCGCCAGACTTGCGTCAAGGCGGCCGTCAGCGCCTCGATCATGCGGTCGTCATGCATGGGGCCGGGCGTAAAGCGCAGCCGTTCCGTGCCGCGCGGCACGGTCGGGTAATTGATCGGCTGCACATAGATGCCGTGTTCGTTCAGCAGCAGGTCGGACGCCTGCTTGCACAGCACAGGGTCGCCGACAGGCACCGGCACGATGTGGCTGACAGAGGGCAGTTGCGGCACGCCGGCATGGGCCAAGGACGCCTTCAGGAGGTTCGCCTGTCGTTGCTGGGAAGCGCGTTCCTGGCCGCTCAATTTCAGATGCCTGACAGCGGCGAGCGCGCCTGCGGCCAGGGCTGGCGCGGGCGCCGTCGTGAAGATGAAGCTCGCTGCATTCGAGCGGATGAAGTCGATCGCAGCCGCCGATCCAGCCACATAGCCGCCGACCACGCCGAACGCCTTGGCGAGGGTGCCTTCGATCAGGTCGATCCGATGCATGACGCCGTCCCGTTCGGCGACGCCGCCGCCGCGCTCGCCATACATGCCGATGGCATGGACTTCATCCAGATAGGTCAGCGCGCCATAGCGATCCGCCAGATCGCAGATCTCGGCGATCGGCGCGATGTCGCCATCCATCGAGTAGACCGATTCAAAGGCGATGACCTTCGGGCGGTCAGGGTCTATTTCCGCCAGCAGTTCCTCCAGATGCGCCATGTCGTTGTGGCGGAATATGCGTTTCTCCGCCCGGCTGGCGCGGACGCCGGCGATCATCGATGCATGATTGAGCGCGTCCGAAAGGACGACGGCATTGGGCAGACGCCCGGCGACCGCGCCCAGGGCCGCTTCGTTCGCCACATAGCCCGAGGTCAGCAGCAGCGCTGCTTCCTTGCCGTGCAGGTCCGCGAGTTCGAGCTCGAGCTCGATATGGAAGTGATTGCAGCCCGCGATATTCCGGGTGCCGCCGGATCCGGCGCCTTCGGCCCGAAGCGCGGCCTCGGCGGCGTCCAGGACGATGGCGTGCTCGCTCATGCCCAGATAGTCGTTGGAGCACCAGTTGATCACATCGCGCGGCGGCCCATCGGGGGCATGCCACCGGACGCGCGGATGCTGGCCGACCTGGCGTTCCAGCGCCGCGAAAACCCTGTAGCGGCCCTCGGTCTTGAGGGCGTCGATATCGGCCTGGAAGAACGCTTCGTAGTCATTGCGACGCATCTGGACGATGTCCTTGTTTCGTCTTGGAACGAGCCCGCCGAACGGCTGCTTCTCGGCTTGGTTCGGCAAAGAATATCATGGTATGTACGTTTTACTGGCGTTTTTGCTTCCTGTCATGGCGTCGCGTCGCCGCGTTGAGGAGAGTCCGCTGCGATTTTCGCTTCTTATTGCGCTCGTTCTGATTTTCGCGGGCGCTGCAATGATCCTGGCTCCGACACGGATCGGATATGGCCTTGAAGCTTCCCTGGCCTTCCAGCGGACCGACTACGCGATCGCCGTCGTGGCCCTTGCCTGGGGCGGCATAGCGCTGGCGACGCTTGGCGGCAGTCGGGTGGCGATTGTCGTCGCCGTCTTTGCCGCTGCGGTCGGGTTTTTCGGCGTTCGTGCGATCGGCGGGAACACGCATCTCGGAGCTCTGGCGCCCGTGATGCTGCTCGCCCCTGCGGCGCTCTGTCTCGCCTATGCGGTCGGTCGGCGCCTCTACGTCGTCTCCGCGCCTGAGAAGCCGGCGCAACCGGCGGCGGAGCGCCAGGTCCCCGCGGTTCCGGCTATGGTTCCGGCGAGCGATCCCGATTCAGCCCCAGCCTCAGCCCCAGCTCCAGACGCTGCGCCGCCGCCCTCGGACGCTGCGCCCGGCGCCGGCGCCGCGGATGCTGCGGCAGGGGCAGCCCGGTCGGTCGATGCCGCCGCTGAAGCTGCGGCTGCCGCGGCTTCGACAGGCGAGCGTCAGAGCTTGGCCGAAATCCTGCCGCCGGTGCGCGCGACGGAAGCCGAACTGGATGCGGCGGAACGCTTGCGGTTTCTCAGAATGCGCGCCAGCGAAGCCGGCGCAACCGGCCGCGCCCTGACGCTCTGGCGAGAATTGATTGAAGAATATCCGGACTATTATCCGGCGATGAATGCCGAAGCGCGGGTTCTGGCGCAGACTGGCAAGCTCGATGCGGCGCGGCGGCGCCTCGCCCAATCGCTCGAGATTGCGCCTCAGGACGCATCGACGCTCAGGCTGGCGGCGCGCTATGCCGGCAATGCCGAAGATTGGCAAGCCGCGGCCGAATATTGGAAACAGGCGTTCGAGGCGGGCGAGCTGAACGCGGATTCCGCAGCCGCCTATATCAATGCGCTGATCCGCGCCGACCGGGCCGCCGACGGCCGCGCCATCTATCATCGCCATGCCGAGCGTTGGCCGGAGGAGGCGCGCTTCGTCGCCGCCGGCGCGCTCGCGGCCGAGACCGCGGGCGACGATGCGGAAGCCTATGAGCTCTGGCGCGCGGCGTCGGCGCTCGATCCGGCCGCCTTCAGCCATCGCCGACGCGCCGTCCGCGCTCTGCTCCGGCTGGAGCGGTTCGGCGAGGCGGCGCGGCTGGCGCAGGAGACGCCGCCGGGCGACGGCGGCGAAGCCGAAGCGAAGGCGCTGACCGACCATGTCCTGGCGACCGTCAACCGACAGGGCGGCCGGACGGCCGTGGAGGCCTTGAACATTCTTGCGCCGAAGGATCCCGCCGCCTGGACGAATCTTATTCGCCGGCAATTGACCGCCGACGATGTCGATGGCGCCGAGATGAGCTTTCAACGCGCCATCGAGAACGAAAATGACGCGGTTGATGTGCTGCGCATGGGCGCCGCGATCGCCGAGCAGGCCAAACGCCAGGATCTGCAGGCGGAGCGCTGGGCGGCGATCGCCGAATCCGCGCCGGATGACGTCAACGCGAACTTGCAGGCGGCGCTACTGGCTGCGCGAGAGCAGGCGCACGACGATGTGCTCGCTTTCGCCGGCCGCGTGCTCGCCCAGACCCCGGATTATGAAGCCGCGTCGGCGCTCGTCGGCGAGGCCTTTATCCAGAAGCAGGACTGGCGCCCGGCGCTTGACGCCTGGAAAGGCCACGGCGCGCGCTTCGGGCTCAGCCCAAAGGTGACGGCGCGCTGCGCCGAAGCCCTGCGCGGCCTGGGGCGCGATGCGGAAGCCGAACGGTTCCTGCAAGCTGGGATAGCGGCGTTCCCGGACAGCCAGGAATTGGCGGTCCTCTTCGCCCGCGCGGCTCAGATCCGAAGGGAGTATGAATTGGCGATTGACCGCTGGAAAGCGGCGATTATCCTCAACGCCGCTGCGGAAGCGCCTTGGAGCGGACTAATTTTTTCGCTGATGCGTGACGGACGCCACGAAGGCGCGCGGGCGGCACTTGCGGAAGCGCGGCGCAGGGTCGAAAATGAGGCGGTGTTGATGGCGTCGTCGCATATCCAGCAACTGCAAACGGAGGAGCCGACCGGCGGCGCGACTTGATGGATTTCCGTGTGAGTTCGTTTTGCCACATCGACGGTAACTTAGAGCCTGACCGAAAAGTGTTTGAGCGATATCAGCAGGTTGTGATTCACCGT
>CALAHN010000085.1 GCA_937891825.1 uncultured Alphaproteobacteria bacterium
AACGAATCACATTCTCGAAGCCAGGGGAATCCGTTTTATGGGTCTGGAGCCTAATAATATTGCTCGATATCGCTATTTCTTTGAAATTTATCATAGCGCGTAGTGAGGGTGATGTATTTATTGCGGAATTATTCTCTTGAATTAATCTAATAAAATTGTAGATTGTTAATATTGCGTCCTTCCCAGATATGATCATCCATCTATCGCGTAATTGATGATATTCAAAATCGATCTCATTCTCATCAAACGCCTTCGAAGAAAAATCATAAAGTTTAAGTGCTGCATAAAAATCTAAAGTATAGGATCTCATCGCGCGCAAATTTGTTTCTATATGAAACGTTAGTGATTTATCTTCTTCTGGCACCAGGGTAGCGAGATTTGTAGGCGGCTCAGGGATATCTATAACTTCCATGCACAATTCCTGATTCTATTTTGTCTCATCCTGCTGCCGACGTGAAATTTATTGAGTTCCTCGATTCCATGTCGCCGGGTTTCTCGCGCTGCCTTAACTGCACCCAGTCGTCGCGCCGCAGCTATCGCATTTCAGGCAGACGCCGTTGCGGACGAGCGTGAAGTTGGCGCATTCGGGGCAGGCGTCGCCTTCGTAGCCCTTGAGGCGCGCCGTCGCGGCGGCGGCCGCCTTGGTGGAGCCGCCGTTCGCCGCGATCGCGCTGGCGATCGCGGCATTGCCGGTCGCGACGACGGAGACTGAGCCGCCGGCGCCGACGGCGCGCGCTTCGACCTGTACCGCCCTCGCCTCGGCCGTCACGGTCGCCGCCTGCACGGCCTGTTCGGCCCGGCGCTCGCTCGCGTTCGAGAAGACCACGAGATTGTCGCGGACATAGCCCTTCGAGGCGACGCGCTTCACAACGTCGAGCGTCTCCTGATGGATCGGGTCGACTTTGCGCTCCCGCCAGGAGCCGGAGATCGCGCTTTCCGTCTCGCCGTCGCCCATGCTGTCCGGCGTCAGGTCGGACGTATGGGCATGGGAGAGATCGGCGCGGCCGAGATAGGAGACCGCCAGTTCCCGGAACAGGTAATCCAGGATCGAGGTCGACATCTTGATGGCGTCGTTGCCGGTCACGATGCCCGCCGGCTCGAACCGGGTGAAGGTGTAGGCTTCGACGAACTCTTCCAGCGGCACGCCATATTGCAGGCCGATGGAGATCGCGATGGCGAAGTTGTTCATGAGCGAGCGGAAGGCGGCGCCTTCCTTGTGCATGTCGACGAAAATCTCGCCAAGCTGCCCGTCCTCGTATTCGCCGGTGCGGAGATAGACCTTGTGGCCGCCGACGCTGGCTTTCTGGGTGTAGCCCTTGCGGCGGTGCGGCAGGCGCTTGCGCTGGATGATGTTGCGCTCGATCACCCGCTCGACGATGCGTTCGGCCATGATGCCGGCGCGTTCGCCGTTCGGCGCGGCGGCGAGCCGTTCGGCCGTGATTTCCTCGTCGTCGTCCGCCACGTCGTCGCCGAGCGTCATCGCGGCCAGGGGCTGCGACAGCTTGGAGCCGTCCCGGTAGAGCGCGTTCGCCTTCAGGCCAAGCCGCCATGAGGAGAGATAGGCTTCCCGGCAATCGTCGATGGTCGCGCCGTTCGGCATGTTGATGGTCTTGGAAATCGCGCCCGAAATGAACGGCTGCGCCGCGCCCAGCATGCGGATATGGCTGTCGGCGGAAAGATAGCGCTTGCCGATCCGGCCGCAGGGATTGGCGCAATCGAAGACCGGCAGATGCTCGTCCTTCAGGCCCGGCGCGCCTTCCAGGGTCATGGTTCCGCAGACATGCAGGTTGGCGGCTTCAATGGCGTCCTTCGAGAAGCCGAGGGCCGAGAGCATGTCGAAGTCCGGCGCGTCGAGCTGCGCATCGGTGAAGCCCAGGGCCGACATGCAGAACGCGTCGCCCAGGGTCCAGCGGTTGAAGACATAGCGGATGTCGAAGGCGCTCGCGAGGCTGCCCTCGACGACCGCCAGCTTCTCGTCCGTGAAGCCGATATTGCGGAGCGTTCCTTGGTTGATCTGCGGCGCGGCCTTGAGCGAGCCGTGGCCGACGGCGTAGCGCACGATCCGCTCGATATCGACCTGGGCATAGCCGATCGTCTTCAACGCGGTCGGCACCATCTGATTGATGATCTTGAAATAGCCGCCGCCGGCGAGCTTCTTGAACTTCACCAGCGCGAAGTCGGGCTCGATGCCGGTGGTGTCGCAATCCATCACGAGGCCGATCGTGCCGGTCGGCGCGATGACGGTCGCCTGGGCGTTGCGGTAGCCATGGGCCTCGCCCTTGCCGAGCGCCCGGTCCCAGGCGCGCTGGGCGGCGTCGACCAGGCCGTCGAAGGGCGCGGCGTCGGCGTCGAGCGGCAGCGGCGCGACGGTCAGGCCTTCATAGGCGGTTTCGCCGAACGCGGCGCGGCGGTGATTGCGGATGACCCTGAGCATGGCCTCCCGGTTCTCCGCAAAGCGCGGGAACGGCCCAAGCTCCGCCGCCATTTCGGCCGAGGTCTCGTAGGCGACGGCCGTCATCAGCGCGGTGATCGCGCCGGCCGCGGCCCGGCCTTCGTCGGAATCGTAGGAGAGGCCTGTCGCCATCAGGAGGCCGCCGATATTGGCGTAGCCGAGGCCGAGCGTGCGGAAGTCATAGGAGCCCTGGGCGATTTCCTCGGACGGGAACTGCGCCATCAGCACCGAAATTTCCAGCACGACGGTCCACAGCCGGCAGGCGTGGCGGAAGCTTTCGATGTCGAACTGGCCGTCCGCCTGACGGAAGGCCATCAGGTTCAACGAGGCCAGATTGCAGGCCGTGTCGTCGAGGAACATATATTCCGAACAGGGATTCGAGGCGTTGATCCGGCCGGAAACCGGGCAGGTGTGCCATTCGTTGATGGTCGTGTCGAACTGCACGCCGGGATCCGCCGACGACCACGCGGCCAGGCTGATCTTGTCGAGCAGGCCCTTGGCGGAAATTGTCTTCGAGACATTGCCCGTGGTGCGCTCGATCAGGTCCCAGGGCTCGTCGTCCATCGCCTTTTGCAGGAAGGCGTTGGTCAGGCGCACGGAATTGTTCGAGTTCTGGCCGGAAACCGTCAGGTAGGCTTCCGAATCCCAGTCGGTGTCATATTCGCGGAAATCGATCTCCGTCTGGCCCATGCGGGCGAGCTGGATCGAGCGCTGAATGTAGTTCTCGGGGATGGCCGAGCGGCGCGCCTGCTTGATCGCGAGCTTGAGCGGGTGATTGTGCGCCGGGTCGAACGCAGCGTCGCCCGCGGCCTCGGCTGCATGGCAGGCGTCGATCACGGCGGCCAGGGTCTTGCGGGCGAGCTTCGAGCCGGCGACCAGGGCCGCGACCTTCTGTTCCTCGACGACCTTCCAGTCGACATAGGCTTCGATATCGGGATGGTCGACGTCGACCGTGACCATCTTGGCGGCGCGGCGGGTGGTGCCGCCGGACTTGATCGCGCCGGCGGCGCGGTCGCCGATCTTCAGGAAGCTCATCAGGCCGGAGGACTTGCCGCCGCCCGACAGGCGCTCGCCCTCGCCCCGGAGCGCCGAGAAATTCGCGCCGGTGCCGGAGCCGTATTTGAACAGCCGCGCCTCGCGGACCCAGAGGTCCATGATGCCGCCCGGATTGACCAGATCGTCGGAGACCGACTGGATGAAGCAGGCATGGGGCTGCGGCCGCTCATAGGAGGAGGCCGACTTCATCATCGCGCCCGTGTCCGGGTCGACATAGAAATGACCCTGGGACGGACCGTCGACGCCGTAAGCCCAATGCAGGCCGGTGTTGAACCACTGGGGCGAATTGGGGGCCGCCATCTGCTTCGCCAGCATGTAGCGCATTTCGTCGAAGAACGCCTCGGCGTCGGCTTCCGCGGCGAAATAGCCGCCCTTCCAGCCCCAATAGGTCCAGGCGCCGGCGAGCCGGTCGAAGACCTGGCGGGCGTCGCGCTCGCCGCCCTCGCGCGTGTCCTTGGGCAGGAGGCGCGTTGCGACGTCATCGGGAATGCGGCGCTGCAGGAACGCGGGCACGCCAGCTTCCTCGACGGCTTTCAGGCGCGCCGGCACGCCGGCCTTGCGGAAATACTTCTGGGCGAGCACATCGACCGCAACCTGGGACCAGTGCGCCGGAACATCGATATTCCGGGCGCAGAAGACGACCCCGCCATTGGGATTGCGAATCTCGCTGGTCGCCGAACGGAACGGAATGTCGGCATAGGGCGAGGCCCCGGCTCTGGTAAAGCGACGATCGATCTGCATCTTGGAAAGCCCCCAAAATAGTGCTGTTGCGGCGACAAGACCCCCGACGAAACCCCACAAGTGGTTTCGTCAGCGCGCCCAACCGCTATATGCAGTGTGTATCAGGGGGATTAATTCCAACGCAACGACAAAATCCGCTTTTTCGTTAACGAAGAATTAACGAACGCCGTTAAGCAATTAATAAAACGTTATTTTTTGCCACGGCCCTTCGAAAATTTTTTCGAGGCCAGCGGCGGGCGCGGGCTGTGGCGGCAGGCCGGCTGCGGCGGGTCTGGACGCCTTCCGCGCCATCGGCCATATTCCCGCCCTCTTGGGATGCCAGCATTCCTGAGACTTCCGGCCATTGCGCCGGCGGCGATGGGAGATTCGGAGCGACGATGACATCGGTAGGCACGCGCTTTTTCACATGGCGATTCGGCGAGCGGGTCGGCGAAGACGCGATCGGCAATGTTTATTACCGGCACAAGGACCCGAAGGCCGGCAACCGCTGGGTGGTTTTCGCCGGTCCGGTCGAGGCGTCGTCCGTGCCGCCGGAATGGCATGCATGGCTGCACCGCTCGGTCGATGCGCCGCCGGATGCCTCGACGCCGCGCGCGGCCTATGTCAAGCCGCATCTCGCCAACCTGACCGGCAGCGCGGCCGCATACCGGCCGCCCGGCCACGAATATATGGGCGGCGTCCGCGCCGCGGCGACTGGCGATTACGAGCCCTGGCGGCCTGAATAGGCCCGCCGGCGATTGCGATAGGGGACAGCTCCCATGCGGCGAAATGCGTTTGAAACGGTCATCGGCGCCCTGGTGATTGCGGCGGCGGTCGGCTTTGTCGTCTATTCCTATGATAAGGCCGACATCGGCTCGGTGACGGGCTATCCCGTGATCGCGCGCTTCGATCGGGTCGACGGCCTGAAGGAAGGCGCGGACGTCAAGATGAGCGGCATCCGCGTCGGCCAGATCAAGAGCCTGACGCTTGAGTCCGATACCTATCTGGGCGTCGTCACCATGCAGATCGACGAGGCGATCAAGCTGCCGGATGACAGCTCCGCCGAAATCATGAGCGAAAGCTTGCTCGGCGGCCGCTTCCTGGCGCTGACGCCGGGCGCGTCGGAGAAGTATCTCGGCGATAGCGGGGAGATCCGCTACACTCAGTCGCCCGTCAGCCTGGAGCAGTTGATCGGCAAGTTCATCTTCTCCGGCGCCGACGGCGACAAGAGCAAATGACCCGGCTCGCCGCCGTCGTTCTCGCGGCGGGATTATGTGCGGCCGCTGCAGCCGCTATGCCGGCGCGGGCGGAATATATCGAGATGCCCGGCGCCGTGCTGCAGGGCCTCGACAAGATCACGGCTAGGGTGACGGAGCTGACCATGCCGAATGGCCAGACCAAGGCCTTCGGCGGCTTGCTGGTCCGCGTCAGCTCCTGCTATCGCCGCCCGCCGGAAGAGCCGCCGGAAGCGACCGTGTTCGTCGAGATCGGCGATGCGCGGCAAAACCCGGCGCCGATCATCTTCCGCGGCTGGATGTTCGCGTCGAGCCCGGCCGTCTCCTCGCTCGAGCACCCCATCTACGATATCCGGGTGCTGCGCTGCATCAGCCGTTAAACCACGACGCGACAGGTCTGACTCGATCTGGCGTCGCCGCTCAGCGATGATGGCCGTGTCCTTTGCCGGGCGCCGCGCCATAGCCCCGAAGTTCCGCATAGATCATGCGCTGATGCGGGGTCAGCACGGGCCTGGCGGCGATATGGGCGACCAGGTGCGCCGCGCGTAACTGGCCTTCGATCAGGGCGATGGATTCTGTCGCGGCCGCGACGGCGGCTGGCGTGGGGGCATCGCCAGCGAAGAGCCGGTCCAGCGCCGCCTCCGCCTGGATCAGCGCCTGTCCAAGCGGAACCGCCGCGTCCAGCATGGCCTGACGAAGCGCCTGCATCCGGTCGATCTGGTCGGCGGATAGCGCCAGTTCGGCTTGCAGCTCAAGCGCATGCAGCGGCCCGGGCCAGCCATTCAGCTCCGCCGCCTTGGCATAGCCAAGGCCGCTGCCTTCTTTCAGGCCCGTTGTCTGTTCGGACGACAGGGCCTTGATCGACCGGTCGTCCTGACCGGCATAGGGTTGCGACGCAGATGCAGATGCCGACGCCAAAGCGCCGATCGACAGGGCGGCGGCGAGCGCGATCCCTGGCTTCAAAGTCCAAACTCCATCCGATTGTCGATGGCGTCAGCCATTAGCGGAACCGCGCTGTTCGCGCCAGAGGCCAAGCGCCTGCTGCATCGCGCGGTCCGAGAAACTGAACAGCACCGCATCGGCCGCGCCCGCCTTGTGCCGGACGGGCGCCCAGGACGGCGCCACGAACACGTCCCGCGGTCCCCAGGTCAGGGTTTCCCCGCCGATCGTGCTTTCGCCCTCGCCTTCGACCACGGTGAAGACCGTCGCGTCGGTCGAACGATAGGTCTCCGACTGGAAGCCCTTCGGCAGCAATTGCATGAAGGCGGCGATGGTGTTCATCGCGTGGCCGCCGGTTTCCGGGTTGACGTAGCGCAGCTTGACGCCGTGGCAGGGATCGAGCGCGTCCGACCGCGCCAGATGGTCCAGGGCTTCGCGGGTGCGGGCATAGGGATAGTTGAACAGCGGGCTGGTATGGCCGCGCCGGTCATGGTCGACGGGCAGCAGGCCCTGGCCGAAGCGGTCGAAACTGTCGCCTTCGGGCCGGGAGACCGGCTGCTCGTCTTCGGGCCAGCGCTAGACGAAGGATGCGTCGAGGAACTGCAGGACAGGGATATCCAGGCCGTCGAGCCAGATCATCGGCCGGTCGCCGTCATTGCCATGGTCATGCCAGGTCCAGGACGGGGTGATGATGAAGTCGCCTTCGTGCATTGTCGTGCGCTCGCCGTCGACGGCGGTATAGGCGCCGGCGCCCTCGACCACGAAGCGGAGCGCCGACTGGGTATGGCGGTGGGCCGGCGCGACTTCGCCCGGCAGGATCAGTTGCAGGCCGGCATAGAGCGAGGTGGTGATGCGCGCCTCGCCCGGCATGCCGGGGTTCTCCAGGATCAGCACCCGGCGTTCGGCTTCCTTGGCGGTGATCAGGCCGCCGGAGGCCATGACGTCCGGCCGCACGTCGCCATAGCGCCAGAGGGCGGGCAGGCAGCGGCTTCGCGGCGTCGGGGTGATCAGGCTGTGCATGCTCTCCCAGAGCGGCGCCAGGTTCCGTTGGCGGATCGCGTCGTAGAAGGCCTGGCGGTCGTCGCGGTCGTCATTGCGCAGCATGGCTTACTGTCCTTTCCGGGCGGCTTCGCGGCGCCGGGCGGTTTCGCGGCGCAGGATGTAGATGCCGGAAGCCGCGATGATGCTGACGCCGATCCAGGTCATCTCCTCCGGCAGCACGCCCCAGATCAGATAGCCCCAAAGCGTGCCCCAGAGGAAGTTCGTATAGCGCAAGGGCGCGATCGTGGCGGCTTCCGCGAGGCGGAGCGCCTCGATCATCAGGTAATGGGCGAGGCCCATCAGCAGCCCGGCGGCGGCGATCGGCAGCACTTGCGCCAGCGAGGGCGTCTGCCAGACGAACGGCACGGTCGCGAGGCCCGACAGCCCGACGCAGGATGTCGAAACCGCCAGGATCGCGACGGTCCCTTCGCGGCCAAGCGACATCTGCCGCTGCACCACGTCCCGCCCGGCGCCCAAGGCCGCGGCGGCGAGCGGAAAGAGCGCGGCCCAGGCGAAGCTCGATCCGCCCGGCTGGATGATGATCAGCGCGCCGACGAAGCCGACCGCGACCGCCGACCAGCGCCGCCAGCCGACAGTCTCGCCCAAGACCGGCCCCGCCAGCATGGTCAGGAACAACGGGCCGACCGACGAAATCGCGATCGCCTGGGCCAGCGGCAGGTGCTGCAGCCCGAAGAAGAAACACCAACTCGAGATGACCAGGAACATGCCGCGCGCCAGTTGGCGCGGCCAATCATAGACCCGGAGCGCGCGCAGCCCGCCTGCCCGGTGGGCGAAGACCAGGATGATCGCCCAGACGAAGATCGAGCGGATGAACAGGGTCTCGCCGATCGGCAGCCGCTCGTTCGCAAGCTTCATCAAAGCGTCGTTGACGGTGATGACGCCGATGCCGATCAGCATCAGCAACGTGCCTTTGGCCGGGTCGGGCAGGGCGGCGAAGGCGCGGGCGAAGGGCATGGGCGGCAGGGCTTTCGATTGGGGCCACATCGTCGTGTCTGGTGACGGGGATGGCAAGCGGCGCCTCTTGCGCCCGTGCGGCGGAGGCGCTTTGCTGCGGCGCCGCATCGTACTTGCGAAACAAGGAAGGAGCGCCCATTGATGGCCGACAACGATCCGAAACCCATCGCCCTGATGGCCAGGGACATCCCGCCCAGAACCAAGCCGTCGAACTATCCGGAGCCGTTTCGCACCCGGATGCTCGGCCGCAAGAAGCGGATCGTCGGGGACCTCTTCGGCCTCAAGAGCTTCGGGGTCAACCTGACGACCCTCGACCCCGGAGGCGAGTCCGCCCTGCTGCACCGCCACACCGTTCAGGACGAATTCATCCTGATCCTCGAAGGCCATCCGACCCTCGTCACCGACGCCGGCGATACGCCGATGGCGCCGGGGATGTGTGCGGGCTTTCCCGCCGCCGGCGTCGCGCATCAACTCGTCAACCGCACCGATCAACCGGTTCTGTATCTGGAAGTCGGCGACCGGCAGCCCGGCGACGCCGCCACATATCCCGCCGACGATCTGACCGGCGAGATGGGGCCGGACGGCTGGATCTTCGCCCACAAGGACGGCAGCCTATATTGAGCGAAGCGGTACGCCTCGCGGCGCCGGGAGACGCGCCGGCGCTCGCCCTGCTGCTCGGGATATTGTTCGAGCAGGAAGCGGAGTTCGCCGCCGATCCGGCGCGGCAGGCGGCCGGGCTCGCCCGGATCATCGCCGCGCCGGATATCGGCCGCGTGCTGCTTGCCGGCCCCGCGCCGGCGCCGCTCGGCATGGTCGTGCTGCTCTACACGGTCAGTACGGCATTGGGCGGCCGCGCGGCGCTGCTGGAGGACATGGTGGTCGCCCCGCCAGCGCGCGGGCAGGGCCTCGGCGCGGCCTTGATCCGGGCGGCCATCGCCCAGGCGCGCCAGGACGGCGCCCGCCGCATCACGCTTCTGACCGACGCCGACAATCGCCGCGCCCAGGCGTTCTACCGGCGCGAAGGCTTCCAGGCCTCGCCGATGACGCCATACCGGCTGGCCCTGGACTAGCGGCGGGATGGAGTATTTTCTGGCGCTGCTGGCGAACGGGCTGCTGTCGGGGCCGGTCTATGCGCTGATCGGCATGGCGTTCATCGTCGTGTACCGGGCGTCCGGAGTGATCAATTTCTCGCTTGGCGAATGGGTCAGCTTCGGGGCGCGGCTGACCGGGGTCGGCGTCCAGGTCGCGGGCCTGCCCTTAGCCGCGGCGCTGGCGGCGGCCCTTGCCTGCGCGACGGCGCTGGCGATCGCGTTCAACAGGCTGGTCGTCCGCCGCCTCGCGGGGCGGCCGGTGACGGCTGTCGTGATGGCGACCCTGGCGCTGGGCGTGATGATGCAGGCGGGCGCGGCGCTCAGCCTTGGCGGCCTGCCCTCGGCCATTCCGTTCCCGCTTGCCGATGCATCCTGGCTGATCGGCGATATTCCCGTGCCGCCCGGGCGGCTGATCGCGGGCGGCGTCGCCATCCTGTTGATGGCGGCGGTCATGCTGTTCTTCCGGTTGAGCCGGGCCGGCGTCGCGATCCGCGCCATCGCCGACGATCCCCAGGCCGCGGCGGCGGCCGGCGTCAGCGCGACGCGGCATCTCAGCATCGCCTGGGCGATTTCAGGCGGGCTCGCCGTCGCCGCTGGCGTGCTCTGGAGCATCGACGGGCTTGGCGGCTTCGGCATGGCGCTCGTGCTCGCGAAAGTGCTGCCGGTCGTGGTGATCGGCGGCCTGACCAGCTTCGCCGGCGCTCTCGTCGGCGCGGCGATCGTCGGCCTCTCGGAGAGCATGGCGGCGGGCTATCTCGATCCCTGGATCGGCACGGGCTCCGGCGGCCTTGTCGCGGCGACCCTGGTGCTCGTGACGCTCTGGCTGCGGCCGGCAGGGCTGTTCGGCCAGAAGCGGGTCGAGCGGGTTTAGGGTCGTCGCCCCATTGGCGAGGCGGCCTCGTCGCGCTAGGTTCAGCCCATGCCTGAAGGACAGACCGCCCCCCTGCTTGGCCCGATCCCGCGCTTCGAACGGCCGCCATTGCTGGCGGACGAGGCGACGCCGTTCAAGCTGACGTCCAGCTACCTGCCCGCCGGCGATCAGCCGCGCGCCATCAAGGAATTGACCAGGGGCCTCGACCAGGGCGAGCGGGATCAGGTGCTGCTTGGGGTCACCGGCTCCGGCAAGACCTTCACCGTCGCCCATGTCATCCAGGAATTGCAGCGGCCGTCGCTGATCCTGGCGCCGAACAAGACCCTCGCCGCCCAGCTTTATTCCGAGATGAAAAGCGTCTTCCCCGAGAACGCGGTCGAGTATTTCGTTTCCTATTACGACTACTACCAGCCTGAAGCCTATGTGCCGCGCACCGACACCTATGTGGAGAAGGAAGCCTCGATCAACGAGGAGATCGACCGCATGCGCCACGCCGCGACCCGGGCGCTGCTGGAGCGGCGGGATGTCTGCATCGTCGCCTCGGTCTCCTGCATCTATGGCATCGGCGCGGTTGAGACCTATTCGGGCATGGCGGTCGACATCAAGGCCGGCCAGACCATCGACCGCCAGCAATTGCTGCGGAAGTTCGTCGAGCTGCAGTATCGCCGCAACGACGCGGCGTTTTTCCGCGGCGCGTTCCGGGCGCGCGGCGATACGGTCGAGCTGTTCCCGGCGCATCAGGAAGACCGGGCCTGGCGCTTCTCCTTCTTCGGCGAGGAGCTGGAGACGATCCACGAATTCGATCCCTTGACCGGGGAGCGCACCGGCGAATTCCAGCGCGTGCGGGTCTACCCGAACAGCCATTACGTGACGCCGAAGCCGACCCTCGAGCAGGCGGTCAAGGGGATCAAGAAGGAACTGGTCGAGCGGCTGGCGGAGCTTGGCGCGCAAGGCAAGCTGCTGGAGGCCCAGCGGCTGGAGCAGCGCACGACCTTCGACATGGAAATGATGCTGGCGACGGGCTCCTGCGCCGGGATCGAGAATTATTCCCGCTACCTGACTGGCCGCCCGGCCGGCAGCCCGCCGCCGACGCTGTTCGAATATCTGCCGGAAGACGCGCTGCTGTTCGTCGACGAAAGCCACGTCACCGTCCCGCAGATCGGCGGCATGTACAAAGGCGACTTCGCGCGGAAATCGACCCTGTCAGAGTTCGGCTTCCGCCTGCCGTCATGCGTCGATAACCGGCCGTTGAAGTTCGAGGAATGGGAGACGATGCGGCCCCAGTCGGTCTATGTCTCCGCGACGCCCGGTCCCTGGGAGCTGGAGAAAGTCCAGGGCGTCGTGACCGAGCAGGTGGTGCGCCCGACCGGCCTCGTCGATCCGCCGACTTTCATCCGCCCGACCGAACGACAGGTCGACGACCTGATCGACGAATGCCGCCAGTGCGCCGCCAAGGGCCAGCGCGTGCTGGTCACCACCCTCACGAAGCGCATGGCCGAGGATCTGACCGAATACATGCACGAGGCGGGCTTGCGCGTCCGCTACATGCATTCCGACGTCGAGACGCTGGAGCGGATCGAGATCCTGCGCGACCTCAGGCTTGGGGCGTTCGACGTGCTGATCGGCATCAACCTGCTGCGGGAAGGTTTGGATATTCCGGAATGCGCGCTGGTCTGCATTCTGGACGCCGACAAGGAAGGCTATCTGCGGTCCGCCACCTCCCTGATCCAGACCATCGGCCGGGCGGCGCGCAATCTTGAAGGCCGCGTCATTCTCTATGCCGACAAGATGACCGAAAGCATGAAAAAGGCGCTCGGCGAGACTGACCGGCGGCGCGAGAAACAGTTGGAATACAACGCGGCGAACGGCATCACGCCGGAAAGCGTCAAGAAGGACATCGCCGACATTCTGCAATCGGTCTATGCGCGGGACTCGTTGACGATTCCGACCGGTCTGCACGAAGACGGACCGCTGACCGGGCATAATCTGCAGGCGACGATCGGCGAACTGGAAAAGCAGATGCGGACCGCCGCCGCCGACCTGGAATTCGAGGAAGCGGCGCGCCTCAGGGACGAGATCAAGCGGCTTCAGGCGCTGGACCTGGGCCTGGAGGGCGGCTCCAGCGGCAGCCTCCGCTCCCGCGCCGCCATCGGCGGGGCGAAGCCTGTCCGGCAGAACAAGAACGCCCGGCCGAAAGGCGTCGACGCCGCAATGGACAATGCGACCGGCGCCGCCGGCGCCCGCAAAAAGGCGGCGCGCGGCGGCCACGGGCGGCGGCGCTAGATGACGCTTTCAGACGGGCGCTCGCTATATCCGCTTACCATTCGATCCAGCTCGGCTTGGCGCTTTTGCGCCACCACCACGTAACTCACCCGCTCGCCGTTGACGTAGGAAGCGTGGCTTGGCGTCCCGGGCAGGCCGGCGGCGTTGGCGGCATAGCGGCGGAAGGGCCAGGGCACGCGGGCCAACTGCGCCGCCTTGCGCGGCGCGTCGGCGACGATCGCCTGGATCACCGGTTCGATGATGTCGATCACCGCCAGCGGCTCCAGACCGGCCGCCCAGCAATTGCGGCGGACGATCTCCGCCTGGCGCGCGAAGCTTGGGCTGGCATAGCCGACCTGGAACGAGATCAGGCCGCCGGGCCGCAGGGCGCGGGCAGCTTCGCTCAGGAAGGCGACGCCGACATAGCTCGCCGTGCCGATGCTGTAGACGAAGTCGAAGCTCCCGTCCGCGAACGGCAGGGCCTGGCCGTTCGCTTTGAGCGCCCTGGCGTTCGGCAGCCCGGCGAGGCGCTTCTGGCTGAGGCGGGCGGCGTTGGCGTCCAGGTCGACGCCGGTGATCTTGGCCGCTGGATAGCGCTTGGCCGCTACGAGCAGGCCCCCGCCCTGGCCGCAGCCGATCTCCAGGATCGCCAAAGGCGGCGTCGCCAGATAGGACTGGACCGCTTCCCACAGCACGAAATCGCAGAGAGCGGCTTGCAGGGGTTCGTCCTTGAAGGGCGCGTATTGCGCCGTCCACTCCGGCGCAGGAGCATAGCCGGTATTGAAAAAGGCGCCGCGCCGGGCGGGCGACAGGCCGTAGGCGAACCGGAAGAACCAGGCGTTCACCGCTTCCCGGAATGCCCGGTGGCGCGCCCGGCCAAGCAGACGACGCAGGATCATTTGGCGGCTGGAAACCAGTGGCGGGTGTGGTTGGCGAACGCGACGAGCGACAGCATGACCGGCACCTCCACCAGCACGCCGACGACCGTCGCCAGCGCCGCGCCGGAGTTCAGCCCGAACAGGCTGATCGCCACGGCGACCGCCAGTTCGAAGAAATTCGAGGTGCCGATCAGCGCGCATGGGGCGGCGACATTGAATGGCGTGCGCCAAGCCCAGGCGGCGCCGTAGGCGATGGCGAAGATGCCGTAGGATTGCAGGATCAAGGGCGCCGCGATCATCGCGATCACGCCGGGCTGCGACAGGATCGTCGTGCCCTGAAAACCGAACAGCAGCACGACGGTCGCCAGCAGGCCGATCACGGAAACCGGTTTGACCTTGCGCGTGAAATGCTCGACCGCCGCGCCGCCGCCGCCGCTGGTCAGCGCTTTCCGGGTCAAGGCGCCGGCGGCCAGCGGGATCACCACATAGAGCACGACCGAGAGCAGCAAGGTCGACCACGGCACGACCAGATCCGTGACGCCGAGCAGCAGCGCCACGATCGGCGCGAAGGCGAAGACCATGATGATGTCGTTCACCGAAACCTGAACCAGGGTGTAGTTCGGGTCGCCCTTGGTCATCTGGCTCCAGACGAAGACCATCGCGGTGCAGGGCGCCGCCCCCAGGATAATCAGCCCGGCGATATATTGTTCGGCGTCGGCGGGTTCGATCCAGTCGGCGAACACGACCTCGAAGAACAGGACCGCGAGGCCCGCCATGGTGAAGGGCTTGATCACCCAGTTGACGACGACCGTCACGATCAGGCCCTTCGGCCTGCGGCCGACGGCGCCGAGGCTGGCGAAATCGACGTTGACCATCATCGGGTAGACCATCGCCCAGATCAGGACGGCGACGACCAGGTTGACCGACGCGATTTCCAGCGCGGCGACGGCCTGAAACAGCGCCGGCGCCGCCGCGCCAAGCGCAATGCCGACGGCGATGCAGAGCGCCACCCAGACAGAGAGCCATTTCTCGAAGAAGCCGATGCCGCCGGGGGCTGGCTGGTCCAAGGCGGGTTTCGGCATGGCGATCGGCTCCTGAGCGCAGCGCGCGGCGGGCTGGATGAAACCGCAATTGAGCGGAAAACGCCTAAAATCGATCAGGCGGGGGGCATATAGTCAAGCGTTTCAACGCCACGCGAACACCGGTTGCTCGTAATGGGCGACCCGCGTCGGGCGACCGTGCATCGCCAGTTCCCGGAACTGATACAGCAATGCGGCGGTCGGCGCGTGCACCATGTCCTCCATGATCGCCATGCGGAGCACGGGCCGGTCGCTTTCGGGGATGGCGATCAGGTCCGGCGATTCGGGCCGGTCCAACTCGACGAGCGGGATGCGATAGAGGGCGTGCACCTCGTCCGGGTTCGCGGTCAGCTTCGGCGCGCGGCCGGCCCAGAAGATGAATGGCGTGATGTTGTAGCCCGAGCGCGTCGGGTAATCGTCAAGGCGGCCGATCAAGCTTTCCGGCGCCAGCCGGAGGCCGATTTCCTCGTCCATTTCCCGGAGCGCCGCCTCAAGCGCCGTCTCGCCGGGATCGAGCCGCCCGCCGGGCAGGGCCCATTGCCGGGCGTGGCGGCGAAGATTGCCGGAGCGGCGCGTCAGCACGAACGCCGGCTCGCCGGCCTCGTCTTCCAGCACGGCGATGGCGACCGCCGCGGCTTTCAAGGCATGGTCCGTGACGATATGAGCGTCCTGGAGCGCCAGGTTCCGTTCCAGGCGCATCCGGACGCCGCTCGGAGCGGTCATTGGCCGGAGCGTCCATGGAGGGCGGCGGCGATGGCGTCGGCGTCGAGGCCGGCTTCGCGGAGCACGTCCCGGCCGTCGGCGCCGAGCGCCGGTTGCGGGCGGTGCAGGTTCGCCGGGGTGTCGCTGAAGCCGATCGGCGGCCGCATCTGGCGGATCGGCCCCGCCGTGGGGTGCTCCAGGCGCTGGAAGAAGCCGGTGTCGTTCAGATAGGGGCTCGCGAAAATATCCTCGAGCGTCGCCATCGCGGCGTTCGGAATGTCGGCGGCGTCCAGGGCTTGCCGCCAATGAGCCGTCGTTTCGCCGGCGATGGCTTCGCCGAGCAAGCCATAGAGCGCGTCGATATTGTCCGTCCGGCCTTCCAGGCTGGCGAAGCGCGGGTCGTCCGCGAGCTCCGGCCGGCCGATGGCGGCAAAGAGGCGGCGCCACTGGGCGTCGGTGATCGCCAGCAGCGACAGATGGCCGTCCCTGGTCGGATAGGGGCGGCGGTGCGGCGTGAACATCCGCGGAAATCCCACCTTGGCGCAGGGTTTGTCGAAAACGGCTTCCCAGAAGTGATCGACGATGTTGAAGGCGGTCATGGTCTCCAGCATCGGCAGGCGGACAGCCTGGCCGCGACCGGTGCGTTCGCGGGCGTAAAGGGCCATGCCGATCGCGCTCGCCAATTGCGTGCCGCAGAATTTGTCGGCGATCGCCATCGGCGCATAGCGCGCTTCGCCATTGGCGCGCTGGATCATGCCGGCGAGGCCGCTTTCGCCCTGGATGACGTCGTCATAGGCCGGGCGGTCGCGGTCCGGGCCGTCGTGGGCGTAGCCGGTCGCCGCGGCATAGATCAGGCGCGGGTTGGCGGCCGCCAGGCTGGCGTGATCCAGCCCGAGCCGTTCGGCGGCGCTGGCCCGCATCGAGAGCACGACCACATCGGCCGTCGCCAGCAGCGCCTTGAGCGCGGCCAGCGCCTCCGGCCGCTTCAGGTCCAGCTCCAGGGAGCGCTTGTTGCGGTTCATCGCCATGAAATGCGCCGCCAGGTCTATCTCGTGGCCGGGGCCGAGCTTGCGCATCGGGTCGCCGCCGGGCGGCTCCACCTTGATGACGTCCGCCCCCATGTCGCCCAGGATCTGGGTCGCGAGCGGCCCCAGCACATTGATCGTCAGGTCGACGACCTTGACGCCCCTCAGCGGGCCGGTCGCTTCGGCGTCGAACGGTTGCGCGGTCACGAGCCCACTCCATCGATCAGGTTCTTGGCGATCACATTACGCTGAATCTGGTTTGAGCCTTCGATGATCTGCACCACCTTGGCGTCGCGGAAATAGCGGTTGATCGGCGCGTCGTTCGAAATGCCGGTGGCGCCGAACAACTGCACGGCGTCGGTCGCGACTTTCATCGCCATGTCGCTGGCGAATGTCTTGGCGATGGCGGCGGCCTGGGCAAGTTCCTTGCCGCGCACGCCGGCGTCGGTCATGGCGGCGGCGCGGTAGACGAGGCCGCGGGCCGCCTCGATCTGGATCGTCATGTCGGCGAGCATCCAGCGCAGCCCCTGAAAATTCGTCAGCGGCTGGCCGAAGGCCTCGCGCTCGCGCACGAACGCCAGCGCATGATCGAGCGCGCCCTGGGCCAGGCCGACGGCGCGGGCGCCGATGATCGGGCGGGAGAGGGCCAGCGCCTCCATCACCTGGCGGAAGCCCTTGCCTTCGGCGCCGAGCATGGCGTCGGCCGGCACGATCACATCCTCCAGGAAAAGCGGCGAGGACGGCACGCCGCGGGCGCCCAGCTTGTCCTCCTTGCGGCCGATGGTCAGGCCCGGCGCGTCGGCCGGGACGATGAAGAAGTTGATCGCGCCGCGTTCGTCGCCGGTCTTGGCGGCCAGCACGATGAAATCGGCGACGGCGGCGTTGGTGCACCAGATTTTCTGGCCGCTGATGCGATAGCCGGCGCCGTCCCGACGGGCGCGCGTCCGGATGCCGGCGACGTCGGAGCCCGATTGCGGCTCGGTGATCGAGAAGGCGGCGCGGAGGTCGCCGGTCGCCAGCCCCGGCAGGTAGCGCGCGCGCTGCCCGGCGTCGCCGGCGGCCATGATCGCGCCGAAGGGCGTCCACTGCACGACCAGCAGGTAGGCGGTGTTGTAGCAGACCCGCCCGAACTCCTCGGTCGCGACGCAGGCGGCGAGCAAGCTGTCGCGGCCGTCATATTCGGCCGGGAAGGGCAGGGTGAAGACGCCGATCTCCCGCAGGAGGTCGAACATGTCCTGCGGATAGTCGCCGGTGCGGTCGATGGCGGCGGCGCGCGGCGCCACGCGCTCCATCGCGACGCGGCGGATCAGGTCGCGGGTTTCAATGGCGTCGGGGGTCAACATTGTCATGGCGCCGAGTGTGGCCGCAATTTCGCCAGTTCGTCCAGAGACGCTTGAACCGTTTGCAATACGCGTCCGGGATGGTAGCGTGTCGCAGTTCAAGGCGAAGCGATTAATCGCCAAATCATAAGGGAGAAAACGATGCAAACGCGATCATGGCTCGCAGGGGCGGCTCTCGTCGCCGCGTTGGCGATGCCAATACAGGCATATGCCCAGAAGGCAGGCGGCACGCTGCGGGTCTATCACCGCGACACGCCGCCGAGCGCCTCAATCCATGAAGAGGCGACGACCTCGACCAACATGCCGTTCATGTCAGTCTACAACAATCTGGTGATGTTCGATCAGAACATCCCGAAGAACGGCCTTGAGACCATCGTGCCCGATCTGGCGGAAAGCTGGTCCTGGGATGACGGCAAGACGAAGCTGACGTTCAAGCTGCGCGACGGCGTGAAATGGCATGACGGCAAGCCGTTCACCTCCGCCGACGTGAAATGCACCTGGGATATGCTCCTCGGCGTTTCCACGACCAAGATGCGCAAGAACCCGCGCAAGGACTGGTATTGGAACCTCAAGGGCGTTTCCGTGAATGGCGCCAATGAGGCGACGTTCGAGCTCGGTCAGCCGCAGCCGTCCTTCCTGGCGCTGCTCGCGTCCGGCTATTCCCCGGTCTATCCCTGCCATGTCGCGCCGAAAGACATGCGCACCAACCCGATCGGCACCGGCCCGTTCAAGTTCGTCGAGTTGAAGCAGAACGAATCGATCAAGCTGGTCAAGAACCAGGATTACTGGAAAGAAGGCCGTCCCTATCTTGACGCGATCGACTGGACGATCATCAAAAGCCGGTCGACCCGCATTCTTGCGTTCATCGCGGACGAATTCGACCTGACCTTCACGACCGACGTCTCGATCCCGCTGATGAAGGATGTCGCCGCCCAGGCGCCGCACGCCATCTGCGAGAAAGTGCCGACGGGCGTTTCGACGAACCTGATCGTCAATCGCGAAGCGGCGCCGTTCGATAACGAAGATGTCCGCAAGGCGATGAACCTCGCGATCAACCGCGATGAATTCATCACCATCCTGAGCGAAGGCGAATACCAGAAGGGCGGCGCCATGCTGCCGCCTCCTGGCGGCGGTTGGGGCATGTCGGCTGAAATGCTGGCGACCGTTCCGGGCTACGGCGACAAGCCGACTGAAATCGCGCAAGCGCAAGCCCTGATGCAGGCAGCCGGCTTCGGTCCCGACAAGCGGCTCGCCGCGAAGGTCTCGACCCGCAATATCGCGATCTATCGCGATCCGGCGGTCATCCTGATCGACCAGTTGAAGTCCATCTACATCGATGCCGAGCTTGAAGTCGTCGAGACCTCCAACTGGCATGCCAAGGTCGCCCGCAAGGACTACCAGATCGGCCTGAACCTGACCGGCGTCGGCGTTGACGATCCGGACGTGAATTTCTTCGAGAATTACGGGTGCGGGTCGCAGCGGAACTATACCGGCTACTGCAACCAGGAAATTCAGGACCTGTTCGTGAAGCAGTCCGGCATGACCGATCAGGCCGAGCGCTTGAAGCTCGTCCAGCAGATCGACAAGAAGCTGCAGGAAGACGTCGCGCGTCCGCTGATCTTCCACGGCGTGAATGCGACCTGCTATCAGCCGCGCTTGAAGGGCTTCAGCCAGATGGTGAACAGCTCCTACAACGGCTGGCGCTTCGAAGACGCCTGGCTCGATAACTAACCCATCGAGCGAGCGAAGGCTTATGGCCTGTGGGGCGGCTGCGGATTGGTCCGCCGCCGCCCCATCTCGGTTTCCCTCTGGCTGAACGCCGGTTCCATTTCTGAAATAGGATAGCGTGCCTGATGGGCTCCTATATCGTCAGACGCTTCTTCTTGATGCTGATCACCCTGATCGGCATGTCGATCGTGATCTTCGCATTGCTGCGGCTCGTGCCCGGCAATATCGCGGATATCCTGTTCGATAGCGCAGGCTTCGTCGATCCGTCCGAAAAGGCGGCGCTCGAAGAAGAGCTTGGCCTTTCCGACCCGATCTATGTCCAGTACTGGGACTGGATCTGGGGCATGATGCACGGGGACTTGGGATATTCCTACGTCTCGGAGCGGCCGACCATCGACGAGATCGCGCCGCGCATCCCGATCACCGCCAAGCTCGCGGTCCTGGCGTTGTTCTTCTCCGTGGTGATGGGCGTGCCGCTCGGCGTGATCAGCGCCGTCAAGCAGAATACGCCGATCGATTATGCCCTTCGGGTTCTCAGCCTTTCGGGCTTGTCCCTGCCCTCGTTCTGGCTGGCGCTGCTGATCCTGATGGCCTTCGTACACTGGTTCGGGACGATACCGATCTACACCAGTCCGCCGGACACGCTTTGGGACGAGCTGCTGCTCTACAGCATTCCAGCGGCCGCGGTCGGCTTCAGATCGTCGGCGCTGATCATGCGGCTGACGCGATCCTCGATGCTCGAGGTCATGCGCCAGGATTATATCCGCACGGCCAGGGCCAAGGGCGCGAGCGACAGCACGGTGAATTACAGCCACGCGCTCTCCAATGCGATCCTGCCGGTCATCACGATCATCGGCATCGAGGCGGCGTTTCTGATCGGCGGCCTGATCGTGACGGAAACCGTCTTCAACATTCCCGGCGTCGCGCGGTTCATCGTCGAGGCGATCCAGTGGCGCGATTATCCGATCGTCCAGAACCTGGTGATGTTCATCGCCGTGATCGTCGTCGTGACGAACTTCCTGGTCGACCTGCTCTATGTCGCGCTCGACCCGCGCATCAAGTACGAATAGGGGCACGGCAATGACGAAGATCGTCAATCATAGCGTCGAACTCGCCAAGGCAGGGGCTGGCGTCGAAAGCCGCCTCGGCAAGGCGTGGTTCATGGCGCGCACATATCCCCTGGGCGCAATCGGGCTCCTGCTGTTCCTCGGCCTGGTCTTCTGCGGCCTCTTCGCGGACCTCCTGGCGCCGATGGACCCCGTGACCACAAGCGCGGCCTCATCGCTCGCGGCGCCCGGCGGCATCCATGCCCTCGGCGCGGACATGATGGGCCGGGACATGCTGTCCCGCATCATTCATGGCGCGCGGATTTCCCTCGCGGTCGGCGTCGGCTCGACGATCATCGGCTGCTTTTTCGGCGTGATCCTCGGCCTCGCGTCGGGTTATCTGCTGGGCTGGTTCGATCTGATCACCCAGCGCTTCATCGACATCATGCAGGCGCTGCCGCTGCTGGTCATGGCGCTGGTGATGGCGGCGGCGCTCGGGCCGTCCCTGGAGAACACGGTGATCGCGATCTCGATCCCGCTGATCCCCCATGTCGCCCGCGTCATCCGCTCGAACACGCTTTCCCTGCGGGAAATGCCGTTCGTGGAAGCCGCCAAGGCGATCGGCATGAGCGAGAGCCGGATCGCCCTCAAGCACGTGCTGCCGAACACCCTGGCGCCCCTGATCGTGCTGGCGACGGCGCAATTGGGCTCCGCGATCCTGACGGAGGCTTCCTTGTCCTTCCTCGGCCTCGGCATTCCGGAGCCGCATCCCTCCTGGGGGCGCATGCTGTCGGAATCGGCGGCCGAGTATGTGCGCGCGGCGCCCTGGCTCGTGATCTTCCCGGGCATCGCCATCAGTCTCGCCGTGTTCGGCGCCAACCTTCTGGGCGACGCCGTGCGCGATATCCTCGATCCCCGGCAACGCAGTTAGCGGCAGGAGAAAACGACCATGGCCGAAGCCGCGCCGGCGCCCCAGGCGACCCGACAACCTGCCCTCGAGGTCTCGGGGCTCACCACTTATTTCTTCACCCGCGAAGGCGTCGTCCGCGCGGTCGAGAACGTGTCGTTCTCGGTCGACAAGGGCGAGACCCTGGCGATCGTCGGCGAATCGGGCTGCGGCAAGAGCATGACCGCGCTTTCGATCATGCGCCTGATCCCGGAGCCGCCGGGCCGCATCGTCGCCGGCTCGATCAAGCTGGAAGGCCAGGACCTGATGCAGCTCTCGCCCGCCGAAATGCGGGACGTGCGCGGCAATGACATCTCGATGATCTTCCAGGAGCCGATGACATCGCTCAACCCGGTCATGCGGATCGGCAAGCAGATCAGCGAAGCGTTGATCCTGCACCAGAACATGACCAAGGCCGAAGCGCTGGCCCGGTCTGTCGAGATGCTGAAGCTCGTCCGCATCCCCGAGCCGGAGCGCCGGGTGCGGGAGTATCCGCATCAGCTGTCGGGCGGCATGCGCCAGCGCGTCATGATCGCCATGGCGCTCGCCTGCAATCCGAAAGTGCTGATCGCGGATGAGCCGACGACGGCGCTCGACGTGACGATCCAGGCGCAGATCCTGGACCTGATCGTCAAACTGCAGGAAGAACTGGGCGCGGGCGTCATCCTGATCACCCATGACCTTGGCGTCGTCGCCGAAACGGCGGACCGGGTCATCGTCATGTATGCCGGCCGCAAGGTCGAGGAAGCGGAGGTGCGGACGCTGTTCGCCAACCCGCAGCATCCCTATACCCGCGGTCTGCTGGCCTCTGTCCCGAGGCTTGCGACCGTGGTCGGGGAGGAAGCCCAGTCGACGCGGCTGGCCGAAATCCCGGGCATCGTGCCGCCGCTGCATTCCCTGCCGGAAGGCTGCGCCTTCGCGCCGCGCTGCCCGCACGCGATCGAAAAGTGCCGCGTCGACCGGCCGGAATACGAAGAGAAGCGCACGGACCACTGGGCCGCCTGCTGGCGGTCGGCCGAATTGTATGGAGCAAACGATGGCTGAGGCGAAAACCACGGCGCCCGCCCAGACCAACCCGGCCGCCGAACCGCCGGTGCTTGAGGTCACGGACCTGAAGAAGCATTTCCCCGTGCAGTCAGGCGTGCTCCGCCGGACGATCGGGCATGTCTATGCGGTGGACGGGGTGACATTTTCGGTCGGCAGGGGCGAGACGCTCGGCCTGGTCGGCGAATCGGGCTGCGGCAAATCCACGGTCGGACGGACGGCGATGCGCCTGCTCGAGCCGACGGCTGGGTCGATCAAGCTCTCCGGCGTCGATGTGACCCACCTTTCCAAGGAAGAGCTCCGGCCCTATCGCCGGCAGATGCAGATCATCTTCCAGGACCCGTTCTCGAGCTTGAACCCGCGCATGACCGCGGGCGAGATCGTCAAGGAGCCGCTCTACATCCACAATATCGGCGACAACGCTTCCCGGCAGGAGATGACCAAGGCGCTGTTCGACCGCGTTGGCCTTCGTCAGGCGCAGATGAACAATTATCCGCACCAGTTCTCCGGCGGCCAGCGCCAGCGCATCGGCATCGCCCGGGCGCTCGCGCTCAACCCGCACCTGATCGTCGGCGATGAGCCGGTCTCCGCGCTCGACGTGTCGATCCAGGCCCAGGTCATCAACCTGATGATGGACCTCCAGGAAGAGATGGAGGTCGCCTATCTGTTCATCGCCCACGATCTCGCGGTCGTGGAGCATATTTCGGATTATGTGGCGGTCATGTATCTCGGCCGCATTGTCGAGTATGCGGACAAGAAGACCCTGTTCCGCAATCCGCTCCACCCCTACACCGAAGCCCTGCTCTCGGCCGCGCCGATCCCGGACCCGACGATCCGCCGCGAAAAGAAAATCCTGCAAGGCGACGTGCCAAGCCCGGTCAACCCGCCCAAGGGCTGCCACTTCAATACCCGCTGCCCCTATGCCGAGGAACGCTGCTTCGTCGAAGCGCCGATCCTGAAGGACAAGGGCGACGGCCATACGGTGGCCTGTCACCTGAGGTAGTCGATTGCCGTCCCGGTCGGCTCAGCCCATCAGGCTGAGCAGGGTCATGTCGAACGTCATCTTGCAGACGACCAGGATGACGGAGCCGATGGCGCAGGCGGCGGCCAGGCGGGTCGCGCGGAACTTCTTCGCGAGCACCTTCGACGACGCGACATTCGCGGCCGCGATCGATGCGATCAGGTCGGCGAAATCGCCGTCGCGCGCGAAGGCCGTATACCGTTCGGCTTCCCAGCCGGGCGACGCCAATCCGGTCCAGGCGTAGGCGTCTTTCGCGCCGGCGGCGGCCATCCAGGCGCGGCGGGGATAACGCGGCATGATCGCCCAAAGGCAGGCGATAATGGCTGTCGCGATCAACAATCCGAGCGCGACGCCCACCGGGTGCGCGCCCAGCCGCTCGATTGGCAGCGGACCCCGCAGCGCCACGACGCCGACCAGCGTCATCAGCGCCGCCGCCTTGGCGTCCGCGAACTGGGTCTGCCCGATCAGCGCCTGATGTTGCGCGGTCAGAAAATGAATGCGCGCCCGGAGCGCGTCGCCGGGCGCGACAGGCCCTTCAAGCAGCGCAATCGACGGCTGCCGCGCCTCAGTCGATTGCGGGATGAACTTACGCACTGCGTCTCAGCCTTATCTGTTGTCGGCCACCGCATACCCAGCCCAAGCGGGACAGTAATCGCCGCAATATGACGGAAAAACTACACTCGTCACATGTGTCTACCGGATGAACTGTTTGACGTAATCCCGGCCCAGCCCGACCGCCTCGAAGTGCTTGGCGTAGGCCTCGATGCGGGTGAAGACGTCCGCATAACCCGTCGTCTTGCCGTCCACGTCGCAATAGATCAGCGCGCCGGTGTTGTGGAACAGGGTGATGCTCTCTTCCACCTCGGGCAGGGCGACGAGGGTGTGGATGTCGCCGGGGGCCTCGAACACGTAGGAGCCTTCGGTTCCGACCCAGTCGTGCTCCAGATAGCGCCAGCCGCCCTTGATGATGAAGCCATGCACCGGCGCCGGATGGCGGTGGAGCGAGACGACGCTTTCCTCGCCCGGCTGGCTCCGGAATTTCGAGAGATGCACCCAATAGCCCTGGCTGGCGTTCAGGCAGAGCGGCCGCGACCAGCTATAGGGCGTCATCGGACACCACAGGCGTTCGTCGTCGCGGGCGAAGGCGTCCTGGATGAAGATTTCGGGCAGGGCGTAGGGGCTGGTCGGGCCGCTATAGGCCTTGAGCGCGGACTTTTTGGCGTCGTCGAGCATGGGCGATCCTTTTTGCGGCGATTTGCGGCCGATTGGCTGCGATTTGCGGCGAGGCGTCCGCGAGACCCGCGACGCCATGGAAACTTCCTCATCGAGCAGAGGGCGGTTGCGACATTGCAGGCGGGCGCGCCCCCAGGCCCTGAGCGCGTCGGGCTTCAGGGGCGTCCTTACGCGGCTCCACGCTATCGATTTTGGCGGCGAGACACAATCGGCCTGAGCGCCGCCGATCCCGCCGCATCCGGCTGACATGCGGTAAGGGCAGGCGCACGATGCCGCAACCGGCGGCGGTCCCTGGAAGCCGACGGGGCGCCCGCATGTGCGCTGAATTCTGTTCCGGTCCCGGCCGGTTTGACGGGGAGGTTGCGATGTCGGCAGAAGAGTTGAGCGATCTGCAAATCCGGAATGCGGCATTGCGCCCCGGATCAGCCAATAAAAAATCATTTACTTAAAATTTTTGGTAATACGATCCATCCGAAAAGATATTGCAATGCTTATTGTGGATGAATACAGAGATACAATTCTAAAATAAAGTTGGAAATATTAAGAATGGCGACAGTAGTATTAAAATTATTTATAGTGTAAAACGGATTATATATGCAAATGAAACTGCCTTCGATCAGCATCGATAACGGATCGAGTGAGTATATCGTATTCATCTTAAAATTTAACTTGACACAATATTTCTCCCGCTCTCAAGATCGCTGCATAAATTGCCTTGAGGTTGAGATGCGTAAGAGCCTGAATCAAAAGATCATGAAGGCTTGCAATGGGTTGCGATCCTTCG
>CALAHN010000086.1 GCA_937891825.1 uncultured Alphaproteobacteria bacterium
GATCTCCCGCGCGGTGTAGAATACGCCATAGGCGCCATCGCTAAACCGGCTGCCAGCCGGGTTCAGATGGGTGAACGCCGCCATTATGGCGCCGGCGCCAGGCCCGCTAATGCGGTCTGCCGGCAATACCAGTTGAATATCGCCAACTTCATCGCGCAGGCGAGGGTTGGTCAGGGATTCTAACTCCATGACAGCATCCCAGTCGGCCGGATCGCTAACCCGCTCAAACAGCTGAATCGGCGGAAATCGGCTTGGGATGATGCGCCAGGCCGGAGCCCATGAGATATCTGCAAGCGGCGGCGTCACGCCCAGCCGCCGCGCATGGCGTCGAGGTACTGGCGCACCACGTAAAGATCGGCGACCTGCCCGGAGAGCATTCGGTCTAGCGCCGAACGGCCGCTGAAAAGCGGGGCGCTATTGGGTTGATTTACCCAGGCGTCCGCCGCGGCCGTATCCGGCAGCAGGATCTGCAGCGCCTTGTAGATCCCCAACAGGTAAGATATCCGCTCCAGCGTATCTTTCGGCAAAGCGGCAGGCGGCTCCTTCTTCCATTTAAAGAAGGTCGATCGGGAGGTTACGCCGAGCATCGTCATCTGTTGCTCAGTCGATAAGCCCCATTGCTGCGCGATCTGAAAGAACGCCCGTAATCCAGGGCCAGAGAGGCGATTGCGGTCGATGGCTAATGCTGGCGCTGTCGACATGGTATAAGTCCATATATAGATTATACACAAAAATAGTCCATGTACGCTCTTTTTGCAAGCAGCATTCAGCGAGGCGCGCGGCTCAATGGGTCAAAGGCGATCCATTCCATCACGCTCTGACACTGAGCATCGGTCCGCGTTTAATTGAAGCTTGGCGCGTCGCCTTCGTGTAGCAGCAAGGTCACGCCGAGGGCGTCAGCCGGCGCTATGCGCAGCATGGTTCCGATCGGCGTCGCGGCGACGCCGTTTGCGGCGAGGACGGCGGCGGTTTTCGCAAGCGATCCGACGCGCAGGCTGACAGCCGCGCCGAACGGGACCGTCGGGATCGCCAGGCCGGGCAGCAGCGCGTCGGCGCCCTTGCGGGTCGCGAAGATCAACTGGCCGCGCTCCAGGCGAACGACGCCGGTATCGGGGCTGGATCGGAGCGACGGTTTGCGGACGAAGCGGCTGTAGCGCGCCAGCGCCTCGTCCAGGTCGTCGACGACCCAGACGACACCCGTCAGCGCCTCGACGCCATTCGGCTGCGCGGTTTGTCCCGGTTGCCAGACGAGGTCCGGCGTGTGGTGGGC
The DNA here is from genome assembly GCA_937891825.1 of uncultured Alphaproteobacteria bacterium. Taxonomy (GTDB): domain Bacteria; phylum Pseudomonadota; class Alphaproteobacteria; order Bin95; family Bin95; genus VMCJ01. The sequence goes on from CALAHN010000086.1 coordinate 1,271, forward strand.
GCACCATTGCACGCGACCCTCGGGCATGCCCTCCGGGGAGACGCGGAGGACGCTGAAGCGTCCTTCCTGCGGGCCGGCCTCGGTCACGACCGTGCGGCGCATGTCCACCGGCTGCAGCGGGTCGAATCCGGCATCCTGCAGGCGGGGATATTCGCCCGGCACGTCGGCGCTGCTGAAGGCGGCCAGATGCAAGCCCTCATACCGCGCCAGTTGCGCGCCATGTTGCCGGGCGATCGGCGTGTCGCCGCTGGCCGCCAGGAACTCCAGGTAGCCCAGGCCCGGCGTCGCCAGCCGGTTGCGCGTGCCAGTGGGCGCCTGGCTGCCGTCCGGCGCCTGGTTCATGTGCACGTTTTCCGTGGACACGATGAAGCCAAGCCGCTCGAACGCCGGCTTGACCGCGTCGAGCGACCGGACGAACCAGCCGACATGATCCAGGAAAACGTTGTCGCCTGCCGGGCTTTGGCGATTGCTCCAGGCCATCTATTCGCCCGTGAACTTCGGGCGGCGCTTCTCGACGAAGGACGCGACGCCTTCGGCGAAGTCCTTGCCGCCGCGGAGACGGCCATAGGCCTGGCCCTCGATCTCCATCGCCTGTTCGAGGGGGGAGTTGACGCTATGGTTCAGGACATTCTTCAAGGTCCGCTGGGCCAGCGGCGAGAATTGGCAGAGCTCCTTGACGAGGTTCGCGACGGCGGTCTCGAGGTCAGCGTCGGGCACGCACTCGGCGGCGATGCCCCAGGCTTCCGCCTGCTTGCCGGGAATGCGCAGCGAACGGAGCGACACGTTCTTCGCCCGGCTGACGCCGATCATCTTCTCCAGCCGCGCAGAGCCGCCGGAGCCGGGGATCATGCCGATGCGCATTTCCGGCAGGGCGAACTCGGCGGTGTCCGAGCAGATGCGGAAATCGCAGGCGAGGGAAAGCTCGAAGCCGACGCCGAAGCAATAGCCCCTGACGGCCGCGATCACCGGCTTGGAGCAACGCTCCGGCGCGGCGATGTATTTGTGCAATTGGGAGACGGTCTCCTGGCTCGCGGCCAGAAAACCCGGAATGTCGCCGCCGGAGGAGAAATGCTTGCCCTCGGAGCGGATGACGATCACGCGTACGCGGTCGTCGTGATCCAGCTCATCGATCACGGCGGCGATCTGCGGGCGCTGGTTCATGCGCACGATGTTGAACGGCGGCCGGTCCAGGATCAGATCGGCGCGTTGGTTTGCGGCGTCGACTTCGACCCGGAAGCCGTCGAGCGACTGCAGCAACTCGGCGCGGTGGGTCTTGAAGCTATCGGTCATGCTTGGTCCTTTGCGTAATCGCCGGATTGTAGCAACCGACGGAGAATCTTGCCCACAGGGGATTTCGGAATGTCCGCGACAAATTCATATCGGCGCGGGCGCTTGAAGTTCGCGAGGCCGGAGGCGCGGCAATAGGCGTCGAGGTCCTCGGCGGTCACCGGCGCTTCGCGCTTGATGAAAGCCGCGACGACCTGGCCCCAGCGCTCGTCCGGCAGGCCGGCGACCGCGACTTCGGCGATGGCCGGGTGCAGCGACAGCAAGCTCTCGATCTCGACGGGCGAGACGTTCTCGCCGCCGGTGATGATCATGTCGTCGGCCCGGCCGGTCACAAAAAGATCGCCGTCGCTGTCGAAATAGCCGGTGTCGCCGGTGTAGTACCAGCCCTGCTTCAGGCTTTTCGCGTCGGCGTCGGTCCGGCGCCAGTAGCCCTGGAAAGCTTCGTCGCCCGCCAGATCGCAAATGATCTCCCCTTCTTCGCCGGGCGCCGCCAGATCGTCCGGCCCGCCGCCGAGCGTCACGACGCGGATCGTCTGATTAATCCCGGCGCGGCCGGCGGAGCCGGGCTTCGCGGGCGCGTCCGGCTCGATCGAAAAGGTGTAGACCTCGGACGAACCGTAGTGATTGACGAAGAGATCGGGCCGGAACGCCGCATTCAGCCGTTGCAGCAAGCCATCGGTCATCGAGGCGCCGGCGAAACCGAGCTTGCGGACGGACGAGGCGTCGGTTCGTGCGAAGTCCGGCGCGGAAACCAGGTCATGATAGAGCGTCGGCACCAGATAGAGGTTGGTGATGCGTTCCTGCTCGATCAGGGCGAGCGAGCTCTCCACATGGAAGCGCGCCTGGCAGACGAAACAGCCGTCGACCAGGGCGGACGCCAAAAGCGAACGCACGCCCATGGTGTGATAGAGTGGCATGACGCCAAGCGTCCGCTCGCCCCGGCCATAGCGGTTCTGGGCGACATGGGCGATGGCGGCGGCGCGTTCGGCCCGGTGCAGGCGCGGCACGCCCTTCGGCCGCCCCGTCGTGCCGGAAGTGTAGAGCATGACCGACCAGGCTTCCGGGTCGCCGTGCGCTGCGGCGGGCAAGGCAGCGCTGGAGCGAAGCTCCTGGAACTCGGGCCCGACGCCAATCCGCAGCAGACCCTGGGCGACGGTCGATCCGGCGACGGCTTCGGCGGAGACGTCCTGGAAGAATACAGCCCTGGCGCCCGCGTCCTCGGCGCAGTAGTCAAGCTCGGCCGCCGTCGCGCGCCAGTTCAAGGGAACGATGGCGATGCCCGAAAGCTGCGCCGCCCAATGCAGCAGGGCCGCTTCCGACGTGTTCTGATAGAGCGAGACGATGCGCTCCCCAGGCGCCAGGCCGAGCGCGCGGAGGCCGCCGGCGAGGCGAAGCGCATCGGCGAGCAGCGCTGCATAGGTCCAGCGTCGGTCGCCATCGACCAGGGCCTCGGCTCTCGGCGCGCGGCTTGCGGCTTGGAGAAGGGCGGCTCCGACATCAAGCATCGGCGTCTCCTTGGCGAGCGACGTCCATGACGGCGGCGACGATCTGCGTGTATCCGGTGCAGCGGCAGATCGTGCCGGAAAGCGCTTCCCGGACGGCGGCTTCCGTGGGATTGGGGTTCTCCGCGAGCCAGGCGTCCATGGTCATCAGGATGCCCGGCGTGCAGAAGCCGCATTGCAGCGCATGATGCCGCCGGAACGCAGCTTGCAGGGGCGAGAGCGCGCCGTCCTGGCCCGCAAGACCTTCGACGGTGCGCAGCTCCTGGCCCTCGACCTGGAGGGCGTAGGTGAGGCAGGCCCGGGCGGGCGCGCCGTCGATCTGGATCGTGCAGGCGCCGCAGACGCCATGCTCGCAGCCGACATGGGTCCCGGTGAAGCCGAGGCCATGGCGCAGGAAGTCGACAAGCAGCATCCGCGGCTCCGCCTCGCCCTCGACCGCTTTTCCGTTCAAGGTGAAGCGGACCGTGTGCCGCCTGCCTCGTTCAAATCGCATGGCGGGTCTCCAGCGCGTGCTTGACGACCGCGAGGCCGACCGTTTTTACGAGACGGCGGCGATAGGCCCCATCGGCGCGCGGGTCGCTTCGGGGGTCGAGCCGGTCCGCGAGCTCCCAGACGGCGTCGCGCGCCAGATCGAGCGTCAGACCGTCCCAGCGATAGACCAGCGGCGTGTCGCCGACGCCGCCAAGCCCCAGGCTGACGCCGCCCGCGTCCGCGACCGCCGCCGCCGCGACGATGGCGAAATCCCCATGCCGCTCTGCGACTTCCCGGAAAGCGACGCCGGCGCCCTCGGGCAAGGCGTTGAAGCGCGCGGCGAACAGAAGCTCGTCGGGCCGGATGTCAGTCTGGAACATGCCGGCATAGAAGTCCGCCGCCTGAATGCCGCGCTGGCCGCTCGCCGACCGCACGAGGGCGACGCCGCCCAGGACCGAAAGCAGCAGCGGCAATTCCGCCGCCGGGTCCGCATGGGCGAGGCTGCCGCAGACCGTTCCCCTGGCCCGGGTCTGGACGTGACCGATCCACGGCATCCCGGCATGGAGCAAGGGCTGACGGGCGGCAAGCGCCTCGTCGGCCAGCAAAGCCGCCTGCCGGGCGCCGGCCATAACGATGACGCCGTCCTCCGTCCATTCGATCCGGTCGAAGTCAGGGATATGGCCGATATCGATCAGCACCGCCGGCTGCGCCAGCCGGAGGTTGAGCATCGGCCCAAGCGACTGGCCGCCCGCCAGGATGCGAGCGTCTTCGCCAGCGTCGGCGAGCACGCTCAAGGCTTCGTCCAGGCTTTCGGCGCGGACGTAATCGAAGGCGGCGGGCTTCATGTGCGGCCGCCATCGGGGAGCGCCGCGATCAATGCCGCGATCCGGGCCGGACGGAGCGGCAGGTCGATGCTGTCCAGGTCCAGCGCATCGGCGACGGCGTTGGCGAGGCAGGCCGGCGCGCTCATGGTCGTGCCCTCGCCGATGCCCTTGGCGCGCGTCAGGGTGACGGGCGAGGGCGAGGCCAGGTGGACCAATTCCAGGTCCGGGGTCTCGCAGGCCGTGGGCAACGGGTAGTCCGCGAGGCTGGCGGACAGGAAGGCGCCCGCCTGATCATACATCAGTTCTTCCATCAGGGCGGCCCCGAGGCCCTGGGCGAAGCCCCCCTGAGCCTGACCGTCGGCCATGGCCTGGTGCAGGATCTGGCCGGCGTCATGGGCGGAGACATAACGGTCGATCCTGATTTGGCCGGTATCCCGGTCGATCTCGACGCCGCAGAAATCGAAGACGAAGCCATAGGCGGCGGAGCCGTTGATGCGGTCCTGGTCGTCCGGCGGCTGCAGCACATCCGGCGACCAGTTGGCGGTGACGCTGAGGGCGGCGCCGACGCCTTGAGGCAAGGTCGATGCGGCCCAATGGCTTTCGCCCGCCAGACGGCGGAAATCCAGGCTGCGATCGGGCGCATCCTTGGCGAACACGCGGCCATCGGCGAACCGCACGTCCTTCGGGCCGCAATCGAGCCTGGCGGCGGCGATCCGGGCGAGGCGGTTGCGGAGGCCCGTCGTCGCGCGCAGCACGGCGCTCCCGACCGCGCCCGCAAACCGGCAGGAATAATTGCCCGACGCGATCGACCAGCCGTCGCGGCCGGTGTCGAGCTCCGTATTCACCCGGATGCCGCGCGGATCGACGCCCAGCACGCGGGCCATGATCTGGGCCGCGACCGTCCGGTGGCCCTGGCCCTGGGGCGTGGAGGCGATGGAGGCGGTGACGCCGCCAAGCGCATCGACGGCGACGGTCGCCAGCGCCTGGGCGCCTCCCTTCGGGCCGGAGCGCGCCCGCTCTTCCGGCGTCAGTACGGTCGTGATGTAGCCCATGTTGGAAATCGTCGGCTCGACGACCGCGGCGAAACCGATGCCGTAGAGCTTGCCCTCGGCGCGCTTCGCCGCCCGTGTCGCCTGAAGCGCCGCCAGCCGGCCCTGGACGACGGCGCGGTCGATCAGGCCCGCATAATCGCCCGAATCGTAGATGCCGCCCGATGGCGTCGTGAAGGGCATGGCGGCGGCTGGCACGAGGTTGCGGCGGATAATATCCAGCGGATCGCGGTCGAGCGTGCGCGCGATCTTCCGCATCAGTTGTTCCAGGGGCATGTAGACTTGGGGGCCGCCGAAACCCCGGTTCAGCCCCGTCGGCGTCTTGTTGGTGACGACGACGCGGTTCCGGATCGCCAGGTTCGGGATGGCGTAGGCGCCGGTCATGCAGGCATGCATCCGGTAGAGGGTCGCTGGCTCCGGCGCTTTCAGATAGGCCCCGACATCCTCGATCTGGTCCCAGCGGAGGGCGGTCACGGCGCCGTCGGCCTGAACGGCGGCCTCCAGGCGGACGACGCGGTTGGTGGCGCTGCCGGCCGCCGTCAGATGCTCCATCCGGTCCTCGATCCATTTGACCGGGCGGCCGGATATGCGGGCCGCGACCGCCATCAGCACGGCATAGGGCGCGACCCCCTGCTTCACGCCGAAACTGCCGCCGGAATCGGGCGGGGTCTTGATGCGCAGGCGATTGCTCGGCACGCCGAGCGCCATCGCCATGACCGGCTGGATCGCATAGGGGCCCTGGAAATGCGTCGTGACTGTGTAGCCGTCGTCGCCGGCCTCATATTCCGCGATCAGGCCGAAGCATTCGATCGGCGTCGCGAGGCTGCGGGGATAGTGGGTCGCGATGCTGACGATGCGGTCGGCCGCAGCGAAGGCCGCGTCCGGATCGCCGTAAGCAAAGCTGCGTTCCGACGCCAGATTGGCGCCGTTTTCCGGGTGCAGCAGCGGCGCATCCGGCGCCAGCGCCTGCTCTGGATCGACCACGGCGTCGAGCGGCTCGTAATCGACCGCGACCAGTTCGGCCGCGTCCTCGGCGATATAGCGGTCGCGCGCCAGGATGACCGCGACGGGCTCGCCGACATAGCGGGCGCGGTCGACCGCGATCGGGTAATGCTCGATGGACGAGCGCACGCCGACGATGAACGGCCGCGTCAGCGCCTTCACGGCGGCGCCCGTCACCACCGCCGCGACGCCCGGCAGGGCGAGCGCCGCGCTGGCGTCGATCCCCCGGATCAGGGCATGCGGATGCGGCGAGCGCAGGATCGTCGCCGTCAGCGCGCCCGGCGGCGCAGGAAGGTCGTCGATAAACTTGCCGCGCCCGGTTAACAGGGCGGCATCCTCCACGCGCTCCGGCGAGCCGCCGATGCTCCAGTCGCCGTCCATGGGGGTGTCTCTCCCGGTCAAGTGCGAGCAGCCGCAGTATGCGGGCGGCAGGGGCCGCCGCTCAAGGGCCAGGGCTATGCAGGCGGGCGGCAGGCGAACTCAAGGGCAGGCGCATGGCGAAATTGCCGGCGTGGCAGGGGCCTGGCTGCCCGCCGCCATGCCTTGCGTTACAGAATAAACTTCGACAAGTCGGCGTTCTTCGCCAGTTCGCCGACGCGCGTGCGCACAAGCTCCGCGTCGATGATGACGGTTTCGCCCTTGCGGTCGGCGGCTTCGAAGCTGATGTCCTCCAGCAGGCGCTCCATCACCGTGTGCAGGCGCCGGGCGCCGATGTTCTCGACGCTGGCGTTGATCTCCGCCGCCAGATCGGCAAGCGCTTCGATCGCGGCCTCGTCGAACTCCAGCGTGACGCCTTCTGTCAGCAGCAGCGCCTTGTACTGCACCAGCAGCGATGCTTCCGGCTCCTTCAGGATGCGCAGGAAATCATCGCGGACAAGCGCTTTCAACTCGACGCGAATCGGCAGGCGGCCTTGCAGTTCCGGCAACAGGTCGGACGGTTTCGCGATATGGAACGCGCCCGAGGCGATGAACAGGATATGATCGGTTTTCACCGTGCCGTATTTCGTCGGCACGGTGGCGCCCTCGATCAGCGGCAGCAGATCGCGCTGCACGCCCTCGCGGGAGACGTCGGCGCCGCCCCGGTCGCCCTTGTTGGCGATCTTGTCGATCTCGTCCAGGAAGACAATGCCGTTCTCCTCGACCGCCGTGACGGCCTCGCGGGCGGCGGCGTCCTGATCGACCATCGCCTCAGCTTCCTCGCGGACCAGCGCCTCATAGCTTTCGCCGACGGTCATCCGGCGTTTGCGCATCGGCGGCTGGAACGCCTTGCCCAGCAGATCGCCGATGTTCATGACGCCCATCTGCGCGCCGGGCATGCCGGGCATTTCGAAGGTCGGCATCTTCGGCCCGCCGGCGCCGTCGCGGAGTTCGACGTCGATCTCGCGGTCGTTCAGGAGGTTTTCGCGCAATTGCTTGCGGAAGGTCTGGCGCGTGGAATCCGCCGCCGTCTTGCCGCAAAGCGCGTCGAGCACCCGTTCCTCCGCCGCCAGCTCGGCCTTGGACTGAGCGGCGAGCCGCTGCTTTTCCTTGGCGGCATGCAGCGCGATCTCGACGAGGTCGCGGATGATGCTTTCGACGTCGCGGCCGACATAGCCGACTTCTGTGAACTTCGTCGCTTCCACCTTGATGAACGGCACTTGCGCCAGCTTGGCGAGGCGGCGCGCGATCTCGGTCTTGCCGACGCCGGTCGGCCCGATCATCAGGATGTTCTTCGGCAGCACCTCGTCCTTGAGCGCGGGCGGCAATTGCTGGCGGCGCCAGCGGTTGCGGAGCGCGACAGCGACGGCGCGCTTGGCGTCCTTCTGGCCGATGATGTGCCGGTCCAGTTCGGAAACGATCTCGCGGGGGGAAAAACTGGTCATCGGGCGGTCTCGGAGTCCAAGGATTCGAGGGTGACGTTCGTGTTGGTATAGATACAGATGCCGGCGGCGATCTCCAGGCTGCGGCGGGCGATGGCCTCCGCGTCCATGTCCGGGAACGGCAGCAGCGCCCGGGCGGCGGCGAGGGCATAGGCCCCGCCTGAGCCGATGCCGATCAGCCCGTCGTCCGGCTCCAGCACGTCGCCGACGCCGGTCAGGGTCAGCGAGGTCCTGGCGTCGGCGACGGCCATCATCGCCTCCAGCCGGCGGAGATAGCGATCGGTCCGCCATTCCTTCGCCATTTCGACGGCGGCGCGGGCCAATTGGTCGGGATATTGCTCCAGTTTGGCCTCAAGCCGTTCGAACAGGGCGAAGGCGTCGGCGGTGGCGCCGGCGAAGCCCGCGATCACATTGCCGCCCGCCAGCCGGCGCACTTTGCGCGCCGTGCCCTTGATCACCGTATTGCCGAGGCTGACCTGCCCGTCGCCCGCGATCGCGACCTTGCCGCCCTTGCGGACCGCGAGGATGGTCGTGCCATGCCAGACTTGCGTTTGTTCCGTCACCGATTGCCTGCTTTCTGTTGCGCGCCCGAACGGCGGCGTCCTGCCTTGAGGGCATGCATGTGGGATGGCGGGGGGCGAGGTCAAGGCGGCCGCGCGCGCCGCCGGTCCGACAGACTGGCGAAAGCCGCGGAATTCCTGTCTATTGCAGGTCCTCCGCCCCCGTAGCCGTCAGATGTTTTCGCCCATGCGCCAAGCTGAATTCGAAGGGATCGCCGCCGACGCCGAAGCCGGAACCGGCGTTTGGCCGGCCCAGCGGATTCGCGCCATCGCCGAAATCGGCCGCATCCGGTCCGAAACCCCGCTCGACCCGGACCAGATCCAGCCCGCCAGCCTCGACCTCCGCCTGAGCGGGACGGCCTACAAGGTGCCTGCGAGCTTCCTGCCCGGCCGCCGCTTCACCATGGCCGAGCGGCTGGCGGATTGCGGGGCCGAACGGTTCGACATCGCCGATGGCGCCGTGTTCGAAACCGGCGGCATCTACATCGTGCGCCTGCAGGAAACGGTTGACTTGCGGCGGCGGGAATCGGCCTTCGCCAACCCGAAAAGCTCGACCGGGCGGCTGGATATCTTCGCCCGGGTCATTACCGACTACGGCATTCAGTTCGATACGGTCGAGGAAGGCTATACCGGCCCGCTCTGGCTGGAGATCGCGCCGCGCTCGTTCAACGTGCTGGCGCGGGCGGGTTCGCGCCTCGCGCAATTGCGCTTCCGCACCGGCGCGCCCAGCATCGGCAGCCGGGCCGTTCGGGAATTGAACGAAACCCACGGCATCATCGCCGCCGAGGGCCTCTCGCCGATCATCCGCGACGGCGCCATCGCGCTTTCGGTCGATGTGGCGGGCGATCCGGACACCGGCCTGATCGGCTACAAATCGCTCTCGGTCGACACGCCGATCGACGTGGACGTGCGCGGCCAGTACGACCCGGCGGAGTTCTGGGAGAAGCTCTACCGTCCGGCCAGGAACGGCCTGATCCTGGAGCGCGACCATTTCCACATCCTCGCGACCAAGGAAACCGTCGCGATCCCGGAAGGCTACGCGGCCGACATGTTCGCCTACGATACGCTCGTCGGCGAGTTCCGGGTGCATTACGCGGGCTTCTTCGATCCCGGCTTCGGCTATGTCGACGGCAAGCGGGTGGGCGCCAAGATCGTGCTCGAGGTCCGCAGCCACGAGGTGCCGTTCATGGTCGACGACGGCCAGGTCGCGGGATTTGTGGCGGTCGAGCGCCTCTCCAGCCCGACCGACTTGCTCTACGGCGCCGGCGCCGGGTCCAACTATCAAAGCCAGGGGCTGGCGCTCTCGAAGCAGTTCAGGCGCGGCTGACCCGCCCCTCGATCGGATAGCCCGGATCGTTGTAGCCCGGCGTCGAGGGATGGCCGGCGGCGACGAGGTTGTCGCAGAAAGCTTCGTCCTCGGCGGTGAAGCTGTAGTCGAGGGCGCCCAGATAATCCTGCCATTGCGCCATGGTGCGCGGCCCGGCGACGATGCCGGTGATGAGGGCATTGTTCAGCACCCAGGCGGTCGCGAACTGGCCGGGGGTGACGCCGGCGGCCTCGGCGCGGGCTTTCATCGCCTGGGCGACGACGAGGGATTCGTCCCGCCATTCGGTCTCCAGCATGCGCTTGTCGCCGCGGGCGGCGCGGCTGCCCTCGGCGGGCGCGGCGCCGGGCGCGTATTTGCCGGAGAGGATGCCGCGCGCCATCGGGCTGTAGGGGACGACGCCAAGGCCGTAATAGGCGCAGGCCGGCAGGTGCTCGGTCTCCGGCATGCGGTTGACCAGGTTGTAGTAGGGCTGGCTGACGACCGGCCGGTCGATGCCGAGATCGTCCGCGATCCGGCAGATTTCCGCGACCCGCCAGGAGCGGTAATTCGAGACGCCGAAATAGCGGATCTTGCCCTGGCGCTGCAGGTCGGCGAGCGCCCGCACGGTTTCGGCCAGCGGCGTCGCGTGGTCTTCCTTATGCAGGTAGTAGATATCGATATAGTCGGTCCCGAGGCGCTTCAGGCTGCGCTCGCAGGCCTCGATCGTCCATTTCCGGGAGAGGCCGCCGCCGTTCGGGCCGTCGCCCGTCGGGTTGGCGAGCTTGGTCGCCAGGACCCAGGCGTCGCGCCGGTCGCGGATCGCGCGGCCGACGATGGCTTCCGACTTGCCGCCCGTATAGCCGTCGGCGCTGTCGATGAAGTTGACGCCGGCGTCCGCCGCCGCATCGACGATCGCCCTGGCGTCCGGCTCCGTCGTCGCGCCGCCGAACAGCATGGTTCCGAGGCAGAGCGGCGAGATATTCAGGCCGGATTTTCCGAGCGTGCGATACTGCATGGCAGCCTCCCCCGTCAGCCGCCCCAGATCTGCCCCAGCACCCGCCGGAAATTGCCGCCGAGATAGCCCCGGACCGCATCCTCCGGCCAGCCGCGCTCAAGCAGGGCGGCGGTGATGCCCGGCAGTCGGTCATGGCCGCCGAAACCTTCGATATAGCGCGCCGGGATATCGCGCCCGAATGTGGCCATGTAGCGCTCGATGCTTTCCCAGCGCCGTGGGGTCTCGCGCTCGAAGGCCATGCGCGGCAGGTCGCGGCCGGCGGCGAGGTCGGTGCCGAAGCCCACATGCTCGACGCCGACAAGCGCGACCAGATAGTCCAGATGGCGGAGGAAATCGTCGAGCGTCGGCTTCGCGGCCGCGTCGCCCGACCAGCACATCGGCCCATAGGTGCTGGCGCCGATCATCCCGCCCTTGGCCACGACCGCCTTGATCAGCGCGTCGGATTTGTTGCGCTCCAGGGGCGTGACCGCATGGGCGTTGGCGTGGGTCAAAAGGCAGGGCAGAGTCGAGCGCTCGACCGCTTCCATGGCCGTCCGTTCGCCGACATGGCTGAGGTCGATGGCGATGCGATGGGCGTTATAGGCGTCGACCGTCTGCCGGCCGAGCACGGAGAGCCCGCCGTCCTCTGGCTCCAGGCAGCCGTCGCCGATCATGTTGCGGTAATTGTAGGTCAGTTGCGAGATGCGCAGGCCAAGGCGATGGAAGAAGCCGATGCGCGTCACGTCCTCGTCCAGCGGGCGGGAGTTCTGCCAGCCCATGACGAGGCCGACCTTGCCCGCCGCCTTCGCGGCCTCGAAGTCGCCGGCCCGCTCGATCAGCAGCCAGGGACTGTCCGGCGCGCTCAACTTCGCGTGCCATCCCGCCATCTGGCGGCAGGCGGTCGCGAAGTCGGCTTCGAAATGGGCGACGGTCAGATTGACGGCGTCGATGCCGCCAGCGTTCAGCGTCGCCGTATCGCCGTCGGAATGATAGACGAGGCCGTCCATGACGAACGCGGCGTCATGGAGCGCGCGGGCTTTACCGTCGACCATCAACTTGCCGGCTGCCCGTCGGCCCAGCGGCCGGAGCGCGTCTGGCCGTTGGCATAGGTCATCGTGCCGTCGCCGGTGATCCGGCCCGCCTGGAAATCGCCCTCGTAGCGCTGCCCGTCCGGCCAGACATAGACGCCGCGCCCATCGGGAACGCCGTCGACGAATGCGCCTTCATAGCGCTCGCCGCTCGGCAGGGTCAGCACGCCGCGTCCGGTGCGTCGGCCGTCCTGGAATTCGCCCTGATAGCGCTCGCCGTTCGCGGCGATGAAGGCGCCGGGTCCGACGATGACGCCATCATTGAAGCGGCCTTCGTAGCGCGAGCCCGATGGCCAGATGTACACCCCGTCGCCCGTGCGCTGGCCATTGGCGAAGTCGCCTTCGTAGATGGAGCCGTCGGGCCAGGCGAGCCGTCCCCGGCCGCTGATCGCGTCGGCCTGGAACTGGCCTTCGTAGACCAGCCCGTCCGCCAGGGCCAGGCGACCGGAACCGTCCCGGAGGCCATCGCGGAAGCTGCCTTCATAGCGGGCGCCATCGGCATAGATCATCGACCCGGCGCCGTTCGGCTGGCCGTTCGTCACGTCCCCGACATAGCGCGCGCCGTCCTGGAAGACGATCTCCGTACCGGCGCCCTCGACCGACGCCGGTTGCGCAGGCGGCGGGGCGGCGTCGACCAGCGGCGGCGCGGGCATGAATGGCGGCGGCGCCAGCGGCGCTTGCTGACCGGGAGAATAATCCTGCGGCGCCGGCATCGCCGGGGCGTCGCCATAAGCTGCGGTCGGCGGCTGGTCCAGTGGCGGCGGCGCGCCGCCGAAGTCAGCGCTCGGCTGTTCGGGCGGCGGGAAGGCGTCAGGGGCCGGCGCCAGCGGCGGCGGGGCCAGCATGGGCGGCGCGGCCGCGGCCGCCGGCGCTTCAGGCGCTTCCGGCACGGTCGGCTCCTGCGCCCGCGGCGCGGTCGCGAAACCGCCGATCGTGCCCTGACTGCCGGTCATGGCGCCGCTGAACGCCGGGCCGCCGAAGCGCGGTTGCTGCAGAGACTGCTGCGCGGCTTCGCGCCGGGCCTTGGCTTCCTCGGCCGCGGCTTCGATCCGGCCGCTCGTCGCAACCTGCCGGAGCGCCGGATTCGGGGCGGTTCGCGTCAGCTGGCGGTCTTCCTGCTTGCGCCGGGTTTCCTGCAGCTTGTTGGAGGCATAGATGCGCGCGCCGGGGCTGGTCGCAAAGATTTCGTCCAGGGGGCGCGGCTTCGGGCGGACGTCACGGCGGATTTCAAGCTCCGGATCGGCCGCACGGAACGGATTATTGGCGTTGATCGGGCCCTGGAGGCCCAGCCGGCGCAGCCCCTCCGCCGCTTGCATGGCTTCAGGCGCGGTCGGCCACAACTCGACGATCCGGCTGTATTGAATGGCGGCATAGTCCTGCCGGCCCATCTGCTCATAGGCGACGCCCAGATAGCAGTGCGCCAGGTAATTCGATGGGTCGATATTCAAGCCGGCGGCGAACTGGTCCGCGGCCTGGGGCGCATCGCCTTGCAGCAAGGCGTCGTAGCCGGAACGGAACATGCCCTCGGCATCGCCGGACGGCATGCCAGCCGGCGCGGCGAGCATGGGGGCGAGCCCCGGGCTGGACAGGTTCGGGGCCGGCAGGTTGGGCGCGGACATGTTTGGAGGAGACATGCTCGGCGCGGGCATCGCAGGCGCGGCAGCCGCCGCGACCGGCATCGGCATGGACGGGGCCGATGGCGCCATCGGCTCCAACCCCGGCGCGGGCGGCGGCGGCGCAAGCATCGGCGGCGCGTCGCCAGGCGGGGCGGGCGGGGGCGGATTGTAGGCCTGTTGGGCGGCATAGGGCGCGAGCGGAGCGGCCATGCCGCCAAGGCCGGCAAATTCGGAGCCGTCGCCGGCCGAGCGCGCCTCAACCAGCAGGCCAAGGGCGCTGGCGTCGTCCAGAATGGCGGCCACATCCTCCGGCTCGGCGATCGCGACTTCGCAGAAATCGACGCTCAGGCCGCGGGCGATTTCGTCGACGGGCGGTCGGTAATGGGTGAAGCTGGGGGGCAAGGACTGAACCGTCGGCGCGCAGGCGCGGGCGCCAGCGCCGTCCAATACGCGGGAAACCGCGTCAGGCGCGCCGATGATATAAAAATCGTCGAGCCCTTGACCGGCAATGGATTGCGCGTTCGCCGACGCAACGCCCACCAGGGCGGTCGTCATCGCCAACGCTGTCAGTCGCCACATTCCTCTATCCCTCCACGCTTGCGCCGATCGCGCGCCGAGCGTTCCCCTCGCTGTCGCCAAACCCCAACCCAACGCAGTTTTACGCCATATCATGAATTTTCGCGACGGCCTCTTAATACTCCATTGGGGAAACTCTGGCACCTCTTAAAGCACATATCGCTATGACAGGCCGGCCGACCATCCGCGCCGGACCATTGATACCGGGAGGCTGCCCATGACCGCAAATGCCGCTGCAATCGTCAGACCCTCTTTCAACAGGGCGCGCTCGAAAGTGACCCCGATGGCGGCGGGCGACTTCAAGCGCCTTCTGGACATGGCGGACGCTTCCGCCGCGCGGCTGGGCGATGCTTATCAAGATACCGTCAGGCAATCCGCCGACCGCCTGGCTAAATTGGCCGGGATCGCCCGGCGCAACGAGGCCGATCGTGCGGCGGCGCTCGATGAGATTTCGGACATGGCGTTCGAACTGCGCGGCGAGGGCGGCTCGTTCGGCTTCGATGTGGTGAGCCAGGTCGCCGATTCCCTGTATCGAATGATGTCGGTTCCGTCGCGGGCGGCGTCGCCCCTGGTCATATCGGTGATCGAGATGCACGCGCTTGCCTTGAATTCCCTGCTCGCAGGCGGCGTCCGTTCCGCGACGGACGATGCTGTCGCGGCGCAAATCCTCGCTGCCCTCGCGGCGGCGAAGACAAAGGCCGAAGCCATCTGAGCGCGCCATACGCTGATGCGATCCGCTTGCGCTAAAGCATCGCCTTGAGCGCGGCGGCGATGTCTTCCGGGGTAGCGCCGCGGGAAAAATGCCGGACATAGTCGCCCTTGGCGTCCATCACATAGACGTAAGAGCTATGGGACATCAGGTAGGGGCCGGCGCCGTCGCTCTCCACCTTGGCGAAATAAACGCGATAGTTCCGCGCCACGGCCCGGATCTGCTCGAGGCTGCCGGTCAGTCCCTGCATCAGGGGATGGAAGTTCTGCACGTAGTCCCGCATCACGGTGGGCGTATCCCGTTCCGGGTCGATGGTGATGAACAGCGGCTGGAACCGAGCCGCGACTTCCGGCGCGAGCAGGTCGAGCGCATCCGCGACATTGGCGAGATCGACGGGGCAGACATCCGGGCAGTAGGTATAGCCGAAATAGACGATCATCGGCTTGCCGGCATAGTCGGCCGCGGTCACGGTCTTGCCGTCGCCGTTGACCAGGTCGAAGGGCCCGCCGATGGTCGGCTGGCCCAGCAAGCCGCCTTCTTCGGACGGCCCGCTGTCGATCACTTGAACCGCCAGGACAGCGATCCCGGCGGCAAGCGCCAGCAGCAGCCCGGCCAGGCCATAAATCGTCCAACGCATGGGCTTTCCTTCCGTCGTCGTTGATCTTCGTTTAGCAGGTCCGCCCCAAGGCGGATAAGCTGATCTAACGTCGCGGCCGGGCGGCGGCGGCGCGGGCGACATCGAAACAGGCGCGCCAGAGCGTCAGTTCATCGGAGCCGCCGGTGCGTTTCAATTCAAGTTCAGCCTGGAGCAGGCGGTCGAGGCCGAGCGAAAGCCGGGCGCGGCTCCAGCGGCGGGCCTGCGCTTCGAAGGCGCTTTTGCGCTTGAAGAAAACCTGCGGCCGCATGCTGGCGAGCGCAGGCTCCAGGCCCTGGGTCTCGCCGCGCGCCACGACGGCGCGGAGCCGGGCGAAATGCCCCATGATGGCGCGCACGATCGCGATCGGCTGCACGCCCGCGCCCAGCAGCCGATCGAGCGTCCTGTGGCTTTCGGTGATGTCGCCGCCCGCCACGGCATAGACCAGGTCGTCGATCCCGGCGGCGCCTGCGTCGCCGACGGCGTCAATCGCGTCCTCGAGCTCCAGCCGTTCGCCCGCGCCGGCATAGAGCACAAGCTTCTCGATCTCCATCCGCGTCGCCGAACGGTCGATGCCGAGGCGCGCCAGCACATAGGCGCGCGCGTCCGCCGTCAGGGTGACGCCGCCGTCCTTCAGGGCGGCGTCCAGCAGCATCTGGAGGGCGCGGCCTTCATCGGCATAGCAGGGGACGGCGGCGGCAGTATCGGACCCTTCAAAGAGGCGGACGAGGGCCGCATCCTTGCGGAGCGCGCCAGCCTCGGCGACGATCAGCGCGTCGCCGGGCGGGGCCGCGATCACCTCCTGAATCAGGCGGGCATGGTCGCCGGCAAGGCCGCGCAGGCGGATGACGCGCCGCCCGCCGCCGAACGCCATCGCCGCTGCTTCGTCGGCGAGGCGCGCCGGGTCGGCGCTCAGCGCCGCAGCGTCGAGCACCGTGACGCGAAACGGATCGTCCAGGTCGGGCGCCACGGTCTCTGCCAGTTTGATCGCCAGTTCGCGCACCATGCCCGCGTCGGCGCCGTAGATCAGGCAGGCCCGCAAGCTGTCGGGCGGCTTTGCCAGAAAGCGCTCGATCTCCCGGGCTGCGATTTTCATGCGGGCGGCTTGATGCGGGTCCGCGCCGTCGCGTCATAGGCGATGCGGCGGGCGAGGCGCAGCGCCGCCCGCTCCCGCGCGGCGCGTTCCGCGGTCAGGTTCGCGAAATCGGAGGCCAGCACATTGAACCCCTCGAAATCCCGGGCGTTGCCGGAAAATGCGGCGCGCCCGGAGGCGGCGTCGAGCGGCGTCAGCCGCCATCTGGCCGTCAGGGTCATGCGGCGGCGAATAGCGTCGCCCTGGCTGTCGATCGCGAGCGTCGAAATCTCTTCGCTCAGCGTCACGTCCAGCCGATAGACCGGGATCGCGCCCGCATCGAACTCGCGGGCAAGGGCGTCGCGCAGGACCTGACCTTCCCGTTCCGCGATCCGGGAGACCTCGACCGCCAGGCGACCGCCGGCCGATCCGCCAGCGCCGCCGTCGCGCGCGCCATAGAGCGGCTGGAAGCCGCAGGCGCCGAGCAGCAGCGCCGCCCAGACGATGAGGCTTCTAGGCGACCACATTGACGATCCTGTTCGGCACGACGATCACCTTTCTGGGCGGCTTGCCGTCCAGATTGCGGACGACGTTGGGTTCGGCGAGCGCGATCGCCTCAAGCTCGGCCTTGGGCATGTCCCGCGGCGCTTCGATCGAGGCGCGCAGCTTGCCGTTGACCTGGATCGCGATCGTGATCGTATCGTCGACGATGAGAGCGGCGTCGGCCAGCGGCCAGGGCGCGTCGGCGATCAGGCCCGCGTGGCCGAGGCCATGCCAGATTTCTTCGGCGATATGGGGCGTGATCGGGGCGATGAGCCGCGTGAGCGCTTCCAGGCCTTCCCGATAGGCCCAGGCGAGGTCGGATCCGTCTCCCTTGGCGTCGGCGAGGGCATTGGTCAATTCGCGGATGCGAGCGACCGCCCGGTTGAAGTGGAAGCGCCCCAGGTCGCCGGTTACGCCATCGATGGCCTTGTGGGTCTGGCGGCGGAGCGCCGTCGCTGCCGGGCCGAACGTCGCCGGCGCCGTCGCGCCAGCCGGCGAGATGGGGGCATCGGGCTCGTCGAACAGGCGCCACAGGCGGTTGATATAGCGCCACGCGCCCTCGACGCCGGCTTCCGTCCATTCCAGGTCGCGTTCCGGGGGGCTGTCGGACATCATGAACAGCCGCGCCGTATCGGCCCCGAAGGTCGTGAGAATCGCCTCCGGATCGACGACGTTCTTCTTCGACTTCGACATCTTCTCCGACCGGCCGAGCTTGATCGGCTGGCCGGTCGCGATCTCGGTCGCGGTCTCGGCGCCGCTCGCGCCGGATTTCTCCACCTCGTCCGGCGTCAGCCAGCGGCCGTCCTTCGCCCGGTAGGTTTCGTGACAGACCATGCCCTGGGTGAAGAGGCCGGTGAACGGTTCGCCCGACGGCAGGTCGACATAGCCGCAGTCGCGGAGCGCGCGCATGAAGAAGCGCGAGTACAGGAGATGCAGCACCGCATGTTCGACGCCGCCCACATACTGGTCGACCGACATCCAGTAGGCATGCTCAGCCGCATCGAACGGCCGATCGGCGACATGGGTCGAGGTGAACCGGGAGAAATACCAGGAGCTTTCGAAGAACGTGTCGAAGGTGTCGGTTTCCCGGACCGCGGGCTTGCCGCAGCACGGGCAGTCGACATGTTTCCAGGTCGGGTGCCGGTCCAGCGGGTTGCCGGGAAGGTCGAAGGTGACGTCGTCTGGCAGGGTGACGGGCAACTGGTCCTCGGGCACGGGAACCGTGCCGCAGGCGTCGCAGTGGATCATCGGCACCGGGCAGCCCCAATAGCGCTGGCGCGAGACGCCCCAGTCGCGGAGCCGGAACACGGTGGACGACTGGCCGAAGCCCGTGGCGTCCAGCCTGGCGGCGACGGCCGCCTTCGCGGCCTCGATGTCCAGGCCGTCCAGGAAGTCGGAATTATAGATCGCGCCAGGGCCGACATAGGCCGTATCGGCGATCTGGAAGGTCGCGGCGTCGGCGTCGGGCGGCAGCACGACGGGCGTGACGGCCAGACCGTATTTCCGCGCGAAGTCCAGGTCGCGCTGGTCGTGGGCCGGGCAGCCGAAAATTGCGCCGGCGCCATACTCCATCAGCACGAAATTTGCGATGTAGATCGGCAGCTCGATGGCCGCGTCGAGGGGATGGCGGACCTTGAGGCCAATGTCGAAGCCCAGCTTCTCGGCTTTTTCGATGGCGGCCTCGGATGTGCCGAGGCTGCGGCATTGTTCGATGAAGGCGGCGGCCTTCGGGTCGGCCGCGGCGACTTCGGCCGCGAGCGGATGATCGGGCGAGAGCGCGCAGAACGATGCGCCATAGAGCGTGTCCGGCCGGGTGGTGTAGACCTCCAGCCGGTCGTCGCGGCCGACGATCGGGAAATAGATGCGGGCGCCCGTCGAGCGGCCGATCCAGTTCTCCTGCATCAGGCGCACCCGGTCCGGCCAGCGGTCTAGGGTCTTCAACGCCTCGAGCAGGTCGTCGGCATAGTGCGTGATCTTCAGGAACCACTGGGCGAGCTTCCGCCGCTCGACCGGGGCGTCGGAGCGCCAGCCGCGGCCGTCGATCACCTGTTCGTTCGCGAGCACGGTGTTCTCGACCGGGTCCCAGTTCACCCAGCTTTCGCGCTTGTAGGCGAGCCCGGCTTTCACGAAGTCGATGAACATCTTCTGTTCATGGCGGTAGTACTCGGGCTCGCAGGTCGCCAGTTCGCGGGACCAGTCGTAGGACAGGCCCATGCTTTTCAACTGGGCGCGCATGGTCGCGATGTTTTCCCGCGTCCAGGTTCCGGGATGGACCTTGGCGCTGAAGGCGGCGTTCTCCGCCGGCAGTCCGAAGGCGTCCCAACCCATGGGGTGCAGCACGTTGAAGCCCTGGGCGCGCTTCGCCCGGGCCACCACGTCGCCCAGGGTGAAATTCCGGACATGGCCCATGTGGATGCGGCCGGAGGGATAGGGAAACATCTCCAGCACGTAATATTTCGGGCGCGCGGGATCCGCCGTCGCCTTGAAGACCTCGCCGGATTCCCAGCGCGCGCGCCATTTCGGTTCGACTTCGGCGACATTATAGCGCGCCATGCTGCTCGCTCCACACTATCCAGAACGGCGACGGCCCGACTTGCCGGACGGGGCGCGCCTTTTGATTTCGATATCGCCCGTCCGACGGGACAGTCCATGCTCCGAGGGGCGCGTCGGCCGATCGCGCCGCCATCCGAAGATCGATCACCTTAGCGGCTCCCGGGCCTTCCGCCAAAGCGCGGCTGAAGCCAGCCTGACGCTGCGCTCAGGCGGCGCCGGACCGGCCGCCAGAGGCGACGCGAAGCTCGCGCGCCCGCTCCAGGATGCGATTTTCGATGTCGATGGCGGTCTTGGTATCGAGCCGCGCCGCGCGCCAGACGCCCGAGGAGACTTCTTCCTTGAAGACCGCGACCCGCAGGCCGTCCGCCCGGAGCTGCCTGTCCAGGATGAAGACATTCAGCTTGTACCGCTCATTCGGCGCTTCGGGCGGCGAATACCAGTCGGTGATGATGACGCCGCCGAACGGATCGGCCGAGGCCAGCGGCATAAAGGACACCGTATCCAGCGATGCGCGCCAGAGGTAGCTGTTGACCGCGACGCCGCCCCCGCCCCCGCCGCCGACGCCTTCTTCCTCGCCGCCGCCGCCGCCGATGCTGATGCCGCCTTTCCCGAAGACGCTTTCATCGCGCGACGTATCGTAGGCGTCCGTGCCGCCCTTGCGGATGCGCTTCGATTCCGGGAACACGGTCCCATCGCTGCTAAGGTCGCCGCAGGCGGCAAGCGCTACGGAAGCGCCAAGGATCAACATAAGTGCGGTGCGCATGGTCTTCGCCTCCAGACGGAGCAAACGGCGTCATAGGTAGCGCTTTCGACGCTGCATTTGAAGCCCTGCAATTGCGGCATAGTCGTGACCGATCGACGCCGCTATCATATCGCCTTCCGCCGACCTTGCCCCAGGAGCGCGTCTTCCGTCATGAGCCTAGCTGTCGCCATTCAAATGGACCCGATCGAAAGCATCGATATCGCGGGCGATTCGACCTTCGTCATGGGGCTGGAAGCGCAGGCGCGCGGCTATGCCCTGTGGCATTACCTGCCGAAGGCCCTGTCCTTCCGCGACGGCCGCGTCACGGCGCAAGCCCGGCGGCTGGAGTTGCGGCGCGAGGTCGGCCGCCACTTCACCCTTGGCGCGTTCGAGACCATCGACATCGCGAAGATGGACGTCGTGCTGATGCGCCAGGATCCGCCCTTCGACATGGGCTACATCACCGCGACCCATATTCTCGAGCATGTCCACCCGAAGACCCTCGTCGTGAACGACCCGGCCGAGGTCCGGAACGCGCCGGAGAAACTGTTCGTCACCCATTTCGAAGGCGTGATGCCGCCGACGCTGATATCCTCCGACCGCGCGGCGATCCATGCCTTTCGGGACGAGCATCGCGACATCATCGTGAAGCCGCTGTTCGGCAATGGCGGCGCGGGCGTGTTCCATATCAAGCCGGACGATGAGAACCTGACCTCTCTCCTGGAGATGTTCACCCAGTTCTATCGGGAGCCGATCATCATCCAGCGCTACCTGCCCGAGGTGCGGGACGGAGACAAGCGCATCATTCTGGTCGAGGGCGAGCCGGTCGGCGCGATCAACCGGGTCCCCGCCGCCGGGGAGGCGCGCGCCAACATGCATGTCGGCGGCAAGGCCGTGCAGGACATCCTGACCAGGCGCGACAAGGAATTATGCGCCGCCATCGGCCCGGCCTTGAAAGCTAAGGGGCTGATCTTCGTCGGCATCGACGTCATCGGCGACTACATGACCGAAATCAACGTCACCTCGCCGACGGGCCTGCAGGAGATCAACCGCTTCGACGGCGTCAAGCTTGAAGGCCTGATCTGGGACGCGATCGAAGCCCGCCTGAACGCGCGCGGCTAGCCCGGATGTCCGCCGGCGCGCTCGCCCGGGTCGCGACCGTCGCGTTTCAGGGCGTCGAGGCGGCTCCGGTCGATGTGCAGGCGCATCTTTCGGGCGGCGGCGCGCCGACCTTCACCATTGTCGGCCTGCCGGATAAAGCCGTCGCCGAAAGCCGGGAACGGGTGCGCGCCGCGCTGTTCGCGCTTGGCCTGACCATGCCGCTGGAGCGGGTCACGATCAATCTGGCGCCGGCGGACCTGATCAAGGAAGGCAGTCACTTCGATCTGCCGATCGCGCTGGCGCTGCTGGCGGCCATGGGGGCGGCGCCGGCTGCCGCCCTGGACGAATGGGTGGCGCTTGGCGAGCTCGGTCTGGATGGCGGGCTCGCGGCGGTGCCCGGCGCGCTGCCGGCGGCGCTCAACGCCCTGGAACGGGAACGCGGCCTGATCTGCCCGGCGGGCAACGGCCCGGAAGCAGCTTGGGCCGGCGGCGTCGACGTGCTGGCGCCGGCCTCGCTCCTGGCGCTTCTGAACCACCTGAAGGGCATCGTGACGCTCGCGCCGCCGAAGCCGGCTGCGCCGAAGCGGTTCGCCCAGGCGCTCGATATGAAGGACGTGCGCGGCCAGGAGACAGCCAAGCGCGCGCTCGAGGTCGCGGCCGCCGGCGGCCACAATGTGCTGCTGGTCGGCCCGCCGGGGTCCGGTAAGAGCATGCTCGCGGCCCGGCTGCCCAGCATCCTGCCGCCGCTCCTGCCCGAGGAGGCGCTCGAAACCTCGATGGTCCACAGCATCGCCGGCCTGTTGAAAGGCGGCGGCATTCTGGGCGACCGGCCGTTCCGGGACCCGCACCATTCGGCGTCGATGCCCGCGCTTATCGGCGGCAGCGCCCGGGTGCTGCCGGGGGAGGTGTCGCTGGCGCACAATGGCGTGCTGTTCCTGGACGAACTGCCGGAATTTCCCCGAGGCGTGCTGGAGGCGTTGCGTCAGCCGCTCGAATCCGGTCGGGCCGTCGTGGCGCGCGCGACTGGCCACGTGACATACCCCGCCCGTACCCAGCTTATCGCGGCGATGAACCCTTGCCGCTGCGGCCATGCGGACGATCCGGCGCGCGGCTGCGGCCGCCAGCCGAAATGCGTCGCCGACTACATGAACCGCCTGTCCGGCCCCTTGCTGGACCGGATCGACATCCGGGTCGAGGCGCCGCGCGTCACCGCGGCCGACCTGGCCTTGCCGCCTCCGGCCGAAGGCTCGGCCGAAATCGCCGCCCGCGTGCTGGCGGCGCGGGAGCGGCAAGCGGCGCGCTACCGGAAGCTGAACGCGCCGAAGGGGGTGCGCGTCAACGCCCATGCCGACGGCGATATCCTGACGGCCTCGGCGCGGCCCGACGCCGGGGCCAAAGCCCTGCTCGAAACCGCGGCGGACCGGCTCAGACTTTCGGCGCGCGGCTATATCCGGGTGCTTCGGGTCGCGCTGACGCTCGCCGACCTGGCCGGCGCGCCCCATGTCGGGCGGGCGCACATCGCCGAAGCGCTGTCCTACCGCCTGACCTGAAGGAGGCTCGCGCATGAAGCTCAGTCCGCAATCGCCGGCCCCCGCCGACGCCGACGCGCGCCGGGCGGCGCCGCCCGTGCCGGTCTATCGCCCGGACGCAGCGCCCAGCGCCGACATGCGCGTGTATCGTCAGGCCCGGACGACGCTCCAGACGGTCGAGGAGATCATCGTGCCGCCCAGGGACGCGCGCACGATCCGGGCGCCGGCCGGGCATTTCATCCGGATCGTCAGCATCGAAGGGCCGCAGGTCGGGGACCTGAATCTCTGGAACGCCGCCAACCTGGATGAGCGGTTCTTCTCCGGCAAGACGCGGGCGCTCTCAGGGACCCACGTCGGCGTCGGCGACCGGTTATGGAGCACGCTGCCCTATCTCCGCCCCATGGCGACGATCACCTGGGATACGCTCGATTGGTACGGCTTCGACGCCGACGGGGCTGGCGTCCATGACGTGATCGGCACGCGCTGCGATCCCTATACCAACGCGCTGCTCGGCGGCGACCCCTACCATCATTGCTGCCATTCCAACCTGACCCGCGCCTTGAGCGCTGGCGGAAATCTGTCCCCGGCTGAGGCGGAGCCCCTGGTGCATGACGTGCTGAACGTCTTCATGTGCACCGGCTTCGACCGGAAGGCCCACCAGTATTTCATGAAGGCGAGCCCGGTCCGGCCCGGCGATTTCTTGGAACTGTTCGCGGAAATCGATCTCCTGGTCGGCCTCTCGACCTGTCCCGGCGGCGATTGCGGTCAGGAACATTCCAGCGACGTGGCGCGCTGCCATCCCCTGCGGATCGAAATCCTGAAACCCGATCCCGCGGCCCTGGCGGCATGGCGCCCGCCCGCGGTCGCCGACTATGACCGCAGTCACGGCCTGCCGCCGTCGCCTTCCCCTGCTTGACCAATTTACAGCACGGACCTGCGCTGGCGCCTTGCGCCTGCCGCAGCGATGTTGCACGTCAGGCGGGACGGTCGCGCCGGAATGGGTCGATCGCCGCCGGTACAGGCCGGTCTCAGCAACACGAGGGCTTTCATGCGCACGACCCGCGACCGCATCCGGCATGCCGTCTGGTTCGAGATCATCGGCCTCGCGATCGTCACGCCGCTCGGCGCGCTGGCGTTCGACATGTCGCTCCTGGCGATCGGGATCGTCGGCCTTGGCTGTTCCGTCATCGCGACTCTCTGGAACTATCTCTATAATCTCGGGTTCGATCACGCCATGCGCTGGCTGCGGGGCAGCGTCGAGAAGACGATCGCCATCCGTGTCGGCCATGCGCTGCTGTTCGAGGCGGGGCTGCTGCTGATCCTGATGCCGCTGATCGCCTGGCATCTCGAGATTTCGCTCTGGCAGGCGTTCCTGATGGATATCGCTTTCGCGGCGTTCTATGTGGTCTACGCCTTCGTCTATAACTGGGCCTACGATCGCATCTTTCCGCTGCCGCCCGAGCCAGCCGGGTGAGGGCGGATCGGCCCGTGCGCGAGGACGACGCAGGCTTCCGCTTGACCGATTAAGCGGCTAATCTTCGGCCGATCGATATTTTGCCGTGCTTCCAGGGAGCTTCTTCATGACCGATGGCGTCAACCGACAGATCGCAATCCCGGCCCTTCTGGCCGATCACAAGGATATGCTGATCGTCACGGGCCTTGCAGGCTCCGCGAAGGATATCGGCGCGCTCACCCAGGACGCCGACAACACCTTCACCATGGCCGGCGCCATGGGCGGCGCGACCGCCATGGGGCTTGGTCTGGCGCTGGCGCAGCCCGACCGGAAGGTCGTCGTCGTCACGGGCGACGGCGAGCTCTTGATGAACCTGTCGTCGCTGGCGACGGTCGCGGTCGCGAAAGCGCCGAACCTTTCGATCGTCTGCGTCGACAACGGCCACTATCAGGAAACCGGCGATCAGGCGAGCCACACGTCCCAGGGCGTCGACATGGCGGCGATCGCGGCTGGGTCCGGCATCAAGACCTGCCGCAGCGTCACGACCATGGAAGAAGTCGAGGACGCCCGCAAATTGCTCGCCGGCGCCAATGATACCTGCTTCATCCACCTGCGCATCGACCGGACGCCGCCGCCGGTCTTCCGCCGGGAAATGGACGCGGCCGTGGTCAAGACCCGCTTCCGCCGGGCCGTCCTCGGCGTCAACTGAGGGGCGAGCCGCCCGAGAGCGGCTGCATCTAGAAACCGTCCATCACTTTCAGCGTCAGCGCCGTCAGTGTCAGCGTCGGGTTGACCGCCGATATGTTTGGGAAGACGGCGTTCGAGCAGATCGTCACATTGTCGCAGTCATGCACCCGACAGTCGCCGTCGACGACGCCGTCGGCGGGCGCCAGGCTCATCCGGCAGGTCGCGACAGCGTGGTCGGCGCGCGGGTTCCGGAAGGTTGGCTGTAAGCTCGACCGTTCGACGCCGGCCGCCAGCAGGATTTCATCCAGTTTCGCGACCCATTTGCGCTTCGCCGCCTGGGTCCCATCGGGCGTCCGGTAGGCGATGCGGGTCCTCGGCAGGCCGAAGCGGTTGCGTCCGCTGCCGAGCGTGAGGCGATTCTCCGCGCTCGCGAACTCTTCAATGAAGCCGCTGAGCGACAGGCGCATCGGTCCGACCAGTTGCGCCGCCATTTCCGCCGGCGACCGGCCTTCCGCCAGCCCCTTGGCAAGATCGACCCGGCTGCCCCGGTCGTCGCGAACGAAATAGAACTTGCCCTCGCCCTGATGCTCCGGCGTATCGAAGGCGCGACATTCCAACGTCGGGAAATCCAGTTCCTGTTCCATGGCGTCGGGGTTCGCCCGGGTCGCGCCAGTGGCGGCGATCAGGGAGTGGGCGACCAGGTGACGGCCGACATGGCCGGTTCGGTTGCCAAGCCCCTCCGGCCAGTGGGCGTTCTGGGAAGCCAGCAGCAGTTTGGCGCTTTCGATGGCGCCGGCGCAGATGAAAATGTGGTCGAAAGCTTCGAAGGCGCTTTCGCCTGTCCGGCCATCGAGATAGTGCAGACCCGCCGCTGCGGCGGGCGTGCGCATTTCAATCGCGATGACGGGCGCCCGGTCGCGCAAGGTGAAGCGCGGCGCGTCCATCGGCAGGTCCATGGTCGCGTCATAGCGGCCGCCGACGGGGCAGTACTTGCAAGTGCCGGTCGTCTGGCAATCGCCGTTGCGGGCGATCGGCAGGGCGCCGTAATTTTCAAGGCCAAGGTCGGCAAGGGCGTCGAGGATGGGGCCGTCCTTCTGTGCGAACGGCGGCGGGGAAACCGGAAAGGCGCTGCCGAAGCGCGGCGGATCGTTGCGCTGGCCGTCGCCCGCGACCCGAAGCTGCTTCTCCGCCCGGTCGTAGTAGGGCGCCAGCGCCGCATAATCGAACGGCCAGTCCAGGGCCTTGCCGGTGTTTGACTGGAGCCGGAAATCTTCGGGCTTGAAGCGGGGGCACCAGCCGCCCCAATGCAGGGTGCTGCCGCCGACCGCCATCAGCCGTGCGCCGGGCACGAGGAAAGCTTTTGGATCGCCGTCGATTTCGGTCGGGATATCTTCATTTCCGTCATAGGGCGTGACGCCCGTCGTCACGTGGTCCAGCCATGATCGCCAGACGCGCATCGGCGCGACCGGCCCGGCTTCGAACATCACGACCCGCTCCGCCTTGGCGCCGTCGAGCAAGGCGTTGGCGACCGTCGTCCCCGCGACGCCGGAGCCGACGATGGCGACCGCCCCCAATGTCATCGCCCGAGCCCCCGATGGGGCAGGTCCGGCCCGGTAAACGGCCCGCCCATGAAACCCGCATAGTTCTGCAGCGGCGCGAAGCGGCGGAAGCCGCCTTGCGCGATCAGGAAGCGGGCGAATTCGTGGAGGATGAAGGCGCGATACCGGCCAAGCCGTGCGACGGCTGCGATCGGCTCCGGGAATACCGCGAAGGACAGGATGTCGATCGCCGAGGCATGGTCGCCCAAGCGCGTCGCCAACCATTCGATGTCGGCGGCGATCGCGGCATATTCCGTCAGGTAGCTCGGCCGCTCCTGGCATTTGGCCGGAACCAGGACGCTGGAGATCGCCGTCCGCCAGTCGGGGATGAAAGGGTCGAGGCCCCAGGCGCGCGTCATGCCTTCGCCCGCCTTGAGCAGCGCTGAAGTCACGGCATCGGCGGGCGCGCCAGTCAGGTCCGGCGCGCGAAGTTCGGGCGTCGCCGTCACGGTTTCCTGAAGCCAGAGCGTCAGGTCGTCCGGAACTGGCGCCGATAGCGCGGGCAGGGGCAGGCTTGCGGCCCCGACTGCGCCGACCAGGCCCGCGAGGACCTGCCGACGGTCCAATAGCAATCGCTGCATCGTCTGCCCCGTCCAGATCGGATGGCGTTTGAGGGCAAAGGGTGTCGCGATCGCCCGCGGCAGGCAAGGCCAAAATGCAAAAGGCCGCGAAACCTTTCGGTCTCGCGGCCTCTTGGCGGCCGCCGGAAGGTCCGGCGGCCGCGTTCGACGGGTCGGCTCTGGCTTAGAAGTCCATGCCGCCCATGCCGCCCATACCGCCCATGCCGCCCATGTCGCCGCCGGGCATGCCGCCAGCGCCTTTGGGTTCCGGCTTTTCGGCGACCATGGCTTCGGTCGTGATCAGCAGCGAGGCGATCGACGCGGCGTCCTGGAGGGCGGTCCGCACGACCTTCGTCGGGTCGATGATGCCTTCCTTGACCAGATCGACGAACTCGCCGTTCTGCGCGTTGTAGCCCCAGGTTTCGGACTTCGACTCTTTCAGCTTGCCGACGATGACCGACGCATCGGCGCCGGCGTTCGAGGCGATCTGACGCGCCGGCGTCTCGAGCGCCTTGCGGATGATGTTGATGCCGACGTTCTGGTCTTCGTTTTCGCCTTTGAGCTTCGCGATCGAGCGGATCGCGTAGATCAGGGCGGCGCCGCCGCCGGGGACGATGCCTTCTTCAACCGCAGCGCGGGTGGCGTTCAGGGCGTCGTCAACGCGGTCCTTGCGCTCTTTCACTTCAACTTCGGTCGCGCCGCCGACGCGGATGACCGCGACGCCGCCGGCGAGCTTCGCCAGACGTTCCTGCAGCTTTTCCTTGTCGTAGTCGGAGGTCGTCTGCTCGATCTGCTGACGGATCTGGCCGCAACGGGCGTTGATGTCGGCCTTCTTGCCGGCGCCATCGACCATCGTGGTGTTGTCTTTGTCGATCGAGACGCGCTTGGCGGTGCCGAGCATGTCGAGGGTGATGTTCTCGAGCTTGATGCCCAGATCTTCGGAGATGACCTGGCCGCCCGTCACGATCGCCATGTCTTCAAGCATCGCCTTGCGACGATCGCCGAAGCCCGGCGCCTTGACGGCCGCGACCTTGAGGCCGCCGCGCAGCTTGTTGACGACCAGGGTCGCCAGCGCTTCGCCTTCGATGTCTTCCGCGACGATCAGCAGCGGACGGCTGGACTGCACGACCGCTTCGAGGATCGGCAGCATCGCCTGGAGCGACGACAGCTTCTTCTCGTGCAGGAGGATGTAGGGGTTCTCCATCTCGCATACCATCTTGTCCGGATTGGTGATGAAGTACGGGGACAGATAGCCGCGGTCGAACTGCATGCCTTCGACGACTTCAAGCTCGGTCTCGAGGCTCTTCGCCTCTTCGACCGTGATGACGCCCTCGTTGCCGACCTTCTGCATGGCTTCGGCGATCATCTTGCCGATTTCGCTTTCGCCATTCGCGGAAATCGTGCCGACCTGCTGGATCTCGGAGCTGTCCTTGACCTTCTTGGAGCGCTTCTTCAGGTCGGCGATGACGGTCGAGACGGCCAGATCGATGCCGCGCTTCAGGTCCATCGGGTTCATGCCGGCGGCGACCGACTTGACGCCTTCCTTGACGATCGCCTGGGCGAGCACGGTGGCGGTGGTGGTGCCGTCGCCTGCTTCGTCGTTGGTCTTGGAGGCCACTTCGCGCACCATCTGCGCGCCCATGTTCTCGAACTTGTCCGAGAGGGTGATTTCCTTCGCGACGGTCACGCCGTCCTTGGTGATCCGCGGGGCGCCGAACGCCTTGTCGATCACGACATTGCGGCCCTTGGGACCAAGCGTCACCTTCACCGCGTCGGCGAGGATGTTGACGCCCCTGAGCATGCGGTCGCGGGCGTCTGTATTAAAGCGAACTTCTTTCGCTGCCATGGAATGGCTCCTTTGGATATTCGACCAGAGCGCGCGCCGCCATCGGGCGCGCCGGAACCGGTCAAGGTTTTATTGTGGGTCGAGAATGAGGCGCGTTAAGCGGCCTTCTTCTTCTTGCCCTTGGTCTCGATGATGCCGAGGATGTCGCTCTCCTTCATGATGAGGAGTTCCTCGCCTTCGATCTTCACTTCCGTGCCGGACCACTTGCCGAACAGGATCATGTCGCCAGCGGAAACGTCGAGCGCGTGCACGCCGCCGTTATCGTCGATGCGGCCGCCGCCGACGGCGATGACTTCGCCTTCCTGCGGCTTTTCCTGGGCGCTGTCGGGAATGATGATCCCGCCGGCGCTCTTTTGATCCTGGGTTACGCGACGCACCAAAACGCGGTCGTGCAGCGGCCTGAAATTCACAGCCATGGGAGCCCTCTCTCTGAATATTGGGTCGTTAGCATGATAACCCGACGCCGACCGCGGCTTGCGCCATGCAGTCAGTTCGGTTGAAGGCGATGTAGGCTCTCGCCGGAAGCGATGCAAGGAAAAAATTAGCACTCGGAGGGGGTGGCTGCTAATTGCGGCGGCGAATCCTGGCAGCACTTGGCGCAAAAGGCTGCTAATGGCATGAAATTGTTGATCTTTTAATTTTTCGTCGGCATTCTTCCGGCTGACCTAGCGTCAGGGGCCGAATCGCGTCGCGGGCGGCCCAGCCGAAATGACGGGCGTTTCGCGCCTCATGCTTCGAGGCGCCGCGCCAGCGGCCTTCGGCGTTCGCTCGCCGCGCAATCGGCCTTCGTTCGAACCGAAGGAAGGACCCGATCATGCGAGATATAGAACGCCAGTTGCAGGGCTACCGTCTGACGACGACGGAAATCCTGTACCACATGCCCGATCATCCCGGGCTCCTGCAGTCCTTTATCCTCCAGAAGTTCGACCAGGCGCCCAGTTTCCCTGTCCTTCGGAAGTTTCTGACCTTTTGGGAACGGGAGATCGACGGGCGCATCCATTCGGTCCGCGTCGCGGCCAAGGGCCTGATTTCGCCGGTCGAAATGCGGTTTGCGAACGGCGATTTCCGGCTGCACTGACGACCTGGCCCGTTTCAGCCCGCCCTTGCCGGCCGACTGGCGCGAGCTGCAGCCAGTCGGCTGCGCCGAACATGCGCGTCCTGCGCGAAGGCGGCCCCGTCGATCCAGGGATTGCATCCGGGCGCCCAGGGCCGCTTGCCCGCGGCGCGCCTGTCAGCGCAATATGGGCGCTTCAGGCAGCAAGTAGATTGAGGATCGGCAATGGCCCGACGTGGCATGCGCTTTGGCATTTTTCTGGCGCCGTTTCATGCGGTCGGCGAAAACCCGACCCTGTCCATGGATCGGGACATGGAGTTGATCGAATGGCTCGATCATCTGGGCTTTGACGAAGCCTGGATCGGGGAGCATCACTCCGCCGGCTGGGAGACCATCGCCGCGCCGGAGATTTTCATCGCCGCCGCGCTCCAGCGCACCCGCTCGATCAAGCTTGGCTCGGGCGTCACGTCCCTGCCGTATCATCATCCCTTCCTGGTGGCGCAGCGCTTCGTGCAGCTCGACCACATGAGCAAGGGCCGCACCATGCTGGGCTGCGGGCCGGGCGCGCTGCCGTCGGACGCCTACATGATGGGCATCAACCCGCTCGATCAGCGCCGCCGCATGGTCGAAGCGCTCGATGCGATCGTCGCGCTCTTGAAGTGCGAAGAGCCGGTCACGATGGAGACGGACTGGTTCACGCTCCGCGAAGGCCGGCTGCATCTGGCGCCATGGTCCGAGCGGATCCCGATTGCGGTCGCGTCGACCATCACGCCGTTCGGCATGATGGCGGCCGGCCGGCATGGGCTCGGCGTGCTGTCGATCGGCGCCGGCATTCCCGGCGGGCCGGAGATGCTGTCGAAGCAATGGGGCATCGCGGAAGACGAGGCCGCCAAGCACGGCCTCGCGATGGACCGCAACGACTGGCGCGTCGTCGTGAACATGCACTGCGCCGAGGACGACGAGGAGGCGCTGCGTCAGGTCAAGGTCGGCGAACGCCTCGAGACCGTGACGTATTTCGAGGAAACCCTGGGCCGGCCGCCGGGGCTGGCATGATCCGCCGGAGCCGCGCCAGCTTGTCGGCGCGCCAGGTCCGCCAATCGGCTTCGAACAAGCCGCCGGTATCGCCCGACTCGGGGTTCAGGCACCAATAGAACCAGTTGAACGGCATGGACTGTTTGGACGCGAGATAGTCGACGAACGCCTCCTGCCACTGGGCGTCCTGGGTTCCCGGACGGCCATGGCCGCCGAACTCGCCGATGCACACGCAGTCCTGACCGTCGAGGAAGCCGAACTTCCGGTCCCAGATGGCCGGCAGGTTCGCGGGAAAGCCGCCCTGGTTGAAATAGGGCTGATTGAAGACGTCCGGCCCATATGTGTGGGGGATGTAGGCCCGCTTGGCGGCCGGAATGAAGGCAGGGTCGATCGGCTGGCTTCTGGCCAGGGTCAGGTCCTCGCCCCAGAAGCTGCCGGAGACGCTGGCGACGCCCGAGATGAACATGATAAGGCCGGGATGCGTCGCCAGCGCGGCCTGGCCCGCCCGCTCCGCCATCGGCCGCCATTCGGCCCAGGTCAGGCCATGGGGCTCGTTGAACAGCTCGATGCCGACGACGTTCCGGTAATTGCGCGCCATATCCGCCAATGCGACCAGATCGGACCGCCACTGCGCTTCGGAATAGGTTCCTTGCGGATCGTTGGGGCCTGGCGCATGCCCGCCCGGAAAGCGGCCGGGATCGAAGGTGTGGAAATCCAGCAGCACGAACAATTGCGCATTCCAGGCGGCCAGGACCGTGGCTTCGAGCACGGCGCGGCCGTCGGCGCCGTATTGCAGCGCCCAATCCGCCGGCCGCCGGCCCGGGCGGATCGTCCAGGGCGAAACCGGGATGCGGATCGCCGTGAACCCGGCCGCATGGACCTGCTGCATCACGTCGGACAGGCGCCGGCCGGTCCAGAGGCCGTGCGGCGCGCAGTCCGGCGTGTCGAGGCCGTACCAGCTGACGCCGATCAGCCCGACCCGCCCGCCGGTCGCGGCCATGTAGATCTGGCCGCGGTCGACGATGTAATGCTCGACGCCATGGTCGGCCGGCGCGCGAAGCCGCCGCGACAGGGTCTCGGCTTCATCCGGGCCGGGACCGCCGGGCGCGCTCGGGCGGTCGAGGGTCGCGGCATAGTCTTCGATCGCGGCGGCATAAGCGGCGGCCAGCGCATCGAAGCGCTGGACGGCGCGCTCATAGTCGCTGTTCTTGTCGATGAAGAACGGCCCGCCGATGACGCAGGGGGCGTGCGTGCCCGCCAGGATAAGCCCGCCACGGTCCGACGACGTGCGCGCGACGACGCCGCGATCCCGGAGGCCGAGGGCGGCGACGAGGCGCGCCTGCACGATCTCGGCCAGCGCCTTGGACCGGCTGGAGCAATGGTAGTACAGCGTCTCCGTGCCGCTGGCGCGGCCGTTGCCGGAGCTGTTGGCGTGGAGCGAGATCACGAAATCCGGGCCGAAGGCGTTCACATCGCCGGGCAGGGTTTCGTAGGTGCGGCGATAGACGACCTGGATGCGCACGCCGCGGACTTTTGCCGCGATCCGCGCCGCCAGCGCTTCGCCGAAGACGAATTCGCTGACGCCGCTCGCCGGATTGACTGCGCCCGGGGAGGTGTTCTTGTGTCCGATGACCAGGACGCAAAGCGGCTGCATGGCGGGCGCTCCCCAGTTATGGCTCCGGCGCGCGAGCTGCGCCCACGCCCACAAGCTTGAAGCACGCCGCCACGATTTTCAATTCCGATCGAGGCCGCGCCGGTCCCAGCGCGGCCCCGCGCCAGGCCCTATGTCTTCGAACGCGCCACCATGAACAGCCGGCCGAACGGGAACAGGGTCTTGCCATCGGCGCGCCTGGGATAGGCCTCGTGGAGGGCCGCGCCATATTCCGCGAGATATGCGGCCGCGCCTGCTTCGCCGAGCGCCGTCAGCACCGGCCGGAGGGCCGAGCCCTTGACCCATTCCAGCACCGGATCGTCCCCGGAAAGCTCTTGCAGGTAATGGGTTTCCCAGATATCGACATGGGCGGCATAGGGAGCGAGGCGGTCGAAATAGACTTCCGCTTCATCGACCCATTTCCGGGCGACGCTGGTCTGCAGCGCCGTGTCGCCATAGCCCTTGCCGCCATTGCCGCCGGCCAGGATTTCGCGGAGCAGGCGGTGCGAGGTCTGGCCCCAGGAAAGCGGCATCTGCACGGCCAGCACGCCGCCGGGCGCCAGACACTGCATGAGGCGCGGGAACAGGTTTTCGTGATCGCCCAGCCATTGCAGGGTGGCGTTGGAGAAAATCACGTCGGCCGGTTGATCGGGCGACCAGGACGCGATATCGGCCTCGACCCATTTCACCTTGTCGCCGCCGGGCGAAGCCTTGCCCTTCGCCAGCATTTCCGGCGAGGCGTCGAGCGCCACAACGTCGGCGTTCGGCCAGCGTTCCGTCATCGCGATCGCGATTTCGCCGGCGCCGCAGCCGATATCCCAGCAGCGCACGGGCGCGTCCAGGTCGATGCGCTGGAACAGCTCGATCGCCGGGCGCAGGCGATGGCCGCCATACCGCAGATACTGGTTCGGGTCCCAAACGCCTTCCGGCCGTTTGTCGTTCATTACAGGCGTTCCTCAAGAGCGGGATAGGATCAGGTTGGCAGCGTCAGCGCGAATTCTGCGCCGTCGGGGCCGGACCGCGCAAGGACGATGCGGCCGCCATGGGACGCGACGATCTCCGCCGCGATCGCGAGTCCGAGGCCGCTGCCATCGGTTTTAGCGCTGCTGGAGAAGGGTTGGAAGAGCCGGGGCTCAAGCGCGGCCGGAATGCCGGGGCCGTTATCCGCGACGACGATGCGCAGGCCGTCCGGCTGGAGCGTCGCGCTGACCGAAACAACGTCGGCGCCTGCTTCATAAGCGTTCCGGGCAAGGTTTTCGATGGCGCGGCCAAGCTGGGCGCGATCGACCGCTGCGAACAATTGCTCGGGCGCATGGTTCTCGAAGGTCACGCCGGCGCGCCCGCCGGCCGATGCGACGGCGGCCTCGCCCGCGTCGTCCAGCAGCGCGCGGATGTCCTGGCGGGCCTTGCGCACCTTCGCCTCGCCGGTCCGGGCATAGCGCACCACGTCCCGGCAAAGTGCTACGGCGCGGTCGATGGCGCGGAGCAGGGTCGGCGCCATCTGCCGCACCTTGGGATCGCCCGAATCGAGCAAGCTGTCGGAGACCAGTTGCGCCGAGGACAGGATGTTGCGGAGGTCGTGATTGATCTTGGCGACGGCTTCGCCCAGGGCCGCCAGCCGGGCTTTCTGCGCGAGCGCCTGGCGGAGGTCGCGCTGCATCGCCGCCAGTTCCCGCTCCGCCACGCCGATCTCATCGAGCCGGCCGGACGGTCGGACGCCGCGCGTCGGGTCTTCCGGCGCAGCGCGAAACGCGATGATCGCGTCGGTCAGCCGGCCCATCGGCTGGACCATCAGCCAGCGCAGGCTGAGAAACACAAGGCCGGCCGTGATCGCTGAAATCACCAGCGACAATTGCAGAATCCGCCGGGAATAGTCGATCAGCGCCATGCGCATCGGCGCTTCGGGGATGATGACCGTCACCAGCACGGAGGGATCCTTCGGCGACCGTCCGGCGACGCGCAGGATCGTGTCCTTGGGGCTGAGGAAGGTCTTGAAGGCGTTCATGATCATCGCGACCGGGCTTTCGCGCTCCAGGTCGATGTCGATGTCCGGCTCGGGCGGCATGGCGCCGCCGAGCATCCGCGTCGTCAACGGCCCGAGCCGGATGTCGACGGCGTAGGCCCCGACATGGCGCAGCAATTGCGCCTCGAGCGCGGCGTCGACCTTGCCGGTCGGCGTCGCCTCCAGCGCCAGTCCCGCCAGGTGGGCGGTCGCAAGGCGCTCTTGCAGATAGACCGTCCGGAAGCGTCCGGCGGACGGCGCAAAGATCAGCACCTCCGCCAACATCACGAAGGCGATCGTCAGGATCAGCAGGCGCGCTGACATGCTGGACAGATGGGCGCGGATCATGGCCGGCAGGGTCGTCGGTTTTCAGGCGCGATGCAATCAAACGTCGGACGAATTCCGCCGCTTCAGGTATTTCCACGCCGTCGGCGCCAATGCCAGCAGCGCCAGGAGCGCGAGGGGCAACAGCACCTCTGGCTGGAAGATCACGCCGAGATCGGGCGTCCCGCCGGCCGCGAAGATGGCGTCGAGGCCGGCGCCGACGCTGGCGTAGACAAACGTGCCGGGGACGATCCCGATCGCCGTCGCCGCGACATAGGCGTTCAAGGGCGCCCCGGCGAGCGCCGGGGCCACGTTGACGACGACGAACGGAAAGATCGGCGCAAGTCTGAGCGCCAGGATATAGGAGAAGGCGTCCTGCCGGAATTTGTCGCCCATCCTGGCGACGGTCGCGCCCATGCGGGCCTTGAAATAATCCGCGAAGGCGGTGCGGGCGGCGATGAACAGCACGGTCGCGCCGATCGTCGCGCCGACGACCGTCAAGCTGCCGCCGATCCAGGTTCCGAAGACGAAGCCGCCTGCCAGGGTCAACAGGGCGCCGACCGGCAGCGACAGGGCGATGACGACGATATAGGCGAGAGTATAGAGCGCCGCCGCCGGCAGCGGATGTGCGCCTGTCCAGGCTTGCAGCGCATCGCGGTTGTCGCCGAGCCGCTCCAGGCTGACGTATTCGCCGCCGCCGAAAGCGAAGAACGCCGCCGCGCCGGCCGCCAGGACCGCGATCGGAAGGAGCCGCTTCCAGGCGGGCTGCGCCGTCGCATCGGCTGTCGAAGGTTCGGCGCCAGGCATTTTCCGGTCCAGTTTCGTCATTGCAATTCAGCCAGCCTCGTGCATCTTGGGCGCGTCGGGACGCATGGCCAGTCAGATGTTCGTGAACCGCCCCAGTGTGCGCCGTTCCGCAATCATTGACCCGGCGGCGGAAAATCGACTATAAGCCTCGCTTCGTTATAGCGCCTTGAATTCTGCGTGATCGGCCGGTATGCTCGGCCGTTGCACGTCTTGCCGGAGCATTTTGCCGTGAAGCGCACTTACCAGCCGAGCGTCCTCGTTCGCAAACGCCGCCATGGGTTCCGCTCGCGGATGGCCACGGTCGGCGGCCGCCGCGTCCTGTCGAGCCGTCGCGCCAAAGGCCGGAAGCGCGTTTCCGCGTAGGCTGATGACCGCGGGCGGGACGATCGGCCGGCTGAAACAGCGCCAGGAATTCCTGGCGGCGGCGCGTGGCCGCAAGGCTGGCGGCGCCAGCCTCGGCTTGCAGGGTCTTCGTCGCCCGGACGGCGCCGAGCCATCGGCGTCAGCGGTGCGGCTTGGCTTTACCTGTTCCAAGAAGGTCGGCAATGCGGTCGCGCGCAATCGCGCCCGCCGCCGATTGAAGGCTGCTGCCTGCGAAGTGGCGCCTGCGCTTGGGCTGAGCGGCTGCGACTATGTGCTGATCGGACGGACGCTGACGATCGACTATCCGTTCGACGCCTTGAAGCGCGATCTCGGCCGCGCCTTCGTAGAGGTCAACGGCAAGCTTGCGGGGCGCGGGCGATGAAGCGCGTCCTGCATGGACTAGTCCTGGCGCCGGTCTATGTCTATCGCTACTGCATTTCGCCGTTCACGCCCGGCTCCTGCCGGTTCCAGCCGACATGCTCCGCCTATGCCGTGGCCGCGGTGCGGCGTCACGGCGTCTGGCGCGGCGGATGGCTGTCTCTGCGGCGTTTGGCGCGGTGCCATCCGTGGGGCGGCGCTGGCTACGATCCCATTCCGGACTTGAAGCATCCGCCCGCTTAGTCCAAACCTTCTCTTCCCTGCGGGCGCCGTCCGCCTGACCCCTATCAACCAACCGGGATTTTTCGTGCGATGGAGCAACGCAACCTCATTTTGGCGATGGCGTTGTCGATCGGCGTGCTGCTCGGCTGGAATTTTCTGTTCCCGCCGCCGGCGCCGCCCGTCAGGACCGCGACAGAGACTGCTGCGGGCGCGACCCCGGGGCAGACCGATGGCGCGTCCGACGTCGCGCTTCCGTCCGCCGCCGGCGCCGGGTCGGTCGCCGGCGCCGCGCCGGCCGCGGGCGGAATCGCCGCGGTCCTGAAGGACCGGGTGACGGCGCTCGGCGAAAGCCCGCGCATCCACATCGAAAGCCCGCGCATCTCCGGCTCGATCGCGCTGACAGGCGGCCGGTTCGACGATCTGACGCTCTCCACATATCGCCAGTTCAACCGTGCGGACAGCCCGCCCGTGACCTTGCTCTCGCCGAGCTCCGGGCCTGATGGCTACTTCGCGGAATTCGGCTGGATCGGCGAGCAGCCGGGCGCCGCCCCCGGCGCCGACGCCGCATGGCAGACGACCGCCAAGGCCCTGACCCCCGGCGACAGCATCCTCCTGACATGGACCGGCGAAACCGGCCTTGTGTTCGAGCGCAAGGTCAGTCTGGACGACGGCTATATGTTCACGATCGAGGACAGCGTGCGCAACGGCGGCGACCGGCCCCAGACCCTGCGCCCCTATGGCCTGGTGTCGCGCACCGGCCTGCCGAAGGTCAGCCAGTTGTTCGTGCTGCATGAAGGCCCGCTCGGCGTGTTGGGCGGCAGCTTGAAGGAACTCAACTACGACGACCTGATGGACGACGGCGCCAAGGGCGTCGTCGAAGAGCCGACCACGGGCGGCTGGCTCGGCATCACCGATGTCTATTGGCTGGCGGCGATCATTCCCGACCCGACAGCGCCGGTGAAAGCGCGCTTCCTGCATCATGCGTCCGGCGGCGCGGATCGCTTCCAGACCGACTATGCGACTGAGGCCGGCGTCGTCGTTCCGCCCGGCCAGTCGGCCAGCTTCATGCACCGCTTCTTCGGCGGCGCCAAGGAAGTGAACCTGCTCGATCGGTATGAGGAGGAACTGGGCGTCCAGCGCTTCGATCTCGCGATCGATTTCGGCTGGTTCTATTTCCTGACGAAGCCGTTCTTCAAGGCGCTTGCCTGGCTCTATGGCCATATCGGCAATATGGGCCTGGCGATCATGGCGTTGACGATCGGGATCAAGATCCTGTTCTTCCCGCTCGCCAACAAGTCCTACAAGTCCATGGGGCAGATGAAGGCGCTGCAGCCGGAAATGCTGAAGCTGCGCGAGCGCTATGCCGATGACCGGCAGAAGCTCAATCAGGAGATGATGGCGCTCTACAAGACCAAGAAGGTCAATCCGGCGGCAGGCTGTCTGCCGATCCTGATCCAGATTCCGGTGTTCTTCTCGCTCTATAAAGTGCTGATCGTCACCATCGAAATGCGGCATGCGCCGTTCTTCGGCTGGATCACCGACCTGTCCGCGCCGGATCCGACGAACGTCTTCAACCTGTTCGGCCTGCTGCCCTTCCAGCCGCCGTCATTCCTGCATCTGGGCGCCTGGGCCCTGGCGATGGGCTTGACGATGTTCCTGCAGCAACGCCTGAACCCGCAGCCGACGGACCCGGTCCAGGCGAAGATTTTCGCGCTAATGCCGATCGTCTTCACCTTCCTGCTGGCGAATTTCGCGGCCGGGCTCGTGATCTATTGGACTTGGAACAACTTCCTTTCGATCTGCCAGCAGGCGCTCATCATGAAGCGCCAGGGCGTGCCGATCGGACGGGGCGCGCAGAAGCGGGCGGAGAAGGTCTGAGGCGCAATGCCCGAGTTTCCGGACGACCCCAAGGCGCTGACGGCCGCCGAGCTTGAAGCGGGCCGGAAGCTGTTCCAGGCTGAAGCGACGTTTCTGTGGGAATCGAAGGCGCTGGACAATCTGCCAGCGCCGACCTTGCCGGAGATCGCTTTCGCTGGCCGGTCCAATGTCGGCAAGTCAAGCTTGATCAACGCCTTGCTTGGCCGCAAGGATCTGGCGCGCGCATCGAACACGCCGGGCCGCACCCAAAGCCTGGTGTTCTTCGATCTGGGCGGGCGGCTGCGCGTCGTCGACCTGCCGGGCTATGGCTATGCCAAAGTCTCCCGGAGCAAGGTGCGGGACTGGACCAAACTGACCCGGGATTTCCTGCGCGGCCGCTCGAAACTGGCGCGGCTGTGCCTGCTGGTCGACGGGCGCCACGGCTTCAAGCCCGGCGATCTGGAGATGATGTCGCTTTTGGACGATGCGGCGTTATCCTATCAAATCGTCCTGACCAAGCGGGACAAGATAACGGCGGCGGAAGCGGACCGCGTGCTGGCGGAAACCGAACGGGCGGCGGCGAAGCGCCGGGCAGCTCATCCGGTGGTGTTGATGACGAGCGCGGCCAAGGGCGACGGCATGGCCGAGTTGCGCGCCCATCTGGCGGCGTTTGCGACTGATGTTGGGGGAGCCTGATGAGCGAAATGGAAATCGATCGGACCGTCCGGGCGAGCGTGCTGTCTGAGGCGCTGCCCTATATGCGCCGCTATGCCGGCGTTCCCGTCGTGATCAAGTATGGCGGCCATGCCATGGGCGATGAAGCGCTGGCGGATGAGTTCGCCCGCGATGTCGTGCTGTTGAAGCAGATCGGCGCCTTTCCGATCATCGTGCATGGCGGCGGCCCGCAGATCGGCGCCATGCTGAAGCGGCTTGCGATCAAGAGCGATTTCGTCGATGGCCTCCGGGTTACCGACAAGGCGACCGTCGAGGTGGTCGAGATGGTGCTCGCCGGCGCCATCAACAAGGGCATCGTCGCCGCGATCAACCGCGCCGGCGGCACCGCCATCGGCCTGTCCGGCAAGGATGCGAACCTGATCCGCGCCAAGAAGCTCGCCCACACGGCCCGTCAGACCGATTCGAACGTCGAGAAGGTGATGGACCTGGGCTTTGTCGGCGACCCGGAACGGGTGAACGGCGAAATCCTGATGCAATTGACCGCGACCGGCGTGATCCCGGTGATCGCGCCCATCGGCTTCGACAGCGCCGGCGCCACCTATAACATCAACGCCGATACCGCCGCGGGCGCGGTCGCCGCCGCCGTCAAGGCGAAGCGTCTCCTGATGCTGACCGACGTCGCGGGCGTGCTCGACGGCGATGGCAAGCGTCTGGCGGACATTTCCGCGGACACCGCCCGGCGGATGATCCGCGACGGCGTCATCAAGGGCGGCATGATCCCGAAGATCGAGACCTGCCTGGACGCCGTCGACGCGGGCGTCGAAGCGGCGGTCATCCTGGATGGCCGCGTCACCCACGCGATCCTGCTGGAAATCTTCAGCGAACAGGGCGACGGCACGCTGATCCGCTCCGCCTGATCGCTCTATAGCGCCAGCTTGTAGCCGGCGTGGCTCGCCTTGAAGCCCAGCCGCTCATAGAAGCGGTGAGCATCGGGGCGGGAGATATCCGTGGTCAGTTGCACAAGGCCGCAGCCCCGGGCGCGACAGGCCTCGATCGCCCATTCGAACATGGCTTGCCCAGCCCCGGCGTTCCTGGCGCGTTCGGCGATCCGGACCGCCTCGATCTGCCCGCGCCACATGCCAAGCCGCGAGAGGCCGGGCAGGAACGTGAGCTGCAACGTGCCGACGACGGCGCCGTCCGCTTCCGCGACCGCGAGCAACTGGTTCGGGTCGGCGGCGATCGCGGCGAAAGCCGCGACATAGCGTCGGTCGGGCGGCATCGCCGGGTTCTCCCGGCCCGCGCCCAAGGGGTCGTCCGCCAGCAGTGTCACGATGGCGGGCAGGTCGGCCTCGGTCGCTTGCCGGAAGATCATCATCGGTCTCCGCCTTCGATCTATTGCGCCGTCAACCCGCCATCGACGACGAGCCCGGCGCCGGTCATGAAACCGGCGTCATCGCTTGCGAGGAAGCAGATGCCGTTCGCGATATCCTCCGCCCGACCGAGGCGGCCGATCGGGTGCGATGCGAGCGCGACGGCGCGGGCGCCTTCGACATCGTTGCTGCGGCGCTGCTGGGCGCGGGCGACAAAGGTCTGCTCGCCCATATCGGTTTCGATCACGCCCGGATGGATGGAATTGCAGCGGATGCGGTAGCCCTTGCGCGCCAG
Organism: uncultured Alphaproteobacteria bacterium; assembly: GCA_937891825.1. GTDB lineage: Bacteria > Pseudomonadota > Alphaproteobacteria > Bin95 > Bin95 > VMCJ01. The sequence goes on from CALAHN010000086.1 coordinate 42,462, forward strand.
ATTGAGCGCGGTCGACTTGGTGAAGGTCGTAACCCCGCCCTTGGTCATCGAATAGAGCGGATCGAGCTGCGACCCGACGAGGCCCGCGATCGACGAGGTATTGACGATGACGCTGCCATGCCGGGAGCTTTCGCCCGCCGCGCGGAGCGCGGGGATCGCGATCCGGGTGCCGAGGAAGACGCCGGTCAGGTTGACGGCGACGAGCTTCTGCCAGTCCTCCAGGGTCGCTTCCTCGATGTCGCGGCCGATGAAGACGCCGGCATTGTTGATCAGGATATCGAGCTTGCCGAAATTGCCGGTCGCAGCCGCCACGGCGTCCGCCCATGAGGCTTCGGCGGTCACGTCGAGGCGCACTGCCGCCGCCCGGCCGCCGGCGGCCTTGATGCCGGCGACGGTCTCTGCCGCCGCATCTTCCAGAATATCGCCGATCACGACCGCGGCGCCGGCCTCCGCCATCAGCCTCGCCGTCGCCGCGCCGATGCCCCGCGCGCCGCCGGAGAGCAGCGCGACCTTTCCGTCCAATCGATTCATGGGAGTTTCCTTTTTCCTGGGATCAGGCGATCCGGTCGCCTTTCTTGATTTGCGCCGTGCGGTTATCGACGGCGGGCAGCATTTTCGCGGGGTCGCGGGTGACGACGATATCGATCACCGTCGGCCGGTCCTTCTCCGCCATGCCCTGGCGCATGGCGTCCGCCAGGGTTTCCGGGTCCTCGACGCGGATGCCGTGGCAGCCAAGCGCCTCGGCGGCGTTGGCGTAGTTCACTTCCTCAAGGTCGCTTGACTGGTAGCGCCCGCCATACATCGCGTGCTGCAGCGCCTTCACATAGCCCGAGGCCGCGTTGTTCACGACCATCATGGTCAGGCCGAGCTTCAGGCGGCGCGCTGTCTCCAACTCGCCGAGCGTCATGTTGAAGCCGCCGTCGCCGGTCAGGGCGAAGACCGGCCGGTCCTTGCCCGCCGCGATCTGCGCCCCGATCGCGCCCGGCAGGCCGTAGCCGATGGAGGCGAAGCCCCGATCCGGCACATAGGTCCGGCCGGCTTGCTTGGTGTCGAACAGCAGGCCGGTCCAATGGCCGGCGAAGCCGCCGTCGGCGACCAGAATGCCGTCGGCCGGCAGGACGTTCATCAACTCGCGGATGACGCGGCCCATATTGATCGGCCGTTCCGTCGCGCCGTAGCGCGGTTCGGCGCCCTCGATCCAGGCGGTCATTTTGGTCTGGACTTCCTGGCCGTACTGGGCGCGGGCGGCGCGGCGGGCGCTTGCGCCGTCCGTCAGCGCGTCCGCCAGATCGGCGAGGCCTTCGCCCGCGTCGCCGACAAGCGCGACCGTCGGCGGCGTCGTCCGGCCGATTTCCTCCGGCCAGACTTCCAGATGGATCAGCGGCTTGCCGCCAAGCGGCAGGGAGAAGCGCTTGGTCGCGATCTCGCCTAGCTTGCAGCCGACGACCAGCAGACAGTCGGCTTGGCCGATCAGGTCGTTGGCGATCCGGTCATAGCGCCCGAAGAGGCCCGCCGACAGCGGATGCACGCAGGCGATGCCGCCCTTGCCGCTCATGGTGTGGGCGACCGGGATGCCTTCCTGCTCGACCAGGCGCAAAAGCGGCGCGTAAGCATTCGAGAGATGGATGCCGCCGCCGACCAGGATCATCGGCCGCTTGGCGCCGCGCAGGAACTCGGCCGCCTGTAAGGTTGCGGCCCGGCCTGGACGGGAGGTCCTGGATGGGATGCTCAAGGTCGCTTCGTCGAAATAGAAGTCGCTTGCCTCATAATCGAATTCGCCGTGGGCGATATCTTCCGGGACATCCAGAATGACCGGGCCAGGGCGGCCGGACGTCGCCACCGCGAAGGCGCGGCGCACCAGCTCCGGCACGCGCTCGCCGACCTCGACGCGGATCACGTCCTTGACGCAGGGCGCCAGGATTTCCAGTTGGCGCGCTTCCTGGGTCATGTTCTTCCAGGCGTGCTGGCGGTTCGCATCGCCGACGATGGCGACCAGCGGCACGCCGGCGTTCAGACTTTCGACCAGCGCCGTCGTCAGGTTGGTCGCGCCCGGCCCGAGCGTCGCATCGACGACGCCGACGCGCCGGGTGACGCGCGACCAGGCGTCGGCGGCGAACGCGCCGCAGCGTTCGTCGTTGATCAGCGTATGCTGCAGGCCAAGCTCGCGCACGGCGTCATAGAACGGCAGCAACTGGAAGCCGCCCATGCCGAACATCGGCGCGCCGCCGGCCAGCTTCAGCATTTCAGCGAGCGCGCGGCCCCCCAGCATGCGGCGGACGGGATCGTTGCGAAAGGCGTCGGTCATGGCGGCGGCGGTCCTCGAGCAATGGCGTTTCGGGTCGGCGAAAGCGTCGCACGGGGCCGGGGCGCGAGGCAACTGGCCGCAGCCGCCGGCATGCGGTCGCCGTGCTGTCATTCATGAACCGACACCTCGCATTTCAGGCGCGGCAGGATCAGACTGGCGCGGCAAGTATCGGAGGACCCGGCGGGCCATGTCGAACGTCGTCAGAGGAACCCGCGCCTGGCCGCGCCGGATCGCGCTGGCGCTCGTCCTGCTGCTCATGCCGGTTGTGGGCCTCCGCGCCGCTGAAACGACGGCGGTCCGCTTCCCCAGCCTCGACGCCAGCCGGACAGAGCTTGCGGGTCTGCTGTCGCGGCCGGCGGCCCCGGGACGGCATGCGGCCGTTGTCATGATGCACGGCTGTTCCGGCGCTTATGGGAAGTCCGGCAATCTTCATGGCACGATGCGGGCCTGGCTCGAGCGGCTGGGCGATTGGGGCTATGTCGTGCTGCTGGTCGATGGCTTCACGCCGCGCGGCTACCGGAGCGTCTGCGACTTGAAGGAGCGGCCGATCGACGCCCACAGCGACCGGCCGTTCGATGCTTACGGCGCGCTCGCCTGGCTCCAGGCGCAGGATTTCGTCCGCGCCGACCGCGTCGCCCTGCTTGGCTGGTCCCATGGCGCGATGGCGATGCTGGCGGCCATGGAGGCGGGCGCGCCGGCCCGCTTCGGCGCCGG
>CALAHN010000087.1 GCA_937891825.1 uncultured Alphaproteobacteria bacterium
CGGTGAATCACAACCTGCTGATATCGCTCAAACACTTTTCGGTCAGGCTCTTAGATCGAGTGACGCCAATCGGCCTATCCGCTGTCTGAAGATTTGCCAAAAGGCGGATTGACCGAATCTACAGCATCAAGCGGCTCCATAACTAGAGCGCTTTGGCCTGCCTTGCGCCAAAACCTGTGCAGGATTGGCGTCAACATCCTCATATCGGCGCCATGTCGCGCGCCAGGACTGCACCGCCCGCCGTCGCTCTTCTAAGGCGACATCGGAAACGCAGGCGACATCGCTCCGATCGGCGCGAGTTGGGCCAAGCCCGCTCTTCGCCAGGTCCGGGCCGATCCGGGACAGTCGGCCATTCTCTGGCGGCATCGGCTGCGATCGGTCAGGCGTCGATCTTCACTGGGCCTTTCGGGGCGCCGACGCAAGCAAGGCAGGAGCCATTTTCGATGGCCGCGTCAGGCGGCGTCGCATAGCCTACTTCACCGTCCAGAACGGCGGTCAGGCAGGTGCCGCAACTGCCGGCGCGGCAGCCGGAGGCAATATCGACGCCATTCGCTTCGGCCAGGTCGAGCAACGTGCCGATCGCTGGCGTCCATTCGATCGTCTTGCCGGATTTCGCGAATGTCACGGCGATCCCAGCGGCAGGCGTCGCGCCATCGACGGGAGCCGGCGGCGGGGCTTTCTTTACGGATGCCGGGCCGAACGCTTCATAATGAATATCCGCTTCCGGCACGCCCCAGGCCTTCAGATCGGCGTCGAGCGAGTTCATCATTGGCGGCGGGCCGCAGAAATAATACTCGAAATTGTTGGACGGCAGGAGTTTCTTGAACAACTCGACCGAGACGCGCGCGTGGTGATCGTAGTCTTCGCCGAGCACGTCGTCGTCCGTCGGGTCGCTGTAGCAGATGTTCATGCGGACGTTCGGATTGTCGGCGGCGATTTGCCTCAGATGGGCTTTCATGATGTGCTGGGACTTGTTCGGGGCGCCGAAGAAGAACCAGGTCTCGCGGTCGGGCTCGTGTTCGCAGATATAGTTCAGCATGCTCAAGACCGGCGTGATGCCGACGCCGCCGCCGATCAACACGACCGGGCGCCGGTGCTGGCGCTTCAGGTAGAAGCCGCCGTTCGGAGCCCGAACGTCGATGATATCGCCCTTGTTCAGCACTTCATTGACGAAAGTCGAGGAGAGCCCAGGGGGAATTTCCGGCTTGCCGCGCGGCGGCGGGACTTTCTTGACCGTGATCCGGTAATAGTCGCGGCCCGGCGCATCGGAGAGCGAATAGCAGCGGATCACGTCGCCTGTGTGATCGGGCACCAGGAACTTGAAGGTCAGGAACTGGCCCGGCTCAAACGGCGGAAGAGGGCGGCCATCATGGGGTTTCAGGTAAATAGAATGGCAGTCGGGGATCTCGTTGATCTTTTCGGCGACCTCGAACTTCCGGAAGCCGCTCCAGGTGTTCTGGGTTTTTTCGATCTCTTCCGCCCGAACCTTCAGCAGGCTTTCGGCGCGGGCGCGGAACAGCGTACTTTGCTCCTCATAGTGCCGGGCAAGCCGCGCCTGTTGCCGGAACGATCCGAAGAGCAGGGACAGGATATAAAGCCCGAGCAATCCTGCGGCGCCGATTGCAACGATACTGGCCATATTCTCCATCTCATTCCCCCTTCAAGCGCGCCGGCAAACCCCTTTGCCGGCGCGGATCGATCTCAGCAGAACTGGCGTCCCCCGGCCCATCGGCGGGCCGGGGGACGCCCGCTTAGAATTTTACGCGCACTTCAAACCGGATGCCGGCCACATCGTCGGCATTCTCGCGGATCGCAGCGATGGCGTCAGCCCGGAGGATGACACGGTTCGTGACAGGGATCTGGTAGCGGGCGCCGACGGCATATTGCGCCCCTTGCGCCGGTTGGCCGGCCTGCTTCTCGCCTTCGAGAACTTGAACCGTTGAAGCTTCGACCACCAATTGCTGATCCAGATTGAACAGATAGTTCACGCCGACGGCCGCGCCGAAGGTATCCTGCGCGGTATCGTCCAGTTTCGGGAACTGGGTCATGCCGTCATTTTCGAAGGTGATGCCGGTATTTTTCAACAGGCCGCCATTGTCGCGGACAAGGCTTTGCGGTTTGTCGACGCCAAGGAAAGCATTGAGATACGGCACGTAGACGTCGGGCTTGTGGGTGATCAGAGAATTCTCAAGCAGGATCGCGAAGCCATCGGCCGTCTTGGCGCGATTGTCCGTGTCCTGGCCGACCGCGCCGAATACGCGGACCGAATTCGAGAGCCAGCCGCCATAACGCTTCGTGAAGGCCGCCGTCAGGTTGACATAGTCGATATCGGACAGATCGTTCCGGCCATCGATATAGCCGACGCCGAATTCCGAATAGCCTTCGAACCACTCGACGAACGCGGCGACGCCGTAGACGGAAACCTCATCCGTGTCGGGGTCGCCATTGGCGGCGACGAACGCCGGCGATTCCGCTTCGGAAAAGCCAGCGAAGAATGTGATGTCCATGTTCGTGATATCGAGGGCGGCGCTGTTCAGGGACGGCAGGGCAAAGCCGCCGCCGACGAACGCATCCTCCATCCAGAGGCCATTCTGCATGATGAACGGCACCAATCCGAAGGATATCGGCAAGTCGAAGGATTGATATTCATCGGACAGGCCGGCCACGATGGCTCCGATATCGCCTTCGAAGAACAGGGTTTCGACGCCAGGATCGACTTCGCCGACGCCGCCATCGCCGCCATTATCGTCATTCTTGTCGCCGAAGCGATAGCCCAGGAACTTGCCGCCCCGATCGAGCGGCCGGAAGAACGCGTGGATGCGCTCTGTCGCCGTCAGCTTCAGGTCGACGTCGAGGTTCAGGCGGTTCGCCCACTCATAAACCGTGTCGTTGCCGACATCGTTGGCGGCGATCGCCGTTCTGAAATCGCCGAAGACCTGCAGCGCGGGAGCGAACAGGTTCTTTTCGCCGGCGATATTCGTGCCCTGCTCGAAGGGGCCTTCCACATATTGCGGCCGCCCAGCTTCGATGATCGGCCGCGGCTCGGTAAGATTGCGCTTGCCGCCATAAATTTGGAGCTGGCCTTCGGCGTTATAGGGCTTGTCCTCATAGGTCGGGTCGGCCTTGAAGACGCCGGCGTCATGTTCGGCTGGACGCGCGATAGAATCCATCTCGCGCGGCTTGTCTGCGTCGGCCGAAGCGGCGAATGCGCCTGGCGTCGCGATGAGCAATGCGGCGGCGGCGGTGGCTGCGAGCAATGCGGCGCGTCCGGCGCTGATATGTTTGCGATGCGACACGGTTTCGTTCCCCTTGGTCAAAGTCGCTGTCCCCGGCGCCGGATCGGTTCGATCTGACGCCGGGGATGACAGGCGCCGAAGCGCATTAGTTTACGTCGAATTCCACCGTATAGGCATGGAAATCGAGCATCCAGTCGTTCATGGCTTCCTCCATTTCCGGCGTGGCCTCGACAAAGCGCATGAAGTAGATCGGCTCGGCGCGGCTGCGCATGCGAACCGCCATCTTGTAGGTGCCTTTCTCGCTCAGCGCATCGGCCGGGATATTGTAGTTGGCCATGCGGTTGCCGAGCGGCGGGATCGAGCGGCCTTCCATGCGAATGAACGGCGGGTGGTTCAGGATCGACGTCGGCACGTTGGCGGCGCGAATGAACGGAAGCTGGTCGATATCGACGTTGATCGGCAGATACCACTCGCGCTCCGTGCCCTTCACGTTGGTGAACAGGAACTTGGTCTGCAGATTGAACAACTGATCGTCGAACTTCGTGTCTCCCGAAGCGACCTCGAGCGAATGCAGGTCCGCCATATCGCCATTCCCGTCGACATAGCCCGATTCCCAGACCGGCTTGCCCGAGGGCGAGACGACCGCGACGTTCAGCCAGATTTCCGGCTGCGCGCCTAGCGACCCGGACGGCAGGTTATGCCCGTCGTCGGTATTCGTGACCTTGATCGCGAAGCCCAGCGAGGAGCCGACTTTCGGCTGACCCTTGAAGAATGGGCCGTCCAGCCGGGAGCCGTTCTCCATCACCTGCCGGCGGAGGTCGCGCTTTTCTTCAAGCGCCGCAATGTTCTCCTGGATGATCTCCCAGGCGGTTTCCCGATCGAAGACATCGCCCCAGGCGGCGGGGAAGATATCTTCGGAGACTTCGCCGCTTTCGACCTTCTCCTCGAACTCGGGCGAGCCCCATCCGGCGCGATAATCGAACGCCAGCCAGTCCTCGATCGGAATCTCGGCTCCGTCCGGATTGTGCGGGAAGATGCCGGGATGGGCGATCGGATAGCCCGGCCCATAGAAGGCATGGTTGGAATGCTTGCGGCCCGGATCGATTTCCTGGCCGTTGATGACGGCGACCGGCGCGGTCGCATAACCGTCGGCGCGGCCTGGGACCTTGCCCATGTGGCAGTCCTGGCAGGTGACGCCCGCGGCGGCGGCCGGGGAGGCGCGATACTGATCCCAGACCACTTCCAGCTTGATGCCGGGATTGACCGCGACCTGATGGCACGAAACGCAGAATTCGGACTTGGAAATCTGCGGGAACTTGTAGACGCCCAGATGGATCTGCGCGCCGCGTTCGTCCGGTCCGGCCGAAACGCGATACTCGCCGCGATTTTCGATGACCTTCGCCAGGGTTTCGCCATCGCCCGCGCCGGTGACCGGCACATGGATGTTGCCCGGCGTCACCAGGCGTTCGCCGTTGACCTTGCCATACTGCTCACGCACGCGGTGGCAGGTTACGCAGCTGATGCCCTCGCGGGAGATCTGCGCCCGTTCCCAGAGCGGCAGGTCGCGACGTTCGTCAAGCTGAGTGCCGATCTGTTGATGGCAGCGCACGCAGAATGCGCGAATGGTTCCGCTCGAAAGATCGTTAATCTTCTGCTCGAACTTGTGGAACATGGGCGAGATCGAGGCATAGGCGTGGTTCGACGACGCCCATTCCTTGTAGATCTGGTCATGACATGTCCCGCACTGCGCCGCGGTCGGATAGCTTTCCGCCGCCAGCACGTCGGCATGGGGGTCTACGGCTGGCGTTTCGGCGTATGCGGCGCCGCCAAAGCCGGCGGCGGCCGCTACGACGACGGCCGCCATGGCCAAGCCGACCCAGGCGCGCTTGGCAAGCAGCGGCGCAATCGAGAGCTTACCTGTCATCATCGGTTTCATCCTCACAGCTTGCGTTTACGGATAGATGGATCGGCGTGATAGCGGTGGCAGAGGCTGCAGTCCTGCCGCACCCCGCCTTCATGGTGGCAATCGGCGCACACGCCTTGGGTAATCGGGAGAAACTCATTTGGATGCGCGCCGGGCCGCTTGGCGTCGTCGGCCAGGGTCATGCCGACTTCGACCTTCTTGTGGCAGGTCGCGCAGCCCTGCCCCTGGTCGAGCACGTTCAGATGCGGTTTGTGATCGAACGTGGTGAAGGGGCGGATATCCTGGCGCGGAATGGCCCACTGAACGGCGATGGCCGGTGCGGCGTCCGCTTCCGGCGCCACGTGACATTTGAAGCAGCGGCCTGGGCCGTTCGACGGATCCAGCGCCTGCGCGCGGAAGTCTTCCGCTTGCTCGACATCCGACCCCTTGCTGGCCAATGCGAAATTGATCCAGGCCTTGACCACGGGATCCGCATGGGCCGTCGGAAGGTAGGACACCTGATACTCCCCTGTCGCCCAGCCTGCGCCGGATTCTGGATATTGCAAGGGTTCATACTCGGCGTTTGCGGTCCAGGCGCAAGTAACGCGCGTCACCAACTCGGCGGATAGGCCTGCGAGCAAGGCGGCGGGATCGCCGCCGCGGGCGGTGATCGCGTCTTCCAGAGCCGTCCGCCCATCGGCGGCGCTGGCGACCAGGAATTCGGCGGCCGGTTCGCTATAAGCATCCATATCGTCCGCATCGACGCCCAGGAGATAGGCGAACGCGGGCGAAAGCGTCTCGAAGGAGATGGCGTCCGGCTCGACGGCGTCGGCCAGTTCGCTTTGAGCGTCGGCAAGGGCGGACTGGGCTTCGGCCAGTTTCTCCGCCGCCGCCGCGATTGCGTCCGGCTCTGCGGCGGCGACGGCGGCAGACAAGCTTTCCATCGCCGGGAGCGTGTCCGCCAGGGCGGCGATCAGGCCGCGCGCCGGGTCGACTTCTGCGGCGGCGAAGCCGCAGGATTCGGCGGCGCTCGCGGTCAGCGTCGGGTCGGAGAGTTCAGGCAACGCGAAGATCGTGATGCCCTTCTCCCGGATCGCCTCATTGTGGCAATTCATGCAGCCGGTTTCGAAGCTGCCCGGCAGCAAGCGCCCATCGGCTTGCGTGTTGGCGCTGTGGCAGGTCGTGCAGCCAGCTTCCGGCGCCTTGTCGGCATAGCGCGCATCCTGGAAATGCTGGCCGAAATGGTTGGTATGGCTGAACTTGATGGTGCGCGCGCTCTCATGGGGGAAATTCGCCCCGAACGCTGGATGGGACCCGGCAAAATTCTCGAAGGTCTTGACATGGCAGCTTTGGCATTGGCCATCGGCGACCGGCGTGATCGAGGCATGCTCGCCCCGATGTTCGGTGTGGCAACCCTGGCAATCGGCCGTCGGCGCGTCCGTGCGCTCGGGGAATTTGGAATTGTGCGCGGCGAATACCAAGGGCGAAGCCGGGGCGTCTGCAGCGACATTCTCCGCGCCGAACGCATGGCAGGAGACGCAGCCATCGGAGATCGCCTTGCGTTCGAAGATCGCGCCCGCCCAGCCGGTCAGGGTTTCGGAATGGCCCGCATGGCAGGCGACGCAGCCTTGCTCGGCCGTGAATTGCGCATGTTTGCCGGAAAGCGCGCCGGGATCGATCGAGCTTGGAATGCCGCCCATTCCGCCAAGACCGACAAGCGCCAGCACGATGGACACCACGCCCGCGACGGCCAGCAGAGCCCAGCGGCCGCGCTGCTTGCGGATGGTCGGTTGCGGCGCGCAGGGCGGATGCGTGCAGGAGCAGGCGCCGTCGGGGCGCGGGCCTTCGGCGCAGGGGCCGCCCGCATGGGCGGGCCGCCGACATTCCCAGCGCAGGATTTCCCGCTCTTCGCCCGAAGCATCGTCGACGACGACCTTGCGGGTTCGGAACGGCGCGCAATCCGCCATGCCCTGGCATTCGCCGGAGCCTGTCGGGCCGCGGGGGCAGGGACGCCCGAATGCAGCCTCGCGGCCGCAACGGAACGGAAAGTTCGGGCGCTCGTAGGGGGAGCGATCGTGGCTGAAGCGGTTTGTATCAGTCATCGGGCGTACACATGCACCAGGATGAGGTGCCAGACCGCGAGCGACAATGTCGCCGCTGTCAGCACCACGTGGACCGCCACCCAAAGTTTGAGCGACCGTTGAAGGGCGTAATGGGCGTCGACGCACAGCTTCTGCCGCGCCGCCGCTTCGATAGCGTCGAGGGCGGGCGCTTCCTGCGAGCCTACGAGCCGACGTACCGTCTTGAACCGTTGGTCGACCCACTGTTCAGCGGCGCCGGTGCCGAGGATGTGGCTCCAGCCGAAACGGGGCTGTTGGAAAAACCACTCGGCGGTTTCGCTGTAGAAGCGACCGAGGGTCGGCTGCCCGCTTGCCGAGACGCCGTCCAGCGTTGCGTTTTCCGCCGCTTCGCGGAGGTCGGCGATTTCGGCCGGAATGCGTTCGTAGATGACTTCATACCCGACGCGCGACAGCCGCTTTGGCATGGTGCGCTGGTAGAGCCAGCCGAACACTCCAGACAGAGCGGTCGCCCAGAACAGGCCCGCCAGCACTTGCTCGTAGCCGCCGGTCGGCCAGACGCCGCCCGTGTGCACGACAAACATGCCGACAGCGAAAAAACCGACGACGACATGCAGCGCCAGCCAGTAGGCGGCCCGGCCGAGCGGCAGCGCCGACAAGCGCTTGCGGATGTTGAACAACCCAAGCGAAACCATGGCGCCCAACAGGATCCATCCGGTCACGAAGGTCGCGTCCCGCAAGCCCAGGCGCTCGGTCTGGGCGTAATAGCCGATCGCGGCCAGCGCCAGGGCGCCCAGGGCCAGCAGGGCATATCCGAAAGGGGCGGTCGATTTGGCTGCGCGCATAATCCCTGTCCTCCCGGCCTATAGATCGACGCGGCTAAGCGCGCCGTGCGGACAAGCCCTGACACAGGCCGGTCCGCCAGGCGTGCCAGCGCACAAATCGCACTTGGTCGCTTTCCGGATCGGCGTGCCGGTGATCTCGTCCTGGACAGGACGGCCATCCAGATCGCGGATTTCCACCAGACGAATGTTGTTATAGGGGCAGGAATTGGCGCAGGTGCCGCAGCCGATACAGGTGTCGTCGTTGATGACGACCGTGCCGCCGGCCTCCGAACGATGGATCGCGCCCGTCGGGCAGCCGATCATGCAGACCGGGTCGGCGCAATGCATGCAGGCGTTTGCGACCATCCAGTTGTCATGGGTCTTGCCGTGCCGGACGAAGCGGGGATTGCCGCCGTGGGTCGAGGCGCAGGCGCGCACGCAATCGTCGCAGCGCACGCAGCGATCCAGGTCGATCAGCATCGCCATGGTGCCGTTGACCAGTCGCTCCTCGATTTCCCATTCCCGCATCGAATCCTCGGCGAGCGGCCGGGCCGCAAATGCCAGGAAACTCTTCGGCGGCGCGGTCAGCTTCGGGAAGACCAGCTCTTCCAGAATGCGGCTCGGCACGCGTAGCGCGTCGACATAGCCGATGGCGCGCAAGGTCGTTTCGGTGATTGGCGCTCCGCCTTTCCAACCGCCATAAAGTTCGGAAAGGCCGAAATCGTCACCAGCGGAAAGGTACGTCAGCGTGCGTTCGGCCGCGCCTTGTTTCACGGATACGCGGGCGAAGCCGGCGCGGATCAGCAGGAGGCCGTCGGCATATTCGCCCTCGCGGGCGATCACCGGCTCCTGGCGCAGCGAATCGGCCGCGCCGGAGCGCTGGAAAGATGAACTCCAGTCGAAGGATCCGTAAGTTTCGAACAGCGTCGCGTCAGCGACTTTCTGCAAGGTCGCCGGATCGAGTCCCGCGAACAGGGGCGTATCCTGCAGATGCGCCTTCAGAGCGTTATTGCGGTAATTCGCGTCGATCTGGCGCTTCCAGCCGGCATCGAAGCGGCGAAGCTCGCGCAGGCCCTGCCAGCGAATCTCCAGCATTTCGGCATCTTCAGAGCAGATTACCGTCGCGGCGCGCGGCGTGCGCCCCAGCGCCGCCAGTTCGCCGAACAAACTGCCCGCCCCAATGTCGGCGGTGGTGCGGCCTTTCAGAACCGCCGGAAAATCTTGAAGAAAGATCGCTTTCTTGTCGCTGCTCGTCAGGCCAAGCGCGCCATAGCGGGAGATATCGCGGGTTTCCGGCGTCGTTGACCGGCGCCACAATTGGGCGATCGCCCGGCCGAAGCTGGCGGGCCGCGCCGATTGCCGACCGAGCTGTTGTGCGGTCAGCGGCGGATTGATCACGACCTGGACCTTGCCGGACATGATCAGGAAGGCCGAATTGCCATAATCGCCTTCGCGGACGACGATTTCGCCGGCTTTCAGACGAAGCACGCGCGTGTCGTTCGCCAGAATCCCGTCCAGCGGAATCGTCTTCGGAAAAGCGCTGGAATCTATGGCCGCGATGACGCTGTTTTGCTTCAAGCGCTCCAGAACCGCCTGCGACATCTCGGGATCGAATGGCCGATCCCATCGCTGCGGCCGTGTCAGCCTTGTGGCTACTGCCAATGCGCCGTCCCCCCCCCAAACGACCGCGCGCCATTGGTGGAGCGCGCCATCCTCGATCCAACGCACGGCGCCATAGCCCCGGCCGTCGTCGTCAAACCGACTTCAGTGCCCTTTCGGATCAAACTCCGGCAACCGCGCGTCGCGCCAGCCGTAGCTCTGTCCTCGGGTTTGGTCCGGAATTCAACGCGCTGCCCCGGCGCGCCGAACTCCTGTCCCGGTATTTCAGCGCGGCGGGCGAATCGCTATCCGCCCGCCGCATGCTGTCAGTATCGTCTTACTTGTACTTCTTCGGCAACATCCCGCCGACAGCGCCGGAAAGATCTTCGCCCTGGATCGCGTCCACGAACTTGCGCGCGTTCGCTTCCGTCGGGCTGGACAAAAGCGCGCCGGCTGGGCCGACCTTGCCTTTGACAGCGCCGATCGCGGCCGTCGCCGAAGCGATCCGCTTGTCCATCGCGGCCTTGTAAGTCGCGTTGGAGGATGCAGCAGCGCCCTTGGTCGCATACACGAGGCCGACGGCGTGGCCCGTGAGGAACATCCGCGCGAGCTCGGCCTTGTTCATCTCCTGGTTCTTGGTGATGTCCGGAGGATAGAAGCGGTGACGGACAGTGCCCTGGCTATATGCGACCAGTTCGTAATTGCCGTTGATCGGGTGGCCCGCGTCGATCAGCTTGCCGGCCATGGCGGCATCGACGTTCTGCATGGTGTGACAGCCATTGCAGTTCTCGGCGATGTCATAAAGCATCGACGAATGGATCATGCCGGCCTTCTTTGCGTCGGCCAGGCGCTTGGCCTTGTGCGCCGGGGCTTCATCGCCCGGTTTCACCGTCGGCCCGCCAAGGTCGTTATGGATCGGCAGCCATGCGGAAGCGGCGCCATGGCAGCTCTCGCAGGACGGACCGGCTTTCGGCTTGCCGCCGACTTCCGTCGTGTGACAGGTCTGGCAGGTATCGTTACGGCGCAACGACTTGTCGCCGCCGGACGCCTCAGCGATCGCCTTGGCGTCCTTGTGCTTATGCACCGACCGGAATGACGTGAAATGCGCGGTGCCTTCCCAGACGCCATGTTCGGCGCGGTGGCACTCCTGACATTTCTCCGGGCCGACATTGCTTGCGGCGCTGACCGGCGCAGCGGCGAAAGCAATCAGCGCCAAGGCGCCAGCGAAGGCGAGGCTGGATATCTTTGAAAACACGGGTCGTCCCCTTCTCGTGAAACAATCGAGTGACACATTCTAACATTTAAGACGTCCGGACAAAAGGATAGGATTACAATTCTTTGAGGCTTGCTAAGAATAAATGCTTCGTCGGCGCGCCTGCGACGGCGCCCGTCAACGCCGTTCGCGCAGCCAGCCCCAGAAAAGCCCGCCTGTGACCAGCAATAACGCCAGCCAGGCCGGCGGCAGGTCTTCGGAAGCCGCGCGCGTCACGGAATAGGCCTCATTCGACCTGAGGCCGATCCAGCCGCGCCCATGCATCGCCCGCCCTGGTTTCGCCATGCGCAGGTCGGGGACGCCTGTATGCAGCGCCCAAGCCGCGCCGGCGCTGGCGGCGAGCGCCGGTTTGAGTTTCAGGCCATCGGCGCGGATTTCCTGCGCTTCCGGCCCGCTCGGGTCGCCTTTCATGGCAAGCGCCGTGCGTCCGCCCTCAGTCGCGCGGTAAAGGCCGAGGGCGGGCGCTGGAACCGCGCCAGTCGCCCGTCCGTCCTCAGCGCGCGCCAGGGTCGCCTGGGCCGTGGAGCCATCCGGCATTTGCACGTCGACCAATGCGCTTGCGTCATCCTCGACCGTGAACCGTTCAAGCTGCAGCATGTCGTCGATGACGGTCGCCTTCAGGCGGGTCTCCTCCAGTTCCGGTTCGGCCATTAGCCAGTGGGCGAGCCGACGCATCAACTCGCCGTGCGGCCCGCCGCCTTCGTGGCCGCGCGCCCAGAGCCAGATCTGGTCGGAAAGAATCTGCGCGACCCGGCCGTCGCCGAATCGGGCGAGCGCCAGCAATGGCCGGTCGTCGGCGCCGGTCATCAGGACGCTGCCGCCGGTCATGGTCGTATCCACCTGCCGGTGCCAGCGGCCCCAGGTATCGGGCGAGCGGCTGGCGAGCGGGGCGGTCACTGGATGACGCTCGCCGTAACGGCTGAGCTTCGGCCGAAAGGCGCCGTCAAGCACGCGGCCGGTCGGCAAGGCAGGCAGCGCCGCGCCGATCGCGCTCTCCGCGAGCGAGGTCTTGGGATCGGCGAAGGTGATGTCCGCCGCTTCCAGCAGCGCGCCGCCGCGCCGGACGAACTCCACGATGTTCGCCAGATATGTCGGCGGAATCAGGTCCCGGCGCGGATATCGGTCGAAGATGATCAGATCGAAGTCATGCAGCTTGCGCTCGAACAGTTCCTGGATCGGAAAGGGAATGAGGGCAAGTTCCCTTGTCGGCGTGAAATCCAGCTTTTCCGGCGGCCGCAGGATTGTAAAATGCACCAGATCGACGGCCGGATCGGACTTCAGGAGGTTGCGCCAGACCCGCTCGCCCGCATGGGGCTGGCCGGAGACCATCAACACCCGAAGCCGGTCCCTGACCCCGGCGACATTGGCGAGCGCCTTGTTGTTGACGAGGCTGACTTCTCGCGGCCCGGCGTCGACGCTGATCTCGATCGCGTGCTGGCCGGCATGGTCGATCGGCGCGGCGATCGTCGTCTCCCGGTCCGGCCAGACGCGCAGGCGTTCGCGGATGACGCCGTCGACGAAGACATCGATCGCCGCGGGCGCCCGGCGGCCTGGATAGGGCTCGTCTTCGACGACGAAGGTAATCTCGGCGCTCGATCCGACCAGCGCGAAGGGCGGCGCGGCGACGATGCGCACCCGTCGGTCGCCTTCGTCCGGTTCGCCGACGAGGAGCGCGTGCAGTGGCGCGCCCGCGAGAACCGGCGCCAGCCGCGCCGCGGCGTCATCGGCCGAGGGCGCATCGTGGACCTGGCCGTCGGTCACCATGATGGCGCCCGCCCGCCGGTCTCGCGGCACGCCGGCGAAGGCGTCGGTCAGCGCCTGCATCATGCGGGTGCCGTTGCGGTCTTCGTCCGGGGCCGGGGGCACGATGACCGTGCGGAGGTCCAGCGTCGCCGACCGCACGGCTGCGGCTTCGACCGCGGCCGCCGCGGCGTCGGACTGCGCCCGCCGGTCGCGCAAGGTCATGGAACTGGATCGGTCGACCAGCAGGACCGCTACGTCCTTTTCCGGCGTGCGGTCCTCGATGCGCAGGTTTGGCCCGGCCAGCGCCGCCAGCAAGGTCAGGAACGCCAGCGCGCGGCCGGCGCTGCCGGGCGCCCGCCGCCAGACCGCCAGCGCGAAGATCAGCAGCCCCGCCACAGCGAGCGCCATGATGGCTGGCCAGGGCAGCAGCGGCTCGAACGCGATGTCGGCGACGTTCATTGGCCGAGGCGCTCCATAATCAACGGCAGATGGACCTGATCGCCCTTATAGTTTCCGGTCAGGGCGTGCATCACGACATTGACCCCGAAGCGCAGCGCCAACTCCCGTTGCCGGCGGCCGTTCGGCGATACCGGGTAGACCGCCGCGCCGCGCTCGTCCTCGGCCCATGCCCCCGCCCAGTCCGCGCCGCCGATGATGATCGAGGTGACGCCGTCGAACGCGGATGAGCCGGACCGCTCGACCCAGACCTGACCGCCCGGCGTCCGCCCGGGAAACTGGTCCAGCAGATAGAAGGCGCGGCCCAGCACATGATCCAGCGGCATCGGCATCAATGGCGGCACGGGCGTATCGGCCAGAATGCGTTGCAGGGCGCGCGCTTCCGGCGTCGCCTGACCGAGCGGCGCCAGCGTCTGCGACCGGTCGGCGTCGCCGGTGTCGAAGAGAATCATGCCGCCCGTCGAGAGATACCGCGCAAGTTTCGCCTTTGCCTCCCCTGAAAGGGCGGGGAAATTCGGGGTCACCGGCCAGTAGATCAGGGCCAGGAGCACGATTTCATCCCGCTCGATATCGATCGCGAGCGGCGGGCCGGGTTCGACGGAAGTTCGGTTGCGCAAGGTCTGAACCAAGCCCGCGACGCCAAGCTGGCTTTTCCGATCCTGATAGGCGTCGCCGGTTTCAATATAGGCGATCCGGGTCTCGATGGCGGCGGCGGCGCTGTCGGCCCGCGCCTCGCCCGAAATCGCCAGGCTTGCCAGGCACGCCAGAACTGCCGCGCCGGCAGCCGTCCTGCGCGCGCCCATGCCGTTCAGGCGCGGCATCCGACCGGAATAGGCGAGCGTCAACAGCAGTTCCGCGAGCAGCAGCAGTGCGGCGGCGAGCAGGAGCCAGGGCGTCAGCCGGATGACGTCGGCGGCGCCATAGACGGCGGCGCCGTTCCGCGGCAGGCTCGCGAGCCGCTCAAGCGGCGGCAGGCCGGCGCCAAGGTTGAACGCGACCGGCGCCGTATCGGGGCCGTAATAGCCCGGCGGCAAGCTTGGGCGCGGCGACGGCCGTTCCGGCTCGGCCGGCAACCGGTCCAGGCCGGCGCCAGCCGGCTGCAGGCGCCCGAACCCGTCAAGCGCCGACAGGGGCGCCAGATCCTGGGTGAGTTGGGCGGCGCCGCGGCTGGTGGCCAACGTCGTCAGCCGCCGCAGCATTTCGACGAAGAAGCCAGAAATCGGCAGGTCCGACCAATCTGGCCCCGCATCCACATGCACCAGCGCCAGCAGCCCGTCGTCGAGTTGCGTCCCGGTCACGAGCGGCGTGCCATCGGCGAGCGCCGCCCAGGTCGCCTTGGCGAGTTCCGGGCCTGGCTCGGCCAGGGCCTGCCGGGCGACGGCGACGCCGGGCGGCGGCTTTAACCCGGCGAGCGGCCCGGTCGTCGGCAGCGGCGCAAGGCCGAGCGGCTTCGACCAGGACATCGGCCCGCCAAGCGCGCGCCCGCCGGGACGGAGCGGCGTCGGGGTCAAGCTGTCGGGCGTCTCGGCGAGCAGCGGCCCGGCGAACCGGACCAGCAGGCCGCCGTCGCGCGTCCAGGTTTCAAGGTCGGCGCGGGTCTCGGGGTCGGCGCCCGCGATATCGGTCAGCAGGATGGCGTCGACCCCCGCCTCGATCAGTTGCGCGCTGGAGCCGGTCTCGATTTCGGCGAACGGCTCCAGCGCTTCGATCAGGTAGCGCGTCGGGTCGAGCAGCGGATGCCCGCCGCCTTCCGCCAGTTGCACGATGCCGACCCGCCGCCGGGCCCAGGCCGAATCGAGCAGATAAACCGCGCCGGCGCTTGGGCGGCCGGAGACCTCCAGCCGCGCGATCCGGTTCATGGTCTCGACCGGCGCGTTCAACGCCGCCTTGCCTGTCTGGGCGCCGGCCGCGAAGGCGATCTCGGCGCGGGCGACGCCGGCGCCGTTCGCGTCGACGGCGCGGACCTGAATGGTTTCGGCGGCCGCGCTGGCGCTCGTCGCCCGTTCGGCGACAAGCTCCAGCCCGACGCCGGCGCGCTTCGGAGCTCGCAGCAAGACCGTCGCCGTCGCCGGATCGGGTCGCCACACCGTCAGCCGCGGGCCGAAAGCCGCCGCGAGCGAGAGGGCGTCGGGCGTGTCCGCGCCGTCCGAAAGCCAGATCGCGCGGCGGCCGTCGATGAGGCCGGCCTCGGTCAGGGATTTCAGGGTCGCGGTCCGGTCGGCGGGCCATGGCTTGGGGGCGAGCGCCGCGACCGCGCTCCGGATATCGGCGAGGCGGCCGACCGTCGCGGCAGGCGCGCCGTTCTGGGTCGGCGCGGTGGTGATCAGCGCGGTTTCGATCCCGTCGGACGCGGCCGCGTCCAGGACGTCCGCCAGGGCTTCCTGCTGCAAGGCCCAATGGGGGGCGGACGCCCAGCCATCGTCGACGATGATCGTCAGCGGTCCCTCGCCAGCGGGCAGGATGCCGGGATCGATGCGCGGGCCGGAGAGCGCCAGGATGACGGCTGTGAACAATGCCAGCCGAAGCGCCAGAAGCGGCCAGGGCGGACGGGCCGGCGTGGTTTCTTCGACCGATATGCGGCGCAGGATTGCGAGCGTCGGGAACGCCAGCCGGCGCGGCGGCGGCGGCAGGGCGCGCAAAAGCCACCAGACCAGGGGCAGGGCGATCAGTCCGGCCAGCACCCAGGGGGCCGCGAAAGCCAGTCCGCCCAATATGCCGGTCGCCCCGCCCATATCGCCTAGCCTCCGGCCGCGAGCGCTGCCAGCGCTGCGATCAACGGCGGTCCATGGGGGCGGTCGGTCCGATGGCGCGTCAAGGCCCAGCCGATCCGGGCAAGGCCAGCCGCCAGGGCTGCATTATGCGCTTCCAACTGATCGAGATAGCGGTCCCGGCCGGATTCGACATGGCGCAAGAGATGGCTTTCATTCGCCTCGATGCTCGCGAATTCGACCCGGCCGCCGAAATCGAGGCCAGCTTCATCGCCGTGCAGCACCTGGATCGCGGCGCCGCGGGCGCCGCTTGCCGCGAGGGCGGCGGCGCGGGCGATCGTCGCCGCGGGAGGGGCCATGAAATCGCCGATCAACAGCACGAAGCCGTCGCGCGGCGCGCGGCTCTGCGGCGGCAAGCTGGCTTCCATGTCATCCGCCGCCGCCCGGTCGCCAGCGCGCATGAGACCGGCGACGACCCCGGCCAGTTTGGCCGCGCCGCGGCCCTTGCCGTCGCCAAGCGCCTGGATGCGTCCGCCGTTCTTCAGCCAGGCGCTGGCGGCGGCAAGCGCCAGGAGGTCGGCGACGCGGCGCTTCGATGCGGGACCGCCGGTCGCGGGATAGGCCATGGACGCTGACGCATCGACCCAGAGGCTGAGGGTCAGCATCGCTTCCCATTCCCGCTCCCGGACGATCGGCCGGTCTTCGCGCGCGGTGCGGCGCCAGTCGATCAACCGGGCCGGTTCGCCTTCCGTATAAGGCCGGTACTGCCAGAAGGCGGCGCCGGGGCCGGCGCGGCGCCGGCCGTGATCGCCGATCGCGCTGTCGCGCGGCCGGCGGCCGCGAGGCGGAAAGCGGGCCGCGCTCGCGCCAAGCGCCGTCGCTTCGGCGAGAAGGCGCGCGTCGAACCGAGCGGCCGCAGTTGGGGCGAACAGCGCGGCCATGCGGTCAGGCGA
>CALAHN010000088.1 GCA_937891825.1 uncultured Alphaproteobacteria bacterium
CGCCAGCGAAAGTCCGACCTGCTTGATAGATATGGAGGCAATCCATGGATGAAGCCTGGTTCACAACGCGACGGACGCTGCACTGGGGCGGCGGCCTTCTGGCAGGCTATTGCCTCCTGGCGATCGCAGTCTCCGCTGGGAGCATATCTGCGGACGCCGAGCAGCGCGCCAACCAGAACCTGAACCTCGCGGGCCATAAATGGGCGCAAGCTGAGGCCCATGGCCGCGGATTCGCGATCCTCGGCGTCGCGCCATCGGAAGCGGCCGGGGCCGCCGCTATCGCAATCGTCGAGCGCGACTGGTCAGCTCGTCGGGCCTGGACAGCCTATAGCATTCAGCCGACCGCACTGGCTCCAACGCCTCTGCCAGGCGCCAAGGCGGGCGCTGCCGCATTGGCCGAAGCGCAGCCGCCGCTCCAGGCGAGCGGCCCGCCGATCAACGATTCGCGGCTTTGCCAGAGCTTGCTCGACAGCGTTCTCGATGACGACGGCATCGCCTTTGAGCCGGGCGGCGCTGCCCTGGACCCCGCGAGCTTGCCGCTGCTGGATGCGCTCGGCGCGGCCTTGATGCGCTGCGAGACCGTGTGGGCCGATATTTCAGGGCATGCGGATGCGACGGGCGACGCCGCCGCCGACTTGGCGCTCAGCCAGGCGCGCGCAGACGCCGTGGCGGACTATCTGAAGGCCCGTGGCGTCCCGACACGCCGTCTCGCCGGCGTCGGCCGCGGCTCTGGCGCCCCGCTCGCCGATCATGCGACGGCGGCTGGGCGCGCTCCGAACCGGCAGATCGAGTTCCGCGTCGTCACGATTGGAGATTCCGAATGATCTATCTGATTGTAAAGATGCTGGCCCTGCTGCTGATCGCGGCTGCCCTCGGCGTCGCCTTGGGCTGGATCCTGCGCGGCGCCCGCGACCGGGAAGGCATTGCGGCGCGGGAGGCGGAAGCCGCCGCGCGGGTGGCGACCCTGCGCGCCGAACGGGATGCCGTCGATGTCAGCCTGGCAGAGGCCCGCGCCCAGATCGCCGCAGCCAAGGCGGCCGTCAGCGCCGCCGCGGCCGAGGCGGCCGCGTCAGAGGCCCCGGGCCAACCGCAGACGGCCGCCAAGACCGAGGACGTTGCTGCTGACGATCAGGTCGACGTAGAGCATCAACGGCCGGCGCCGCTTGCCAGGCCGGCTGACGGCGGCGACGATCTTCGCGTCATCAATGGCATCGGACCGAAACTGGAAGAGCTGCTGCATGAGCTTGGCATCTGGCGCTATGGGCAGATCGCAGCGTTGACCCCGGCGGAAGCGGCGTGGGTCGACGATCATCTAAGGTTCAAGGGCCGGATCGCGCGGGAGCAATGGATCGAGCAAGCGAAGGCGTTGTCTGGAAATTGAGGCTGGTCGGGCGCCTTCGCCCCGCCAAATCACTGATCAAAACGCAATGACATCAATCGGGGACATGAAGGAAACGATTATGGACTATCAGGATATCGTCTACGAAGAGAAGGGCGCCACCGCGACCATCCGGATCAATCGGCCGGAGGTCTATAACGCCTTCCGGCCGCTGACAGTGGTCGAGATGATCGACGGGCTGCTCCGGGCCGGGTGGAATGACGCCATCGGCTCGATCGTCCTGACCGGCACGGGCGCCAAGGCGTTCTGCACGGGCGGCGACCAGTCGGACAAGTCCGGCAGCTATGGCCATGGCGAGACCCGCGGCACGGTCGGCATGCCGATGGAGGAGTTGCACACCGCCATCCGCGATGTGCCGAAGCCCGTCGTCGCCAAGGTGCGCGGCTACGCCATTGGCGGCGGCAATGTGCTGGCGACGCTTTGCGACATGACGATCGCATCGGAGAACGCGGTCTTCGGCCAGGTCGGCCCCAAGATGGGCTCGGTCGATCCGGGCTTCGGCACGGCCTATCTGGCGCGCATCGTCGGCGAGAAGAAAGCCCGTGAGTTCTGGTATATGTGCAAGCGCTATACGGCCAAGGAAGCGGCTGCGATGGGCCTCGTCAACGCCGTCGTGCCGGACGACAAGCTCGACGAGGAAGTCGATGCGTGGTGCGCGGAACTGAATTTACGCAGCCCGACGGCCATCGCCATCGCCAAGCGGTCGTTCAATGCAGACACCGACGCCATTCGCGGCATTGGCGGCCTCGGGTTTCAGGCGCTTCGGCTCTATTACCATACGGACGAATCGAAAGAGGGCGGCAATGCGTTCCGCGAGAAGCGCGCCCCGGATTTCCGACGGTTCTATAAGTAGCCAGCGCGACGAAGCGCCACTTTATAGCCCTGCTCAGGCGGTGCCCTTGGCCGCATGAGCAGGGCTCGACTAATAGCAACGCATTCAGCATTAAGACGGCGTCTGCTTGGGCACAGGATTGAACCTGGCATGCAAGGCTGCCCGCCCGCCAGATCAGGAGAGCCAGCGTTTGCGGCGGCGATAGTGTTTGACGTCGCGGTAGGACTTCCGTTCGCCGTGTTCGCTCATGCCCAGGTAGAATTCCTGGACGTCGGAATTGCTGCGCAACATTTCGGCCGCGCCTTCCATGACGATCGAGCCGTTTTCCATGACATAGCCGTAGTCGGCATATTCCAGGGCGAGAGCGGCGTTTTGTTCGACCAGGAGGATTGTGACGCCCTGTTCCGAGTTCAGGCGCTTGATGATGCCGAAAATTTCTTCGACGATCATCGGCGCCAGGCCAAGCGACGGTTCGTCCAGCAGCACCATTTTCGGGTTCGACATCAAGGCGCGGCCGATCGCCACCATTTGCTGTTCGCCGCCTGAATAATAGCCGGCGCGGATGTTGCGGCGTTCCTTGATGCGCGGGAAATAGGAATAGACCAGCTCTTTCCGCCGGTTCATTTCGACGGTGGAGGGTTCGATATGGCCGCCGGCGATCAGGTTCTCGTCGCCGGTCAAGTTCACGAACACGCGCCGGCCTTCGAAGACCTGAACAATGCCTTTGCGGACGATATTGAAGCCGGCCATGCGGTCGATCCGCTCGCCTGCGAATTCGATCGTGCCGCGGGTGATCTCGCCGCGCTCCGGGCGGAGCATGCCGGAGATGGCTTTCAGAGTTGTGGTCTTGCCCGCGCCATTCGCGCCGAGGACCGTCGTGATCTTACCTTCCTTCGCCTCAAGCGACACGCCTTTCAGGACAAGGACGACGTTGTTGTACATCACCTCGATATTGTTGATCTGAAGCATCGGCGTATCCGCTTTATGGGTGAGGGCGTGGGCGAAAGCATTGACGAAGGCGTCGGCGAAGGACGAAAGATTGAGTGCGGGCGGGCATCGATGGCGTCGCGACGCCTGCCCGCACTCGCTAGACTGGCCGGCGGCTACTTCGCCTTTTCTTCTTCTGCAAGCAATTCGACAACTTCCGGACGGAAGGCGCGGAACCAGTCGGTTTCAGCGACATAACCGGTCTTGCCGACTTTGAAGATCCGGACCCAACCGCCGCCTTCATGATCCTGGCGGGTGATTTCCAGCGGCGGCAGCAGGCCGCCAAGCGTGAAGTCCTTGATTTCATAGAAGCCGTCACGGACATTCTCGCCAGTGATATCGCCGCTGCCGCCTTTGGCTTTCACAGCGTTCTCGATCGCGGCGACATGGACCGCGGCCTGGAAGACGCCGCGATTGTAGTAGGCGGTGTACTTCATGGCGCTTGGGTCTTCGCTGCCATTCGCCTTGTACATGTCGCGGATTTCCTGGAGCACAGGATAGTCCGAGCCCACGCCGGCGAACTGGATGGTGTTATAGCCTTCGGCTGCTTCCCAGCCGCCGGCGGCCTGGATGTCGCCTTCGCTGCCAGCCCAGACAAAGCCGACGATCTTTTCGAGCGGGAACCCGGCGCGCTTGAACTCTTTCAAGGCGACGGAGGGCGCGCGGCCGAACAACTGCGCGATCACGAAGTCAGCCCGGTAGCGCCGGGTGATGTCGAGGACCTGAGGACCCATTTCGATGCCCGGAGGGGGCACGGCGAACTCGCGATATTCGAACCCTTCTTTCGGCGCGAGTTTCTCGAGCACGGGAAGGCCTTCACGGCCCGCCGGGTTATCGTAGTAGATATAGGCAATCTTCTTGCCCTTCAGGCTGCCGCCCAGCTTGTCTTTGGCGAACTGCACGGCTGCGGCCGCCTGAGACCAATAGCTGGCGGCGATCGGGAACATGTAGGGATAGCGCTCGCCGTTGCCGGCGGCCGCGGAACCGAATCCGGCGGACGTGCCGGGGATCTTGTCCTCGCGCATTTTCTGCACCAGAGCATAGACCATGGGCGTGCCGTAGGGCGAAACCAGAACAGCGCCTTCGGCCTTGTAGGTCTGGTAGGCTTCGACCGCTGGCGGGACCTTGTATTCATGATCGATCTCATGGGCGACGAGTTTGTTGCCCATGACGCCGCCCTTGCTGTTCACAAGGTTAATATAGTCATGATACCCGGGGCAGAGCGCGGTGCCCGTGACAGAGGTTGGTCCGGTGCGGTCGCACATCATGCCGATGATGATGTCTTTTGCGCTGGCCGTGCCGGCGATGGAGCTGGCCACGATAGCGGCGGCTCCCAAAGTTGTCAGTAGTCGCATCTGCGTACCTCCCTTAGTTGTTGTTCTTCCGCCAGCGGCGCCCCGCTAGTAGGAGAACGGCCATACCCGGAAATAATTCCGGATATTGATCCAGAGTCGGTTCAGTCCGTCAGGCTCCACGATCAGGAAGACGATGATCAGGACCCCGAACAGGATCTGCCGCAATTGTGAAATGACTTGGGCGAGCACATCGTGTTCGACGAACCGGGTCCCGATCTCTTCCATCGCCAAGCGAATGCCGATCGGGAGGAGCGTGACGAAGAACGCCCCCAGAACGGAGCCCAGGACCGAGCCGAGGCCCCCGATGATGATCATCGCGAGATAGTCGATCGAAACGCCAAGCTGGAACTGCTCATACGAGGCGATGCCGAGATAATAGGTATAGAGCACGCCCGTCACGCCGGCATAAAAGGATGAGATCGCAAAGGCGTAGAGCTTGTACTTGAACACGCTGATGCCGATGATTTCCGCCGCGATATCCTGGTCGCGGATCGCGATGAAGGCGCGCCCGATCCGGCTGCGGATCAGGTTCTGGGTGGCGATGATCGCGATGACGGCGACGATCAGCAGGAAATAGTACAGTTCGGCCGGTTGATCGAGCTTCACCCCGAGGAGCGTTGGCCGATCGACTTCGATCGATGCCTGGACGCCGCCCGAGATCGATGGGGAATGGTTGATGATCCATTCGATGATGAACTGCGCGGCGAGCGTCGCGATCGCGAGATACACCCCCTTGATGCGCAAGCTGGGCACGCCGACCATGACGCCAACCGCCGCCGCCATCAAGCCGCCTGCCGGCAGGGTGATCAGGAACGGCAGATCGAAGTTGTTGGCGAGGTTGGCCGCCGTATAAGCCCCGACGGACATGAAGGCCGCATGGCCGATCGAAAGCTGGCCTGTATACCCAAGCAGAATATTCAGGCCGAGCGCGCCGACGACCGCGATGGCGACGAGGCTGAGCAGGGTGAGGTGATATTCGGAAAGGACAAGCGGCGCGACGGCGAAGAACAGCACCAGCATGCCGAAAGCGGCGAAGCGGGAAATGGGCAGGCGATACAGCCCCATGTCCGACTTGTAATCGGTTTTGTAAAAGCCGGACTCACGGTGCAACATCGACCTAGATCCTCTCGATCAATTTGCGGCCGAACAAGCCATAGGGTCTGATCATCAACATCAGGATCATCAAGACATACGGCGCGAAGTCCTTCGTGCCGCCGCCGACATACGGATCGATGAAGCCCGAGGCCAAAGCCTCGACGACGCCGACGATGATGCCGCCGACGACGACGCCGATAATGGAATCTAGGCCGCCCAGGATCACGACCGGGAAGACTTTTAGCCCAACCAGCGCAAGCTGCGTGTCGACGCCGCTCATGCTGCCCCAGAGCACCCCGCCGAGCATCGCGACAACGCCGGCCATGACCCAGGCGAGCGCGAAATACTGCTCGACGTTGATGCCCATGGCGGACGAGACCTGGTGGCTGTCGGCGACGGCGCGCATGGCGACGCCCTTGCGGGTCTTCATGAAGAACCAGCCGAAACCCAATAGGAAGACAATGCTCACCCCGGCGCCGACCAACTGGATCGGGTTGAAGAAGAACGGCCCGAAGATGATTGGGAAATCCGGGATCGGCAATTTGATCGCCCGCGGGGCGGCGCCAAAGACCATCGGCCCGAGACCGCGCAGAATGAACGCAAGGCCGATGGTCGCCATGATGATCGAGACGATTGGGCGTCCAATCAATGGCCGCAGAACAACACGTTCCAGCGCGATATTGAAAATGACCATGAAGGCGAGGCCGATGAATAACGCCAGCCAGATCGGGAAACCGTAGGCCGGGCTGAGCAGGGCCGAGACCACAATGCCGGCTATCATGACGAATTCGCCTTGCGCGAAGTTGATCGCGTCGGTCGCCTTATAGATCAGCACGAACCCCAATGCGACGAGCGAGTACATCAGGCCGTTCGCGACGCCCTGGCCGAACAGTTCGGTCGCAAACTGAAAATCACTCATTGAACGGTTTCCCTAGGCTGCGTTCAAAATGGACAGGCGCATCTCGACGTGGCTCTTGCGTCCGTCTTCGAACGTCACTTCGGCCCTGAGATCGACCGCGTCCTGATCGCCGTAAAAAGCGTCGATCACGTTGGCATAGCGATCCGCTATATAGCTGCGGCGAAGTTTCCGTGTGCGGGTGATCTCGGTGTCGTCAGCGTCAAAATCCTTGCCGAGCAGGAGGAACCGCTTGACCCGAAGCGCCTCTGGCAGGGACCGGTTGATGCCGGCGATTTCCTCGCCGATCAGGGCGCTGACTTCCGGCTTTTGGCTGAGGTCGAGATAATTGGTATAGGGCAGAGCGCGGCGTTCCGCCCATTTTCCGATGGTGTTGAAGTCGATTGCGATCATCGCGCAGACAAACGGCCGCTCGTGGCCGAATGAAATCGCTTCCGAGATATAGGCGCTGTACTTCAGTTTGTTCTCGACAAACTGCGGCGCGAAGGCGGACCCGGCTGCGTCCGTCAGTTTGCCGACATCCTTGGCGCGGTCGATGATGGTCAGTTGACCGTCGCTTTCCAGGACGCCGGCGTCGCCGGTCTTGAACCAGCCGTCTTCGGTGAAAGCATCCTTGGTCGCAGCTTCGTTCTTGTAATAGCCAAGGAAGACGCCCGCGCTCTTGACCTGGACCTCGCCGCTCGCCGCGATCCGGACTTCAATGCCGGGGCAGGGCGTGCCGACGGTATTCGGGTTAGCGGAGCCGTCCCGCTGCAACGCGCCGAGCCCGCTCAATTCCGTGGAGCCGTAGACCTGTTTCAAGTTGACGCCGAAGGCGCGGAAGAAGCGGAAGGTGTCGGGCCCAAGCGGGGCGCCGCCAGTATAGCACCAGCGCGCCCGGCGGAGGCCGAACTGGTCACGAACCGGCGCATAGACAAGAAACTCGCCAATTCCCTGCATCAGCCTGGCGCCAAGGGACGGTGTTTCGCCCGCTTCTTCCTTGCGGCGCGCTTCGATGGCGACATCGCGGAATGTGTTAAAGACCCATCGTTTCAGGCCGCTCAAATCTTCGGCCTTGACCTGGATCTCGGACAGGATGGCTTCCCAGACCCGTGGCGCTGCGATCATGCCGGTCGGCCCGAGCTCGCGCAGGTCGCGTTGCACCGTCTCGGGGCTTTCGGGGCAATTGCAGGCGGCGCCGGTCAACAAGCTGGCCGCAAGGCTGTAGGTGGCGTCGCCGACCCAGGCCATTGGCAGGTAGGAGAGAAAGTCGTCGCTTTCGCGGACATCTTCGCTGGCGACGAAGGTCCGCGCGGTCATCAGCATGTTGCGATGGCTCAGCATCACGCCTTTCGGGCGGCCGGTCGTGCCGGACGTGTAGCACATCAATGCGACGCTATCGGGATCGAGCGCGCGCACGTCGGAGGCATAGCGGGATGCGTCGGACGCGATGCCAGCCTGGCGGACGTTGTCGTAAGATTTAACCTTGGGGCCCATGAAGTCGCCAAGTCCGCGCGGGTCGTCATAAATGATCGCGATCAGATTCGGCAGGCGATCCTGGATCGACAGCACCTTGTCTACCTGTTCTTGATTTTCCGCGACGATCACCGAAACATCGGCGTCGGACAGGACAAACGCCAGTTCGTCGGCGATGGAGTCCTGGTAGACCGGCACCGCCGCCCCGCCGACGGCCTGGGCCGAAAGCTGGGCCCAATACAGCCGGGGCCGGTTGTCGCCAATAACCGCGAGCGTGGTCCCGGCCTTGAAGCCTATGGCTTTCAGGCCAAGCGCAAAATCCCTCACCTCATTGTTGTAGTCGGTCCAGGTATATGTCTTCCAGATGCCGTGGTCCTTCTCCCGCATCGCTGCGACGGTTCCACGGGTTTCAGCATTGTGAAGCGCCAGCGCTGGCAGGGTCATCGGCTCTGACATGGGCTTGCTCAGACCTTATCTTGCAAATGCGATGCGCCCAGGTAGGCGCGGATAACGGCAGGGTCCTCCTTCACCCGATCTGGCGTGCCGTCCGCGATCTTCACGCCCTGGTCGAGCACGGCGATGTAGTCGGAGATATCCATAACAACGCCCATGTCATGCTCGATCAGAACGATAGTCGTTCCAAATTCCGCATTAACATCGAGGACATAGCGGACCATGTCTTCTTTCTCTTCCTGGTTCATACCGGCCATCGGCTCATCGAGCAGGAGGAGGGTGGGATCCAGGGCGAGCGCACGGCCAAGCTCGACGCGCTTCTGCAGCCCGTAAGCCAGTTCGCCGGTGTTCAGGCGGCGGAGATCGGTGATGCGCAGGAAGTCGATGATTTCTTCGGCGCGCTTGCGGTGTTCGACCTCTTCGCGTTGCGCCGGGCCCCAGAAGGCGAAACAGGAGAGCACGCCCGACTTCATCCGGACATGCCGGCCGAGCATCAGGTTGTCGAGGACGGTCAGGCCGCGAAACAGCGCGATGTTCTGGAATGTCCGCGCGACCCCAAGTTCGGCGATCTTGCTAGGCCGACGGCCGATCAGTTCGGTTCCGTCCAGCTTGATGGAGCCGCGGTCGGCCTTGTAGAAGCCGCTGATCATATTGACAAGGGAGGTCTTGCCCGCGCCGTTCGGGCCGATGATCGAATAGATCGATCCCCGCGGCACCTCCAGGCTGACGTCGTTGACCGCCTGCACGCCGCCAAAACTCTTGGCGACATTGGCGACCGTCAATATCGTGTCGCTGCTTTTAGCTGCGCCAGCGTCAAGCATATGGCGAACCTCCCCGCCGTTATTAGAGCGACTGTGTCTTCCGCACAGTCTTCCTCTGTCGAATCAGGTTAGGGCAATCCGCCGCAGATGCGCAACAGGTTCGACGCGTTTCTTTTTTGGTCAGCCGAAGCGCGCCAAAAACCTGACGAATCTGCGTGTGCAATCGCTGTAGAGCTTCGGCGTGAAATAGGCGCCGGCCACATGCTTGGAAGCTTCCGACCGCGTCGGATAAGGCAAGATAGCTCGGGCGAGTCGGCTGAGCTTATCCCGGCGCGCGACCGCAAGCGCCCAGGGCGCGATCAACTCGCCAGCGCCCTTCCCGACAATGCTCGCGCCGAGCGTGCGTCCGCTCCTGGTCGCGACTGCCTTCAGGAAGCCGTCTGTCCGTCCCTCGGCTTGCGCCCGGTCATTTTCTGTGAACGCCCGCCGGAGGACCGTCACGCCACTGCCATATCGCGCCCTTGCATCGGCTTCAGAGAGGCCGACATGCGCCAGTTCCGGGTCGGTATAGGTGACCCACGGGACCGCGGTGACGTCTGCCTTGACCGGCAGCCGGAAAAGCGCGTTCTGAACGATCAGCCCGGCATGATATCCGGCGACATGGGTGAATTGCAGCCCGCCCGCGACATCGCCCGCTGCATAGACCCGCCGATTGCTGATGCTGCGAAGCCCCGCTGTCACCGTAATGCCGCGAGGGGCATGGGCGATGCCGCCAATCTCAAGCTCGAGATCGCTAAGATTTGGCGCCCTGCCAGCCGCGACGAGCAGATGGCTGCCGGTCAGCGGTGCGGCGCCCTCCAGCGTCACCTGAAAGCCCGCGTCGCTGTGGTCGACGCTCAGGATCGTCTGCCCCGTCCGGATGTCGATGCCTTCCTCTGCCAGGCGCTGCAGGACGATGGCGGTCAGTTCAGGATCGTCCTTGCTGAGAGGCGAAGACGCCTCAAGCACGGTCACGGCGGCGCCAAGCCTGCGGTGGGCCTGGGCCATTTCCATGCCGATCGGCCCGCCGCCGATGATGATGAGATGGCTGGGCAGGACAGTGTTCGTGAACACGGTTTCGTTGGTGAGATAGGGCGTCGCGTCCAGGCCGGGGATCGGCGGCGCCGCCGGCCTTGACCCAGTCGCGATGACGAAGCGGCGCGGTCGGATCGTCCGGCCGTCCGCCACGACCGTCAGGGGCGAGGTAAACTTGGCGGAGGCGCGAATGACAGTCACGCCGAGGCCTTCAAACCGGTCCTGGCTGTCATGGGGGGCAATCGCCGCGATGACGCGGCTGACATGGGCCATGACGGCGGCGAAATCGATATCGGGCTCAACCGGCTTGATCCCGAACTTCGCGCCCTGGCGCATCGCGGCCGCCTGTTGAGCGGCCGCCAGCAAGGCCTTGGATGGGACACAGCCATAGTTCAGGCAGTCGCCGCCCATCCTTCCGCGTTCGATCAGGACGACGCTCGCGCCCATCTGCACGGCGCCGGCCGCGACCGCGAGACCGGCCGAGCCCGCCCCGATGACGCAGAGGTCCGGGGTAAGATCGCCGTTCGCCATGTCGCTACGCTCCATCAAAAGGTTCAGGCGATGACATGGCGTACGGCAAGCTTGAGCGCCAATAACCTTCCGGTGATGAGCCGCGCGCCTTACATGACCAGTTCAATCAGATATGGGCCTTTGCTCTCCAACCCGTGCCGGAGCGCTCGGACCAGTTCGTCGCAATTCGTGGCGCGGCTCGCCTCGACGCCGAGGCCTTTCGCCAGGTTGGTCCAACCGATCGCCGGCCGGTCCAAGCTCAACATGTCGACGGCGCGGGGGCCGGGATTCTGCACGCCGACATTCGTCAACTCGCCTTGCAGGATCTTGTAGGCCCGATTGGCGAACACGATGATCGTGATGTCGAGATTTTCCCGCGCCATCGTCCAGAGCGACTGGAGCGTGTACATGCCGCTGCCGTCGCCTTCGAGGGTGACGATCTTGCGGTCCGGCGCCGCAACCGCCGCGCCGATGGAGACCGGCATGGCATAGCCGATCGATCCGCCCATGCCGTTCAGCCAGGAATGCCGGGGCGCGTTGGCCGTCAAAGGGAAGAAGCCGCGGCCAGACGTCACCGATTCGTCGACGACGACCGCGTTCTCCGGCAGCATCGCGCCAAGGACGGCGGCGATCTTGTCGAGCGTGATTTCCCCGGTCGGGGTCGCCGGCCGGTCAAGGGCCGCCATGTGCGCCGGCGCGTCGTTCAGGCAACCGAGTTCAGCCGCGAGCGCTTCAAGCGCGCCTTCCAGGTCGTCCTCGACGCTGGCGAGCGGCGCGATCTTGCAGCCCTCCGCGGTCAGGATGCTGGGCTTGTTGGGATAGGCGAAAAACGCGACAGGCTGCTTGGCGCCGCAGAGGACCATATGCGTCACGTCCTTCAGGACGCCGCGGGCCATGTCGACGACATAGGGCACGCGCTCGATCTTGACCCGGCCCGCGCCGCGTTCCAGATGCGCGTTCTGGCCTTCCGAAAGCAGACGGCAGCCAGTCTTGGCGGCGATCCGACCGGCATAGTTCAGCGCCTTTTCCCGGAGCGCGACATTCCCGAGCATCAGCATGCCGGCGCCGCCAGCCGCTGTCAGCGCCTTTGCGGACGCGACGACCGCATCCTTATCGACGGCGCCGCGGGCGGCGGGCGCCTTGGCCGTGACCGGCGCGCCGCCAGGGTTCCAGGCCGTATCGGCGGGAAGGATCAAGGTGGCGATCTGGCCGGGCGCGGTGCGCGCTGCTTCGACGGCGAGGGCACCGTCCGCCGCAATGCCCTCAGCTTTCGGCGAGGATTTGACCCAATGGGACATGGGCGCGGCGACGCCTTCGATGTCGGATGTCAGCGGCGCATCGTGCTCCAGGTGATACGTGGCGTGATCGCCGACGACATTGACGATGCCGGAGCGCGCCTTCTTCGCATTGTGCAAATTGGCGAGGCCATTGGCGAGGCCTGGTCCCAGATGCAGCAGCGTCGAGGCCGGTTTGCCGGACAGGCGGTAGTAGCCGTCGGCGGCGCCGGTCACTACACCTTCGAAAAGGCCGAGCACGCAGCGCATGCCGGGCACCGAATCCAGGGCCGCGACGAAGTGCATTTCCGACGTGCCGGGATTGGTGAAACACACGTCGACCTCGCTGGCGACGAGGGTCCGGACAAGGCTTTCTGCGCCATTCATGCTCATTGGGGGGTCCTTGCAAAAGTTCTGGTTCGCTTGACGACTTGCCGGAGAGGCTCGCAAGCTAGCGGCGTTTGGGCAAGAGCAAAGATATTGGAGGCCATGGGATGGATGGAGCGAAAGGACCGCGCCGGTTCGAAACGCCGCCGGGGGAGCGCGCCGCCGCCATCGCTGACGTGATCGACGCCCATGCCGATGCGCTTGAAGCGACCCAGCGCATGTCCGCCGAACTGCTGGACGCTTTGCACGAGCAGGCGCTGTTTCGAATGTTGCTGCCGAAGCCCTATGGCGGCGAGGAGGCCAATCCGGTCGCCTTCATGGAGGCGATTGAAACGCTGGCCCGGCATGACGCCAGCGTCGCCTGGTGCGTCTGTCAGGCAAACGGTTGCGCCATGACAGCCGCATATCTGGCGCCGGCGACCGCAGACCTGATCTGGGGCAAGGACCCACGCGCAGTCGTCGCGTGGGGGCCGGGACGGTCAGCCGCGGTCGAGACAGAGGGCGGGTATCTGCTCTCGGGCTCGCTCATGTTCGCGAGCGGCGGACGCCATGCGACCTGGCTTGGGGCCCACAGCCCGGTCAAGACGCCAGAAGGCGCTGGCCGGAAGGCTGCCGACGGCCGTCCGGTGCTGGCGACCCTGCTATTCCCGGCGTCCAGCGTCGCGATGCAGGAGATCTGGGATGTGATCGGGCTCCGTGGCACCGCGAGCGACGGGTATGACGTGGACAAGTTGTTCGTCCCGGCGGCCCTGACGACGGCGCGGGACGATGAAGCGGCGCGCACATATCGGGCGCCGCTCTATCATTATCCGTCCATGTCGTTGTTTTCCATGGGGTTCGCATCGGTCGCCCTAGGGATCGCCCAGGGGTTCCTCGGCGATTTTCTGGGCTTCGCCCAGGGGAAGACGCCGCGCTTAAGCAAATCGACCATCGCCGACAGCCCGGTCGCGCAGTCGGAGACGGCGCTCGCGTCGGCGCGGATCATGGCGGCGCGGGCCTTCCTGCGGCAGGAGGCGAGCCAGGTCTGGGCGGAAACCCTGGCGAACGATCGGCTATCGATCGCCGGGCGGGCGCGCATCCGGTTGGCGACCACCTTCGCCATTCATGAAGCGAAAGCCGCCGTCGACGGATTGTATGATCTCGCCGGCGCGGACGCGATTTTCGCGTCGCGTCCGTTCG
Source organism: uncultured Alphaproteobacteria bacterium (assembly GCA_937891825.1). Classification (GTDB taxonomy): domain Bacteria; phylum Pseudomonadota; class Alphaproteobacteria; order Bin95; family Bin95; genus VMCJ01. The sequence goes on from CALAHN010000088.1 coordinate 13,678, forward strand.
AGCGGCGCTTCCGGGATATCCACACCGTCACGCAGCAGCTGCAAGGCCGGAAAACCCATTTCCAGTCGGTCGGCGCCTGGCTGATGGGCCGCGACCCCGATCTCTCCGTGATGTAGCGGCAGAAGATGCGACGCGGCTACGGCTTGACCTACCGAACAGCCTTCAGCCGGCCGAGCAGGGCGAGCTTGCGCGTATCCATCGACAGCCAGTCTTCAGAGAGGACGCCGCCAGTGTCGCCCGAATTCGGGTTGAACTGCCAGTAGAACCAGCAGGTCGCCATGCCGCCACGCTGGGTCATGTAATTGATCAACGCATCCTGCCAGACAGCGTCCGGAGTGCCGCGGCGATATTTCCCGCCGAACTCGCCGGCGCAGACCGCGTTGCGGCTAGCCATATGGCCGAAATGCGTATCCCAGATCTTAGGCATATTACGGGGATAGGACGGGTCCTTGAAGTAGGGCATCATGTAGACATCAGGCCCGTAGACGTGCGGCGACAAGACCAGCTTGTGGTAGGGGATCATGTTGACGTCAATCGGCCGCGTCGCAGCTTCGGTCAGGTTGCTGCCCCAAAACGCGCCGTAGCCGCCCGTATCCGTCCGGGTCTCGCCGACGCCCTGCACGAAGACGAGGAGGCGCGGATTGGTCTGAATGACCCGTTGCCCGCCTTGCTCGGCCAGGCCCTTCCATTCCGTCCAGGACAGGCCGAACGGCTCATTGAACAGGTCGATGCCGGCGATATAGGGTCGGTTCCGGGCATATTCGGCCATGCGCTGCAGATCGTTCAGCCAGTCGCCGACGCGGTAGCGGCCGTCGGGGCTGTAGGGCGCCGGGGTGTCGCCGCCCTTGATGGCCGAGCTGTAACTGTTGAAGCTCAACACGACCCACAACCCGGCGCGCGCCGCGGCGTCGATTGTCTGCGTCAGCATCGTCATGCCGGTCGGACCGTAGCCCGCATCCTTGGCCCAATCGGCGACCGGCAGGCGGTCGTCCAGGACATCGGGCGAGATCGGCAGGCGGATAGCGGTGAACCCTGCCTGTTTGATCTGTTGCATGTAGTCAGCCATGGGACGCCCGTTCCAAAGGCCATGGGGCGCACGGTCAGCGGTTTCAAGGCCGGACCAGTTGATGCCATGGAGGTGGACCGGACGCCGGTCGGCGTATATCCGTCCCTCATAAACGTAGAACTGTTGCGGCTGGATATGATGTGGCGACAGCGTGGCTTGCGCCTGGGCGCTCGCCAGTTGGCCGCGATTCTGGGCGCTGGCCGGGACAAATGCCGTCGCCAGAACCGATATCAGGGTTATTGCCCCAAAGAGTGCGCGCTTCATGCGATGTTGCCCCCAGTCGATACATGCGCTGGAACGACCTGCCAGCCAAGCCGCCGAAGCGCACTATGTAGGAATTCCAGAATGGATTCCATGCGCCGTCCGGCTTAATTCCCGTTAAAAAGCGCCAAAATTTGTGACGTGACCCCGATTTTTTATGAAATCCAGATAGCCTTGCAGGATAAAGGCCGCCGCCGCCCCATCAATCGACGCAGCTCGCTTGGCCCGGCTCATGTCGGCGTCCAGCATTGGGCGAAGCGCCGCATTGGTGGACATCCGTTCGTCCCAGAAAGCGGTCGGCAGATCGTTCAGCGCCATCAGATTACGTGCGAAGGCCCTGGAGGCCTGGGCGCGCGGTCCGGCCTTGCCGGAAAGGTCGAGGGGCAGGCCGACGACGACGCCGCCGACATTCGCCTCATCGACCAGCGCGAGCAAGGCAGCGCCGACCTCCTGGAAGCGACGAACGCGCGGAATTGTCGTCCGGGCGGTCGCGATGGTAAGGCTGGGATCGGAAATTGCGACGCCCACGGTGCGCGCGCCGACATCCAGGCACAACAATCGCGTGCTTGGCGGAAGGCGCTCGGCCAAGTCTTCAGGCTTGCAGATCGGCATGGGCGATGGTAAGCGCCAACCATGCCGAAAGGCAAGAATATTATACCGTAATTGGAAGGGGCCGTCCCCCATGTCCCTGGATCGAGACACAGTCGCGCGGATCGCCGGATTGGCGCGAATTCGCGTCGATGCGGACGAATTGGATGGCCTTGCCGGCGAATTGAACGCCATCCTGAACTGGGTTGAGGCCTTGAACGCTGTCCCGACCGACGGCGTCGAGCCGATGATCGCCGTCGGCGCGACGCGCGCGCCGTTCCGGGACGATGTCGTGACGGAAGGCGATCAGGCGGACGCCGTGCTGAAGAACGCCCCCGATCCTGTTCCGCCGTTCTTCACCGTGCCGAAAGTGATCGAATAACGATGGCCGACCTATCGGAACTGCTGGCCCTCGGCATCGCCGACGCGCGCGACGGCCTGCGCGCCCGCCGCTTCACCGCCCGCGAACTGACGTCTGCCTACCTGGCGGCGATGGACGAAGCCCGCGCGCTCAATCTCTACATTACGGAAACGCCGGAGCGGGCGCTCGCTGACGCCGACCTTGCCGATGCGCGGCTCCAGGCCGGCCACGCCGAAGCGATGACCGGCATGCCCATCGCCTTGAAGGATCTGTTCTGCACGGAAGGCGTTCGGACGACGGCGGCGTCCCGCATTCTGGGCGATTTCATGCCGCCCTATGAATCCACAGTTTCGGGCAAGCTGCGCGCGGCGGGCGCGGTGTTGTTGGGCAAGGCCAATCAGGATGAGTTCGCCATGGGCTCTTCCAACATTACGAGCGCCTTCGGCCCTTCGATCAATCCCTGGCGGGTGACCGGCGCCGGCGTAGGCGAAGCCTTGACGCCCGGCGGCTCCTCCGGCGGATCGGCGGCGGCGGTGGCTGCCGGCGCCGCCATCGCTGCGACCGGGACCGACACCGGCGGCTCGATCCGCCAGCCCGCCGCCTATTGCGGCGTCGTCGGCCTGAAGCCCACGTATGGCCGCTGCTCCCGGTGGGGGGTAATCGCCTTCGCCTCATCCCTGGACCAACCCGGCCCGATCGCGCGCTCGGTCGAGGATGCGGCGATCATGCTCGGCGCCATGGCGGGGCACGATCCGAAAGATTCCACGTCCGCCGCACAACCTGTCCCGGACTTCGAGGCGGCGCTCCAGGGCGGGGTCAAAGGCATGTGCGTCGGCGTGCCCAAAGACTACCGGGTCGACCCCATGCCGCCGGACGTGGAAGCTGCATGGGCGCGGGGCGTCGAGATGGCCAAGGCGGCCGGCGCGGAAATCGTCGAGGTCTCGCTGCCGATGACGAAACCGGCCCTGCCCACATACTATATCGTGGCGCTTGCTGAGGCTTCGGCCAATCTCGCGCGCTATGATGGCGTGCGCTATGGCGCGCGGCAGGAGGGCGCCGACCTGGCGGAGATGTACGCGGCGACCCGGGCCGAAGGTTTCGGCGCGGAGGTCCGCCGGCGCATCCTGATCGGCACATATGTGCTGTCCGCCGGCTATTACGATGCCTATTACAAGAAGGCGCAGCGCGTGCGCGCCCTGATCGCCCAGGATTTCAGCACTGCCTTCCAATCGGTCGACGTATTGTTGACGCCGACGGCGCCCGGCCCGGCGTTCGGGCTGAACGAGAAGACGGAAGATCCGGTCGCCATGTACCTGAACGACGTGTTCACCGTTCCCGCCAGCCTTGCCGGGCTGCCGGCCATGTCCGTGCCGATCGGGTTGACGGCGAGCGGGCTGCCATTGGGCTTGCAGGTCATCGGGCGGCCGTTCGATGAAGCGAGCGTCTTGCGACTGGGGCGGGCGATCGAGGACGCGGCCGGGTTCGACCGAAGCCCCAGGCTTTTGGCGGGGGGCGTCTGATGGGCCAAGTTATCGAAGGCCGCGACGGTCCGTGGGAAATGGTGATCGGGCTGGAGACCCATGCTCAGGTCGTCTCCAAGGCGAAGCTGTTCTCTGGCGCATCGGCGGAATTCGGCGCGGCGCCGAACAGTCATGTCGGCTTTTTGGACGCTGGCATGCCCGGCATGCTGCCCGTCGTGAACGGCGTCTGCGTCGAGGCGGCGGTCAAGACCGGGATCGCGCTCAACGCGGCGATCAACCTCGTCTCGATCTTTGACCGCAAGAATTACTTCTACCCGGATCTGCCGCTTGGCTATCAGATTTCCCAGTTCTCCGATCCGATCGTGGGGAAGGGCCATCTCGACATCGAAACCGAAGCCGGGCCGAAGCGTATCGGCATTACCCGGCTGCATCTGGAGCAGGACGCCGGCAAGAGCTTGCACGATCAGGATCCGCTCCGAACCTTCATCGATCTCAATCGAGCTGGCGTCGGTTTGATGGAGATTGTCTCCGAGCCCGATATCCGGAGCGGCGAAGAAGCAGCCGCCTATGTGGCCAAGCTTCGGGAGATATTGGAAGATCTCGGCGTCTGCGACGGTAACATGGAAGAAGGGTCCCTCAGGTGCGACGTCAATCTTTCCCTGCGGCGGCCCGGCGGGCCGCTCGGCACAAGGACAGAAATTAAGAACATCAACTCCATCAGGTTTATCCGCCAAGCAATTGCCTGCGAGGCCGCGCGGCAGATAGAAATTCTGGAGGAGGGCGGCAAAATCCTTCAAGAAACTCGACTGTTTGATCCGGATATTGGTGAGACCCGGGCTATGCGGTCGAAGGAAGAAAGTCACGATTACCGGTATTTTCCCGATCCCGATCTGCCGCCGCTGATTCTCGATCAGACATATGTCGACCAGATTCGAGCGACTATGCCTGAAATGCGAGGCGATCGTAGACGACGACTGGAGCGGGACAATATTCCAGCGGCAAACGTCGAAATTATAACTTCAAGTGCAAAATCTATGAACTATTTTACCGACATGTCGGAAAATTTTGAAGATAAAATACTCGCGTCCAATATAATGGTTAACGAAATAATGCCAAGAGTATTTTATAGAAACTCAAATCCTGACATAGAGCGGCTCCGGCCATCCGAGGCGAATACAATAATTAATATGATTTCTTCGGGAAATATTTCCGGCCGGCAGGCCAAGGAAGCCTTTGAGTTCATGTGGGAAGAAGGCAAGTCGGCGGCGGATGTCGTCGCCGAACGCGGCCTGGCGCAGATGTCGGATGACGGCGCGATCAAGGCGCTCGTCGATCAGGTGGTTGCGGCCAATCCCGACAAGGTCGCGGAATACCGTAGCGGCAAGACCAAGTTGATCGGCTTCTTCGTCGGGCAGGTCATGAAGGCGAGCCAAGGCAAGGCGAACCCGCAGGCCGTCAATGCGTTGCTGATGGCGCGCCTGGACGCTTAGGGGGAGTCGCCTGGAGCAAGGCGCGTCAGGTGCGATGCATCCGCGACGCCGCTGTCGAGATCTGGCGGGGCGGCGTCACCGGCGTGACGACAAGGCCCAGGATGGCCGCGATCTCGCATCGAGCTTCGGCCAGGATTTTCGCTTCGCGCGCATCTTCCCGATCGAAAACCTCCATGCTCTGAAGCTTAATTTCGATCAAGTCAAGCAGCGTTGTTAGCGCATCCTGGCTAAATTTCGTGGTATGCACGTGTTTCGGTCGGGCCATGGGCCGGATTTTCCTCAATCTGCCGCTGCGACGACGCTGTTATCCTGCCGTCAACCTTAATTTCGCGTAAAAGAATGCGCAGCCGCATTCACCCTTTTTTGTCGCCGGTCATGGATTGTCTGAACAATGGCTCTAATGCTAGAAGTCCGCAGTGATAAGCGTTCGGCAAACTAACGCTTTGGGAGATAGCTTGGTATGCATAAGAAACTTTTAGGCTTGGCCATGGCGCTTGCCGTCGCTGTGCCGCTGGCGGCGGAAGCGCAGCCGCGTGAAGGCGTCTACATCGGCGCCGGCGGCGGCTTGAACTATCACCGCGATGCCGACATCGAAGGAACGCGCCTCAGCGGCGACGTGGAATTCGACCTTGGCGGCGCCGTGATGGGCGTCGTCGGCTATGGCTTCGGCGGCCCGCGCATCGAAGGCGAGTTGTCCTATCGCGTCAACGCGACGGACAAATCCTCGGTCGTGAATACCGGCATCAATCCGATCGTGACCAGCCCAGATGGCGGGTTTCATACGGTCGTCGCGATGACCAACCTGTATTACGATATCGATACGGGCACGATCGTGACGCCATATATCGGCGCCGGCCTCGGCGGCGGCTGGGCGGAATACACCAGCCTTGGCGAGCATTTGGTGTTCGCCTATCAGGGCATCGTCGGCGCAAGCATTAATCTTGGCGAAAATCTCGATGGTTTCGCGGATTACCGCTATCTCGGAACAACCAAGATCAAAGGCGGCGACCTTGGCCGCGCCGCCGATATCGAAAACCAGAATCATACCCTGATGGTCGGCCTCCGCTATACCTTCGGCCCGCTTTGGAGCGAGCAGATGGCAGCGCCTGCGCCGGTGGCCTACACGCCGCCGCCCGCGCCGCCGCCGCCGCCGATCATCCGCCCGGCCGCGCCGCCCCCCCCGGCCTATCGTCCGCCGCCGGAGCCGATGCGCGCCGAGCCGGAGCGCCGCTTCCTGGTGTTCTTCGATTTCGATAGCGCCCGCGTCCGCGACGATGGCGCGCAGATCATCCGCGATGCGGCAGAAGCCTCGCGCGCGGTCCAGGTTACCCGGATCGATGTGACCGGCCATGCGGATACGTCCGGCGGCAAGGCTTACAATGAGCGTCTCTCGCGCCGTCGCGCGCTGGCGGTCAAGCAGGGCCTCCTCTCGAACGGGGTGCCGGAGAAGGACATCATCATCTACGCACGGGGCGAGAACGACAACCTCGTGCCGACGCGAGATGGCGTGCGCGAACCGCGCAACCGCCGGGTAGAAATCGTCCTGAACTAAGGCGGCCGATCTGTCGCTTGGCGGGTCGATCGGGCGCTGAAGTAGCGACTGTAACGCGGCGGGGTCCCCCAACGGGGTCCCCGCCGTTTTGCGTTCTGGACTACCGCTACGCCCCGCCTGGGAAGCCCTCGAGCAGGGCGCCGCGTTCCCGCAGAAACCGGGAATGCTCCGGCATGTACCAGTCCATTTTGCCCGGTCCATTGCGCAGACTTGCAGGATTGTCGAGCCAGAGGCGGACCAGATGGCGGGCGTGGCCGGGGTGGTCCTCGAAAGCCGTCCGGCTGTGCAGCACAAGAAAATTGTTCACGATCTGCAGGTCGCCAGGCTCGAGGGCCATTGAGACGCGATTCTCCGGCCGAGCGATGACGCTATCGATGAAGTCGAGCGCCGCGGTCTCGGCCGCCGTGATCTCGACGCCTTCAGCGGCGCAGTAGTCGATCGACGGGCGGATATAGACGATATGAAAGCGGTCGTCGTAATAGGCGAAGACCGGCGTCCGCCAGGGGGTGTAGGTCGGGTCGCCCGGGTCCCGTTCCTCTCGTCGGTGATGATGGAAGCCGCGTTCCAGGATCGGCAGCAGGTCCGGCCGCTCGTTAAGGACGGCATTGTAGATCGTGGCGCCGCTGACCAGGAGGCTGCAGCCGCCGCTTGGCGCTGTTTTCAGGCAGAGCAATGCGACCGAATTCGCGCCGTCGGCATGAAACGGCAGCTCCTTGTTGCCATAGTGCCCGCGCGCCTGTGGGCCGAGGCCGTTGCCCTTGTCTGAGACGTCGACGACATATTCCCCGATCCGGTTCTGAATGGCGATCTGACCGAAGTGCGACATCAGCCCGATATAGGCGAGCTTTGCGTCAGCTTCCGAATAGCGCTCGATCGGAAAGCCGGAGAGGAGGCCGAAGCCCGGTCCGACCTCGACCGCGTCGATGACGTCCGCCAGGAATGCGGCGGCGCCGGGAAGCGGGAAATGCGCTGGCCGAACTTCCTTGGGCGCGAGGCCGGCGGCGCGGAGCCGGGGCAGGGCGCGGTCGATATCATCGATCAGGACGTCCGGGATCGGCCGGACCCAGGACCGGTCATCGAGAAAATCGTCCCGGCCCCAGACCGTCGCATCGGCGATGGGGCGACCGGGCGAAATCCGGCCCAGGTTGTTCAACATGCTCGGCATCCTCATTGCGTTTGATCTAGGCTACTCTTTCCCGGACAGTGGCCACAAGCGAGAGAGACGTCATGAGCCTAGCGCCCCAAACCGCGGCGGAAGCGCTGCTGCTCCGCCTGAAGGCCCACGGCGTCGATACGCTTTTCGCGAACGGCGGCACTGACTTTGCGTCGATCATCGAGGCCTATGCCCGCGCCGGCGATGGCGGGGCATTCCCGGAGCCGCTGGTCATGCCGCACGAGACCGCCGCCGTCGCCATGGCGCACGGCCGCTATCTGATGACGGGCCGGCCGCAAGCCGTGATGGCCCATGTCACCGTCGGCCTCGCCAATTGCGTCATGGGGGTGATCAACGCCGCCGCGGACAATGTGCCGTTGCTGATCATGTCCGGAAAAACTCCGATCACAGAAGGCAGCCGCCCCGGCGCGCGCGATGTCCCGATTCATTGGGGTCAGGATTTGCGCGATGTCTCGGCCATGGTCCGCAGCGCCTGCAAGTGGGAGTACGAACTGCGTTACGGCGAGGAAGTCGAAGCAGTCATCGACCGGGCGCTCGCCATCGCGATGACGGAGCCGCGCGGGCCCGTCTATCTGGCCCTCCCACGGGAGCCGCTGGCGGAGCTGATGCCTCCGGGCTCGGCCAACACGCCGATGCGCGCGGCCGTTTCGCCAGCCGCGCATCCGGATCCCGCCGCGCTCGACGCCGCCGCGGCTGCTCTGGCCGCCGCGACGCGGCCGGTGGTGATTTCGGGCCGGGGCGACCCCGAAGGCGCGGTCGCCGCTGCGCTGACAGCGCTCGTGGAGCATGCAGGCGTCCCGGTTATCGAATTCTGGCCGACGCGGAACGTCCTGGCGAGCGATCATCCGCTCCATGCCGGCTTCGAGGCGGCGCCATTCCTTGCCGAAGCCGATGTCGTTCTAGTGGTTGACGCGCTTGTGCCCTGGATCCCGAACAAGGTGAAGCTAAGGGAGGATTGCACGGTCATTCAGTTGGGCGCCGACCCGCTGTTCGGGCGCTTCCCGGTGCGCGGGTTCCCGGTCGATATCGCGGTTGCCGGCGCGCCGGCGGCGGCGCTCCAGGGGCTCATGGCGCGCATCGCGGAGCGACGGGCAGCGGGGGACATGGCCGCCGCCGGGTTCGCAGCCGACCGCGCCAGCCGCGCCGCCAAGGCGCTTGAGGCGACTTCGCCGATGACGCCGGCGTTCGTCAGCGGCGCTGTCTCCAAGGCCATCGGGCGCGACGGCGTCGTCGTCAATGAACTGGGCGTGCAACCGGCCTATCTGACGATCGGCGGGCCGAACCGCTTCTTCGGGCATTCGCTCTCGGCGGGCCTGGGCTGGGGGTTTCCAGCCGCGCTCGGCATGGCTCACGCGGACCGGTCGCGCCTCGTTGCGGCCTGCGTCGGCGATGGGTCCTACATGTTCGCGAACCCGGTCGCCTGCGGCCAGATCGCGGAGGCTCTGGGGCTGCCGATCCTGGTGGTCGTCATGCACAACGGCATCTGGAACGCGGTTCGGCGGGCGACGCTGTCGCTCTATCCCGACGGTCAGGCCGCGCGCGCGAACGCGATGGCGATCACGTCCCTCGAGCCTGCGCCGGATTTCGCGCTGGTCGCGCGCGCCAACCGCGGCTGGAGCGAGCGGGTCGATGATCCGGCCCGGCTCGCCGGCGCGCTGGCGGAAGCGGTCACGGTCATCCGAAGCGAAGGGCGCATGGCCACAGTTGAAGTGATGGTCGGGTATTGAGCAGAGCGCCCGCGATCCGCTGGGCGGGACCCGATGACGCCGAGGGGATACTGGCGCTGAACGCAAGCGTCGCCCATGAAGCGCCGGAATATCTTGGGCAGGCGCTGGATCCGGTCAGCGGCGCGGAGATGTTGCAGGCGAAACTGGCGGCTGGCCTGGTCGGCGACGGGGTGCTTGTCACCGTGACGGCGGGCGGGGTCGTCGGCGCGCTGACGCTCCGGGCGCATGCGCATCCAGCTTTTGCGGGCGTGCTCCAGCTTGGGCTCTGCGTAGCGCCGCGGGCGCGCCGGGAAGGCGTCGGCCTGGCGCTGACGGCCGCCGCCATATCTCTAAGCCGCGCGGGCGGCGTCCGGCGCCTGCAACTGGCGGTCATTGACGGCAATGGGGCCGCGCTCTCGCTCTTTCTGAAAGCAGGATTTGCGGTTGAGGGTCGGCTTCGCCAGGCGGCGCTGGTAGGCGGCGTAGCGCGCGATGTGATCGCGATGGGGCTCGGGCTCGCCTCGGAGCCTTGAGCGCATTCCAGCTTGCCAGAAGCGGCGCGATCCCTATGATCCGCCGCGAGTTCACCAAAAGACGGAGCCGCCAGTTCATGGAGCCGCCCGAGACCATCGAGACCGATAAATCCCGCGTCGCCTGCGATGGCGGCGACGGCGCGCTCGGCCATCCGCGCATTTTTATGGAAATGGGCCATGCCGGCGCCGTCGACTGTCCCTATTGCGGGCGGCGGTTCGTGTTGGCAAAAGCGGCCGCGGAGGCGCACTGAAAGCGGTCGGTCCGGCGGGCGATCAGTCTTCCTGAAAGCGCTCTACCGCCTTTTCCTGGGCGATGGTTTCCTGCATCGCCATATTCCTTATGGCGCGCTGGACCTTGTCGAAAGCCCGGACCTCGATCTGCCGGACGCGCTCGCGGCTGACGCCGAAGTCCTTCGAGAGGTCCTCCAGGGTCATCGGTTCGTCCTTCAGGCGGCGTTCCGTCAGGATGCGTCGTTCTCGCTCGGAGAGGCCTTTGATCGCCGTCTCCAGCATGGCGCGTCGGTGATCGAGTTCCTGATTCTCCGCGACGACGATGTCCTGGGTGGCGCTGTCATCGATTAGCCAATCCTGCCATTCCGCTTCGCCGTCCTGGCGCATGGGCGCATTCAGGGATTGATCCCCGCCCATCATCCGACGGTTCATGCTGACCACGTCGTCCTCGCTGACGGCAAGGTCGGTCGCAATTTTCTTGACGCTCTCCGGCGCCAGATCGCCATCATCCAGTTCTTTGATCTGGCTTTTCATGCGTCGGAGATTAAAGAATAATTTCTTCTGCGCCGCTGTTGTGCCCATTTTCACCAGCGACCAGGAATGCAGGATGTATTCCTGGATCGAGGCGCGGATCCACCACATGGCATAGGTCGACAAACGAAAGCCCTTTTCCGGCTCGAAACGCTTAACGGCTTGCATCATCCCGACATTGCCTTCGGAAATCAGTTCGGCCACCGGCAGGCCATAGCCCCTGTAGCCCATGGCGATCTTAGCGACCAGGCGAAGGTGGCTCGTGACCAGCCGATGCACGGCTTCCATGTCGCCATGCTCCTTGTAGCGTTTGGCGAGCATGAATTCCTCGTCCGGCGCAAGCATTGGAAATTTGCGGATTTCCTGCAGATAGCGCTGGAGGTTGCCGTCCGCCGTCAGCGTCGGCAGGGTGATTGGCGCGGACGTCGCGTCGGTCATAATGGTCTGTCTCCCCCCGAAGGGATAGCGTTCTCGCAGCCCAAGCTAGCGGTCAAATATGGCGAAAATTTGATGTTTAGTCCTGATCCCTGGGCGGCTTTAGGCCTGCATCCGTGCTGGCTGCAAGCTCGGCCGCCAGAGCGCTCAGGTCGGCGCTGGGCGGCTGCTCAAACTCAAGATACGCGTTTGACCGCGGATGTGCAAAGCCGATGACGCCGGCATGCAGGGCCTGACGGCCGAAATTCAAGGCGGCGGACAAGCCTGGCTCGGGTAACTGGGCCTTTCGGTTGCGACTGATGCGCCCATAGAGCGGATCGCCGATCAACGGCCAGCCGGATTCCGTCATGTGGACACGGATTTGGTGGGTGCGGCCGGTTTCCAATTGACAGGTGATTTCGGACGCGCCGAAGCCGAAGACCCGGGCTACTTTGTAATGGGTGACGGCGGCCTTGCCGCCGGGCGTGATCGCCATGCGCTTTCGGTTCTTGGGGTCCCGGCCGATCGCCCCCTCGATCCGGCCGGCGCGCGGCGCGGGCGTGCCCCAGACATATGCCGTGTAGATGCGCCTGACCGTGTGCTGTGCAAACTGCACGGCCAAGCCATTGTGGGCATGATCGTTCTTCGCGACGACCAGGAGGCCGCTGGTGTCCTTGTCGATCCGGTGGACGATCCCCGGCCGGCGCACCCCGCCGATGCCGGAGAGGCTGTCGCCGCAATGATGCAGCAGGGCGTTGACGAGGGTGCCGGTATAATTGCCGGGCGCCGGGTGCACGGTCAGCCCCGCCGGCTTGTCGATGACGATCAGATCGGCGTCCTCGTATATGACCGTGAGCGGAATGGCCTCCGGCTGCGGCTCGGCTTCAAGCGGCGGCGGCGGGACCGCGATATACACCTCGCCCGCCCGGACCTTGCTTGCCGGGATCAGCGGTTTCGCCTGGGGCGGATCGACCTGCACCGCTCCAGCCTGAATCAAGCTGATGACCCGCGCGCGGGAGAGATCGGGCCAGGCGTCCGCCAGAAAGCGGTCAAGCCGACCGCCGGCTGTCGTGTCGGAGACGACGGCAGTCAAAAGGGGCGGCGCATCGTCCATGGCGATCAGTCCAATTCTTGGCCGCATTGCCGCGGCGCAGCGGTCGGCGAGCGGCAATCATTATCATGCCTTGCGGCAATTCGTTGGGTCGAAGGCGATTTAATGCAATCGGCGCTTCGCGTATAAGGCCCAAAGGTTTCGCGAGTTTCGAGGAAGATGATGGCCTGGATCAAAGCGCTGGTAATCGGAATGGCCGTCCTCATCGTCGTCGGGTTCGTCGTTGTCGCCACAACGCTGATCAATCGCGCGAACGACACAAGCGAAGCCGATGCCGACGGCGCGTTCGTCCATGTCGAGGGTCCGCTCAGCGAACGCGAGGACCGGTTCGACGAGCCGGTCATACGTCAGATCGGGCTCGCGCCTGGGGAAAGCCTCCTGGACGCCAGTCTAGACGGCGATGCGCTGCTCCTCCGCATCGCCGGGCCGCAGGGGACGCGACTTGAAGTGCGCGGCGTCCGGTCCGGGGCGCTCCTCGGTTCGTTCGAGGTCGTCGAGGCGGCGCAGTGACCGATCAGGACCCTGGCGCCGAACTGACGCCGGCCGCGCTTGCGGCCCTGGCGCAGGCTGTCGGCAAGTCAAAGGACAGGCAGGCGTTCGCGGTCCTGTTTCGGCATTTTGCGCCGCGGGTGAAAGCCTATATGCGCCGGCTCGGCGCTGACGACGCCGCGGCCGAGGAATTGATGCAGGAAGCCATGATCATGGTCTGGCGCCGCGCCCAGACCTACGATCCCAAGCTGGCCGCGGTTTCGACCTGGGTGTTTACCATTGCCCGGAATAAGCGGATCGACGGCCTGCGCCGGATGGCGCGGCCGGAGATCGATCCGAACGATCCGACCCTGATGCAAGACCCGACGCAGCCGGATGTCATCGTCAATCAGGCGGAAGCAGCGGCGAAGGTCAGGGCGGCGCTCGGCCGCTTGCCCGAAGAGCAGGCGGAGGCCATGCGCCTGGCCTATTACGAAGGCCTGACCCAATCGGAGATCGCGACCCGGCTGGATACGCCGCTCGGCACTGTCAAGTCGCGGATGCGGCTGGCGTTGCAACGCCTTCGCGACGCGCTGGATAGCGACGACGTCTGAAGCTTGGCTGCACGCCTCGAGTCGCTAGCTGGCGCTTTCGAGGATGTAGCTGAGCAGCTGGCGGGGCGGCGCCCACGCGGGCACCGGCTCGACGCCGTGGAAAGACGTATCGGTCTTGAAGAAGCAGAACGCCGAGTTCGGGACATAGGGCATCGTCGCGACGTTCAGGAACCGGTCGAACTTATGATGCGGGCCGCCAGGGCAGGCGAAGCCCGGCGCCTTTGGCAGATAGAGCGAGGTGCCGAGTTCGGGGCGATTGGCGTCTGTCGGGAGATAGAACAAGCTTGCGAGCACGCGCTTCGGACGGTCGGTATGCGGGCCAAGGGCGTATTTGCCAGCGTCGTTCAACAACATCGACGTCGTCGAGAAGCGCATCTGGCCGATGGTTTCGCCGAACCGCTCCGCCATTTGCGGCAGGAACTTTCGCAGCATGACGAGGGCGAAGCGCTCGGTCTGGAAGCCGGCGGCCAACGCGCGCCAGAAGTCGCCAAGTTCGCCCGGCAGGGCCTTCAAGCCGTCACCGCCGAATTCCAGGACGCTGCGGTTCGCCTCGGTATGGTCGCCAGCCGCCACCCAGCCGAGATCGGTGATCGGCGTGAAGAAGCTCGGCGCCGGCATCCGTGACAGCATCTCCTCATAGAATGCTGGCGGGAACACCTGATCTGCATACCAGTAGGGCGTCGGGTCCAGATGGACCGGCGCCGCCGCGATCGCGGCCTCGACGGCTTCCATGGCGTCGGCGGCGGTCAGACCGGCCAGTTTCCTGCCAGCGGATGCAATCGTGGCTGGTCCCTTGCCTGAGAGCTTGAGGCCCAGGGCCGCGGCCGCGTCGGCATCCTTCCAGAAAATGATATTGCCCGCGCCCTTGAAGAAGCCTTCCTTCTGGAGCGAGGCTTCGCGCTGACGGTCATCGATGTGAAACCCAAGCTGCGCCATCTGCGTCAGAATTTCAGAATGCTCGTCGAGACGGCCGTTGATCTCGACCAGGACCGATTTCAGCGACGGGTTTTGCAGGGTTTCCGTCATGCCGGCGATGACGGCATGCTCGAGGCCATCGACATCGATCTTGACGTGGGTCGGGGCGGGGATGACCCCAGCCGCGATCAATTCGTCGAGCGGGGCTGCGAAACAGCCCTGGCGGAAGGCCGGCGTCACTGCTTCCAGGTTCGGATCGATCGGCGCGCCGAAGGAATGGCAGGACCCGCCCGCCTCAAAGCGTTGCAGGTAGAAGCTGTCGAAGCCGGACCGTTCGGAGATCGCCATACAATAGGCGGAAATCTTCTCGGAGAGGCCGTTCAGGTGAATGTTCAGATTGAGCAAGCCGTAGTTCTGAGACTCCGGTTCGAAGGCGATCACCGATACGCCTCGTGTCTTCGCCGCCCAGATCGCGTACATCCCGACATTCGCGCCGACGTCGACGAGAATATCGCTGGCATCGAAGCTTTCGATCCAGGCAAGGGTGTCGCGTTCCTTCGAGAAGAACGTATCGACCCGCCACCTGGTGATCGGGTTCGGGGTCGCGTACCGAGCGAATCCGCCGGGAAAGGCGATGTCCGCGGCGCCTGCTGGCGTCTGGCTGGCGGGGGCGAGCGGGAGGGCGGAGGCTGCCTGCATGAAACATTCCGATCATCAAAGGTCAGAAAGCCTAGCCACGGCATGGTTAAGAGGCGGTCAATACGGGCATGGGCTTGCGTGCCGTCGGGGATCGGCTAGCCTTCCCTCCCAAATCCAGGAGGGCGCCATGGCCAAGGCCAAATATGATGTCATCGTTGTCGGCGCCGGTAATGCCGCCTTGTGCGCCGCGATCTCCGCGCATGAGCACGGCGCCAAGGTGCTGGTGCTGGAGAAAGCGCCGGAGGAAGAGAAGGGCGGCAATTCGTACTTCACGGCGGGCGGTTTCCGGTTCGTCCATACCGGTTTGGACGATGTCCGTCAGGATGTCCTCGTCGACATGAGCGACGAGGAAGCTGGCAAGATGATCCTGCCGAGCCACGACAAGCAGTTTTTCTACGATACCTTGATGAAAGTGACGCGCGGCCAGTCGAATGAGGATCTGGCCTGGACCTTGATCGACGGGTCCCGTCCGGCGATGGCGTGGCTCAGGAAGAACGGCGTCCGCTTCATTCCGATGTACGGCCGCCAGTCCTATGAGGTCGAGGGCAAGCAGCATTTCTATGGCGGCGTGAATATCGAAGCTGTCGGAGGCGGCGCCGGGCTCGTTGAGTTTCTGTTGAAGCGCTGCACGGACCTCGGCATCGAAATCCGCTATGGCACGGGCGCCACGGAACTGCATCAGGACGACAATTATCGCATCCATGGGCTGACAGTCAGAGCGCCGGGCGGCTACGAGGATATCGCCTGCAAGGCGGTCATCCTGGCGTGCGGCGGCTTCGAATCGAACCCGGAAATGCGGGTGCGCTACCTGGGGCAGGGCTGGGACCTGGCGCGGGTGCGCGGCACCCGACACAATACCGGCGACGGCATCCAGATGGCGCTGGATATCGGCGCGGTGCCGTATGGCAACTGGTCCGGCTGCCATTCCGTCGGCTGGGACATTTCCGCGCCGCCATTCGGCGACCGATGGGTGCTCGATAATTTCCAGAAACATTCCTATCCGCTCGGCATCATGGTCAACGTCAACGGCGAGCGCTTCGTTGACGAGGGCGAGGACTATCGGAACCTGACCTATGTCCGCTTCGGCAAGGCGATCATGAGCCAGCCTAACTACACGGCCGTCCAGATCTTCGATCAGAAGACGGAATACCGCCTGCGCGACGAGTACCGGATCAAGCAAGTAACGCGGGTCCAGGCCGACACGATTGAGGAACTTGCGAAAGGCTTGGACATCCCGGCCGAACGCCTGAAGCGCACCATTGAGGAGTATAACGCCGCCTGTCCGGACCAGGCCGCCATCGACGCGAACTACAATCCCGCGATCCTGGACGGGATCGGCACCAAGGGCATCTATCCGGCGAAGTCGAACTGGGCCTTGCCGATCGACAAGCCCCCTTATGTCGCTTTCGTCACGACGACGGGCGTGACGTTCACCTTCGGCGGCCTCAAGATTGACGACAAGAATGCGGTGCAGGATCTGGCCGACCGGCCGATCCCTGGCCTCTTTGCGGCGGGGGAACTCGTCGGCGGCTTGTTCTATGAGAATTATCCGGGCGGCACGGGCTTGATGTCAGGGTCTGTCTTCGGGCGCCGGGCCGGACAACATGCGGCCGAGCACGCCCGCCAATCCAACGCTTAACGCACGCGAACAACAGGAAACAGGCATGAGCGATCAATCTAAACTGGGCTTCGTCGGCGTCGGAGTCATGGGCGAGAAGATGTGCCGCAATCTGGTCCAGAAATCGAAGCGGCCGGTGCTGGCGTTCGACCAGATGCCCGCGCCTTTGCAGCGGCTTTCCGAACACGGGGTCGAAGCGGCGAACAGTCTGGCGGACGTCATGGCGCGGAGCGATATTGTTTTCCTGTCGTTGCCGGGCGAGCCGCAGGTCCGTGAGGTCGTTCTGGGCCCGAACGGGCTCCTGGCCCATGCGAAGCCGGGCCAGATCATTGTCGATTGCTCGACCTGCCCGGTCAGGCTCGCTCAGGAAATCGACGTCGCCGCGAAAGCCAAGGGCGTGCGTTTCCTCGACGCCCCGGTCGCGCGCGGCGTCACGGCGGCCGAAAACGGCACGCTGAACTTCATGGTCGGCGGCGAGGCCGGCGATTTCGCCGAGATCGAACCATTCCTGAAATGCATGGGCGGCGACATAACGCTTTGCGGCGCCGCTGGCGCTGGCCAGGCGGTGAAGCTGATGAACAACATGATAGTGGTGCAGACCGTGCGCGCCATCGCCGAAGCCTTGAAGGTGGCGCAGGAGTCCGGCGCCGTCGACGGCAAGGTCCTGTTCGAAACCCTGACGACAGGCTCCGCCGACAGCTTCGTGCTGCGCAATCACGGCATCAAGAGCATGCTGCCCGGCACGCATCCGGCGCAGACCTTCCCCGTCAAGTATATCAAGAAGGATTTGAGCTACGCGCTTGAGCTTGCTGAATCCTGCGGCGTCGTGATGACCGGCGCCGAGACGACGATGGATCTGCTGAACCGCGCCGACGCCATGGATTTCGGCGATCGCTACTACACGATCATCATCGACGCCCTGGAACAGCGAGGCAAAGCTTGAGCCATGAGCGATATCTGGAAAATTTACGGCATCCGCTACACGGTCCAGCCGACCCGGCCGGCGAGCAAAACCTTCATCTGGGGCGATCCGGAGGAGGAGACCGGCGGGCTCGACTATTATTCCTGGGTGCTCACGTCGAATGACCGGGCCATCGTGGTCGATACCGGCGCTGGCGAGCGCAAGGTCAAATCGGCGCCCGGGCGGAATTGGCTCGCGCCGCCGACCGACGCTTTGAAGCAATTGGGCGTCGACCCGGCGCATGTCGAGGATGTGATCCTGTCCCATGCCCACTGGGACCATGTCGGCGATCTTGGCGCGTTTCCGAAGGCGCGCTTCTACATGAACGACCTGGAGATGGAATCGATCACCGGTCCGGATATGACCTACCACCTGTTGCGCGAGCCCTATCACGG
Source organism: uncultured Alphaproteobacteria bacterium (assembly GCA_937891825.1). Lineage (GTDB taxonomy): Bacteria > Pseudomonadota > Alphaproteobacteria > Bin95 > Bin95 > VMCJ01. The sequence continues at coordinate 31,847 of CALAHN010000088.1, forward strand.
CGATGAGACGGCGCAGATCGCGGGGTTGGTTTACGAAGACCGTCTGACCTTCCTTTCCGGCGACGGCACGTTCGCGCCGGGCATCGACTACACCCTGATCGGCGGTCACAGCGCCGGCCAACTGGCGTTGACCGTCAACACCGAGCGCGGGCCGGTCGTGCTCGCGACCGATGCCATTCACTTCTGGCAGGAAGTCGAGCAGGAGCGCGCCTTCATCGTGTTCCATGACCTGCGCAAGATGCTGGCGGGCTACCGCAAGCTCAATCGAATGGTCGGCGGCGATCTTGGCCGTTTGCTGCCGGGGCATGACCCGTTGGTGAAGAGCCGCTATCCGGTCGTCGCGACCCATGCCGACGGCTCCCCCTTTATCCTCGACCTGGGGGCCGCTCCGATATCCTGGTGACCCTTGGACATTGCCTAAACTGCCGCCAAGCCTTTATAGATGCCTCACATGCAATGCGCCGGCGGCCTCGCAAGGGGCGGAAAGAGAGCGCATTTTTGAACAGGGCAGTCGGGACGAATAGCGATGGAAGCAAACCGTGTCGTCGAAGCGGTTGATCTGAAGATTCACTTTCCGTTAGAGGACACGACCGTCAAGGCGGTCGATGGCGTGAGCTTTCATATCGACCGCGGCGAAACGCTGGCGGTCGTCGGCGAATCCGGTTCCGGGAAGTCCGTGACCGCCATGGGCTTGATGCGGCTGAACGATTATGCGGGCGGCCGTATTGTCGGCGGCACGGCGCTTCTGCGGCAGCCGTCCGGCGCCATTGTTGATCTGGTCACGTCCGACCAGGACGAGATGCGGAAAATTCGCGGCAACAATATCTCGATGATCTTCCAGGAGCCGATGACCTCGCTCAACCCGGTCTACACGGTCGGTTTCCAGATCATGGAAACGATCATGCTGCACCAGCACAAGACCGAGGACGAAGCGCGGAAGATCGCATTCGACATGCTGGAGCTGGTGCGCATCCCGGAACCGGCGAAGCAATTGCTGCAATATCCCCATCATCTGTCCGGCGGCATGCGCCAGCGGGTAATGATCGCGATGGCATTGGCCTGCCGGCCCGATCTCTTGATCGCCGATGAGCCGACGACAGCGTTGGACGTGACGATCCAGGCGCAAATCCTCGATCTTATCCGGCATCTCCAGAAGGAGATCGGCATGGCGGTCATGTTCATCACCCATGACATGGGCGTCGTCGCCGAAATGGCGGATCGCGTCATGGTGATGTATCGCGGCCATATGGTGGAGGACGGCACGGTCGATCGGATTTTCCATGCGCCCGAGCATCCCTATACCAAGGCGCTGCTGAACGCCGTGCCGAAGCTTGGCAGTATGCGGGGCAAATCTGCGCCGGAGCCATTCCCAGACGTTTCAATCGACGCGGCTTAAGGCAGGACCTCAGATCATGCAGCAAGCGCCCGTCGAACCGATCATCGAGGCCCGTAATCTCACCACCCGGTTTGACATCAAATCCGGCATGTTCGGCCGCATTTCCGGCCGCGTGCATGCTGTCGAGAATGTCAGCTTCCACGTTGAGCCGCGCGAGACGCTCTCGCTCGTCGGGGAGAGCGGCTGCGGCAAGTCGACCACCGGCCGCTCGCTCCTGAAGCTGGTGCAGCCGACCAGCGGCAAGGTGTTGTTCGAGGGATCGGACATCACGCACTACTCATCGGCGAAAATGCGGACGATCCGTCCCCGGCTGCAGATGATCTTCCAGGATCCGTTCGCCAGCCTGAACCCGCGCCTCACCGCCGGCGCCGCCATCGCCGAGCCGATGCGCGTGCACGGCATCGCGTCGGGATCGGAGTTGAAGGACCGGGTGGCGGAACTGCTGAAGCGCTGCGGCCTCCCGCCGGAATACGCTCAACGCTTCCCCCATGAGTTCTCCGGCGGCCAGCGCCAGCGCATCTGCATCGCCCGCGCGCTTGGCCTGAACCCGCGCATGATCGTCGCCGACGAAGCCGTTTCGGCCCTGGACGTGACCATCAAGGCCCAGGTCATCAATCTGATGATGGAGCTTCAGGACGAATTCGGCATCGCCTTCCTGTTCATCTCCCACGACATGGCCGTGGTCGAGCGCATCAGCCACCGGGTCGCGGTGATGTATCTTGGCCAGATCGTGGAGATGGGCTCACGGTCCGCAGTCTTCGAAAACCCGACCCATCCCTACACGAAGAAGCTTCTGGCGGCGGTTCCCGTCGCCGATCCGCGCGCCCGCAATCTCGGCCGGGCCCTGATCGCCGAGGAAATTCCAAGCCCGGTGAAGCCCGTCGGCTTTGTGCCGAAGCTCGAGGACCTGATCGAGGTGACGCCAGGCCATTTCGTGATGCCGCACTGACCGAAGCCCGCCGAACGCCCTTCGGCTGGACCATTCCGGCCTGAGGGCGTAGAACGCAGGCCGCTGTCGCACCGCATTCGGGTGGATACCCATGTCTGTCATACGTCTCGCCGATGCTGAGCCGATCCGTCTGGCTTTGCCGAAAGGCCGTATCCTCAAGGAATTGAAGCCGATCCTTGAGGCTGCGGACATTCGCCCCGAAGCCGCGTTCGAGGACGGCGAAGCACGGCAATTGCGCTTCAAGGCCAATATTCCGGGGCTTGAGATCGTGCGGGTCCGCAGTTTCGATGTCGCCAGCTTCGTCGCTTTCGGCGGCGCGGACATCGGCGTCGCCGGCCGCGACGTGCTGATGGAGTTCGACGACCCGGAAGTCTATGCGCCGCTCGATCTCGGCATTGGCAAGTGCCGCCTCGCGGTCGCGGAGCCGGAGGCGATGGCGCCCACCGACGATCCAAGCCGCTGGAGCCATGTGCGCGTCGCGACCAAATATCCGAATGTGACCAAGCGCCATTTCGCCGCGCGAGGCGTCCAGGCGGAGTGCATCAAGCTGAACGGCGCGATGGAGTTGGCGCCGGTGCTGGGGCTCTGCTCGCGGATCGTCGATCTCGTTTCGACCGGATCGACCTTGCGCGCCAACGGTCTGGTCGAGATCGAGCATATCGCTGACATTTCTTCGTTGCTGATCGTCAATCGCACCCAACTCAAGACCCGGCCGCGGCTCTTGAAAGCCTGGATTGATCGTTTCAGGAGCGCGCTTGATGCCCAGGCGGCTTGACGCGGGCGCGGCTGGCTTTGCCGCGGCGCTGACGGGCCTGCTGGACGGTCGCCGCCAGGGCGTCGCGGCTCGGGTCGATCTGGCGGTTTCCGAAATCATTGCCGAGGTCCGCGCACGCGGCATCGCCGCCGTGCTCGATGCGACGGCGCGGTTCGATCGGTTCAGGGCCGCCGACGCTGACGCCCTGCGGGTCGACCCGACGGACCTGACCCGCGCGCTCGATGACCTCAGTTCCGATTTGCGTGCGGCGCTTGAAAGTGCGGCGACGCGCATCCGGGCCTTTCACGAGCGACAGTTGCCAGAAGGCTTTTCCTATACAGACGGCGCGGGCGTGCGCCTTGGCCTCCGCTGGTCGGCGATGGCTGCTGTCGGCTTGTATGTGCCGGGCGGGGCGGCTGCATATCCAAGTTCCGTCCTGATGAATGCGCTGCCGGCTAAGGTCGCGGGCGTCAACCGGTTGGCCATGGTCGCGCCGACGCCGGACGGCAAGGACAATCAGATGGTGCTGGCGGCCGCCAAGCTGGCGGGCGTCGACGAGGTCTGGCGGATCGGCGGCGCCCAGGCCGTCGCGGCGCTGGCCTACGGCGCCGATCCCATTCTGCCCGTCGACAAGATCGTCGGCCCCGGCAATGCCTATGTGGCGGAAGCGAAGCGCCAGGTCTTCGGGCAGGTCGGCATCGACATGATCGCCGGGCCGTCGGAAGTGCTGGTGATCGCGGACAGGGCGGCGAACCCGCGCTGGCTGGCGCTCGATCTCCTGGCCCAGGCCGAACATGACGCCGACGCCCAATCCATTCTGATCGCCGACGATCCCGCCTTGCTCGACGCTGTCGCCGCCGCCGTCGAGGCCGAGCTGGCGCGCCTGCCGCGCGCGGCGGTCGCCGGTGCATCCTGGCGCGATCATGGCGGCTTGATCCTCGTCGGCGATATCTACCGCGACGCGCCCGCCATCGCCGACCGCATCGCGCCGGAGCATCTGGAACTGGCCGTGGCCGACCCGGACCGGATCGCGGCCGCCGTCCGGCACGCGGGCGCGATTTTCCTCGGCGTCGAAACGCCTGAAGCCATCGGCGACTATGTCGGCGGCCCGAACCACGTCCTGCCGACATCCGGCGCCGCGCGCTTTTCCTCGGGCCTCGGCGTCATCGACTTCATGAAGCGCACGACGCTGCTGGGCTGCGGCCCGGCCGGCCTGGCCGCGCTCGGCCCCGCGGCGATGACCCTGGCCGAAGCCGAGGGGCTTCAAGCCCACGGGCTGTCGGTGCAGGCGCGCCTGTCGAACGGGTAACGCCATGAGCGACGCCGACCGCATCGCAGAGATCGGCTTGGACGAAGCGCTTGGCGGCCGCTTGCGGCCCGAGGTCGAGCACGACAGAGCGGTCGCGCTCCAGGACCTGATCGATGAAAACCGCTTCCGCCTGTCCGCTGGCCCGGCAGGGCCCTACAGGCTGGAACTGGGCGTCGATGGCGGGCGGCTCCTGGTGCGCGTCCGGCCTCTGGCGGCGGAAGAGACTGTGGTGTTCGGTCTGGCGCTCAGTCCGTTCCGGCGGATCATCAAGGACTATCACCTGATCTGCGACAGCTATTTCGAGGCCATTCGCCGGCTGGCGCCGTCGCAGATCGAAGCGATCGATATGGGCCGGCGCGGTTTGCACAATGAAGGCGCGGAGAAATTGCTGGAACGGTTGAAGGGCAGGGCGGATATCGACCTCGCGACGGCCCGGCGCTTGTTCACGCTGCTCTGCGTGCTGCATGCGCGGGGATAGCGCCGTATACTCCCGCAATGACAGAACGACCGATCGCCAGCGTCCTATTTGCCTGCACGTCCAACGCGATCCGGTCGCGCCTGGCCGAGACGTTGGCGCGCTGGCGGACTCGCGGCAAGGTGCACATCGATTCATGCGGCGTGACGCCCGGCGAACTCGATGGGTTCGTGATGGCCGCCCTGGATGAAATCGGTCTGGATGCATCAGAAGAACCGCCGAAGGGGTTCCGCGACCTTGAAGACACGAGCTTTGACCTGATCGTCACCCTGTCGCCTGAAGCCCATGAAGCTGCGAAGGAATTTGCCGAACACCTGGCGGCCGAGGTCGAATACTGGCCGACGGTCGACCCCTCGCTGGTCGAGGGCAGCCGCGAGCAGCGGCTCGAAGCATATCGGCGCACCCGCGATGAAATCCTGCAACGCATATCGGCGCGCCTCTCCGGGCCGTCGGCCCCTGTGGTATGAGCAAATTCCCATGATCCAGGCCCCGCTTGTCCTTGCGTCCGCCTCGCCGCGCCGCGTCGATCTCCTGGCCCAGATCGGCATCCAGCCGGACGAGATTTTGCCGGCCGACATCGACGAGACCCCGCTCCGCCGGGAACTGCCACGGGCGCTCGCCGGGCGCCTGGCGCGGGCCAAGGCGGCGGCAGTCCAGGCCTTGCGGCCCGGCGCGTTCGTGCTGGCGGCAGATACCGTCGTCGCCTGCGGCCGGCGGGCATTGCCCAAGGCGGAAACAGAGTCCCAGGCGGCAGCCTGTCTCGATCTGCTGTCGGGCCGCGCTCACCGGGTCCTGGGCGGGGTGGCGCTCGCCTTGCCGGATGGGCGGATGCTGGAGCGGCTGGTCGTCACCAACGTGACCTTCAAGCGCTTCGATCGCCGGGAGATGACCGCTTATCTGGCCTCCGGCGAGTGGCGGGGGAAGGCGGGCGGTTACGCCATCCAGGGCCTGGCGGCGGCCCTGGTGCGCCAGATCAGCGGCTCATATTCGAATGTCGTCGGGCTGCCGCTCTATGAGACAGCAGCCTTGCTGCAAGGCGCGGGACGGCGCGTGTTCACGTGACAGCGCCCAGGATCGACCGGATCCTGGCGGAAGCCGCGCCGGGCGAAATCCGCGCCGTCGCGTTCGCGGGCGATGCTGCTTGGGACATCGCTTTCGAGCGGCCGGGCGGCGATGCCGGCGAGGGCGACATCTATTGGGCGCGGGCCGGGGCGCCCGGGCCCGGCGGCGGCCGCTTCTTCGACCTGGGCGGCGGGCGCGTCGGCTTCGCCAGACGTCCGCGCCGGCAATGGAGCGACGGCGCCTATGGCCTGGTGCAGATCGCGCGGGCCAGCGCCGGCGACAAGGGCGCGCGCGTGACCGACAGGGTCGAACTGGCGGAAGGCTCGGTCGCGGCCTGGCTGCATGCCAGCGGCCCCGTGGCCGACCGCCTGGAGATCGCTCGGGGCGTGCCGAAGGCGGCGCGCGAAGCCCTTCGGGCGGCGGTCGGGGCCAAGCTGCCGGCGGATGTGGGCGCACGCATTCTACTAGGCGAGCCGGACCGGGTCGTGGCGACGCTTTTGGACCTGCTTGCGCGTTTGCGCGCCATGGAAGCTGGCTCCGGGCCGCCCAAGCGGGCGTTCGTCGCAGGCGGCGAGGTCACACGGTCGATCCGGCGCTGGCCTGAAGCGATCTGGGCGCCCGCCGATCCCGCGACGGCGGCATGGCTCGTGGCGGCCGGCTTGCCGCCAGCCTTGCTGAGCGCGCCTGACGACGGCGTTTGCCGGGAAATCGACAGCGAGATCGCCGCCGCCCGCCTAAGCGCGGTCGATCTTCCAGGCGGCGCCCGTCTCTGGATCGAGCCGACACGGGCGTTGGTCGCGATCGATGTCGACAGCGGCGCCAGCGCGGCCGCCGCGCCCGCGATCAATGCCGCCGCCGGACGGGAAATCGCGCGGCAATTCCGGCTCCGCCGGCTCGGCGGCCTGATCGCCATCGATTTTCTAAAAGAAGGCATGGCGGAGGGACATGCGGCGCTCCGCAGCTTCGCGGCCGACGATCCTTGGCCCTGGACGCCGCCCGCCTCCGCCGACCCGAGCGGCCTGACCGCGTTGCAACGGGCGCGCTTGGGTCCAAGCTTGCTCAATATGACGGAAGGCGATGTCGCGGCCGGGCTGGCGGCGCTCCGCCTGGCGATCCGGGTCAGTCGGCGCGGCCGGGCGCCGGCCCAGCTTGAAGCGCGCGCGGGCGTGATCGGCCAACTCCGCGGCCAATTGCGGGAGGCCCATCGCGCGGCCGTCGCCCGCCTTGGCGCGCCGCTCGACTTGACGATTGTCGAAGGGTTACGCTTTGCCCGGATTCTCGGCCAGCATGGGGAAATCCTGGAGGAGGCGACATGACCGAACCCAAGCAAGCCGCATTCGGCAAGATCGCCCAGTTCCGGGTCAAGGGTCGGCGCTGCCCGATCTGCAAGCAGCCGGCGGTCGTCGCGTTCCGCCCGTTCTGCTCGAAGCGCTGCGGCCAGATCGATCTTGGCCGCTGGCTCGGCGAAGCCTACAGGGCGCCGGCCAGCGATGAGGGCTGGAGCGAAAGCGACGTCTGGTTCGAGGACCGCGACCGGGAAGATCGGTCGTGACGGGCTTGAAGGTCATCATCGTCGGCGCCGGGATCGGCGGCCTCGCGGCGGCCAATGCGTTGGCGCGGGGCGGGATCGACGTCACGGTGCTGGAACAGGCCCGCGCGCTTGGTGAGGTCGGCGCCGGCGTGCAACTCGGGCCAAATGCGACGCGGGTGCTCGCCAGCATGGACCTGCTCCAGCCGATGCTCGACCGCGCGGTCGTGCCCGAAGCGCAGATCGCGTTCTCGTTCGACGATGGCCGGGAACTTCGCCGTGTCGCATTCGCGGACAAGCTGAAGCAGACCTTCGGCTTCCCGTATCTGCATATGTACCGGCCCGATCTGCTGGATGTCCTGGCGAAGGGTTTCGGCGGCGATCTGCGCCTGGGCGCCGCCGTCGCGGCAGTCGAGGAAGAACCCGGCCGCGTCGGCGCCCGGCTCGCCTCAGGCGAGGTCGTCTGGGGCGATGTCCTGGTCGGCGCCGATGGCATCCACTCGGTTATCCGCAGGATGCTGCACGGCGATGTGCCGGCGCGCTTCTCGGGCTACATGGCATGGCGCGGCCTCTGTCCGGGCGACGCCGGGCGCGCCATGAGGACGCCGGTCGTCTCCGCCAACTGGTGGGGGCCGGGCGCGCATTTCGTGCATTATTACGTCGCGGGCGGGCGCTATCTCAATTGGGTCGGCGTGACGCCCCATGACGGCAGCGCGGTCGAAAGCTGGACCGCCAAGGGCGACATCGTCCAGGCGCTTCGGGATTATGGCGGCTGGCATTATCGGGTCGCGGACATCATCAAGGCGACGCCGCGGGCGATGAAATGGGCGCTGCATGATCGGGACCCCTTGCCATTCTGGTCGAAGGGCCGCGTGACGCTGCTGGGCGACGCTGCCCATCCGATGCTGCCGTTCATGGCCCAGGGCGCTGCCCAGAGCATCGAGGATGGCTTCGTGCTCCGCCGTTGCCTGGAAGCTGCGGACGATGTTCCGGCGGCCCTCAAACGCTATGAGCGCAATCGCCTGGAGCGGACGGCCTGGGTGCAGAGCGGCAGCCGGAAGAACGAGCACTTGTTTCATCTGGCCGACGCGGCGGCCGTCGCAGCGCGGAACGCACGCATGCAAGGCGAAGTCGACGCCAATCCGGAAGCCGTGCAGCCGGATCAGTCGCGGCTCTTCGGCTACGACCCGGTTTACGATTCATTGCAAGACTAACCGTTATTACGCTTGATTTTGGCTTCCAAGGCTACTGTGCCATAACTTCATCTACCGGAGACAACTCACAGGACCAATATGCCCCACGAGACCAAAGCCAAACTGATAATCCGCAACGCGACGACGCCGGACATTCCAGCGATCGCGGAAATGTCTCGTCGGATCTACGCGGCGGAGATCGCCTACAATGAGCCGCAGATCCGGGGCCAGATCAACAATTTTCCCGAGGGCGTCTTCGTCGCGGAATATGAGGGCATCATCGTCGGCTATTGCGCGACGAGCATTGTCGACGAGAAGCTGGCGCTCCGGCCCCATACCTGGGACGAAGTCTCCGGCGCCGGCTATGGCTCGCGGCATAATCCCGAAGGCGACATCCTCTACGGGATCGAGGTATCAGTGCATCCGGATTTCCGGCGGCTCCGGATCGGACAGCGCTTCTACCGGGCGCGGCGGGAGCTATGTCGCCGGCTCGAGTTGAAGGCCATCGTGTTTGGCGGGCGCCTGCCGGCCTATCAACGGCGGAAGAAGGAATACCCGGACCCCAAGGATTACCTTGCGGCAGTTCTCAGTCTTGCTGTCCGCGATCAGGTCATTAATTTTCAGTTGAAACAAGGCTTTGAAGCCATTGGAATTCTGAAAAATTATCTCCCGGCGGACAAGGCCTCCGGCGGCCATGCGGTCCACATGATGTGGAGCAATCCGCTCGCCGCCGTGCTGCCCGCGTCCCGTATGACGCGCCCGGATCGCCGCCTGCCAAACAAGGTGCGTGTCGCGACCGTGCAATTCCAGATGCGCAAGATCACCTGCATCGAGGAATTCGAGGAGCAGGTGGAATATTTCGTCGATGTCGCGTCCGATCACAAATCCGACTTCGTGACATTCCCGGAGCTGTTTACGACCCAGTTACTGCAACTGGAGACGGAGAAGCGCCCGCCCCATGAGATGATCGAAAAGATCGCTGAATACACGCCGCGCTTCAAGGCGTTCATGGAGCGCCTGGCGGTTTCCTATAATATCAACATCATCGGCGGGTCGCATCTGACCAAGGCCGAGGATGGGTCGATGCGCAATACCTGCTTTGTGTTTCTGCGCGACGGCGCCGTCTATGCCCAGGACAAGCTGCACCCGACGCCGGGCGAACGGGAATGGTGGAACCTGAAGGGGGGCGATCGCACCGCCGTCATCCCAACGGACTGCGGTCCAATCGGCGTGATGATCTGCTATGACAGCGAGTTCCCCGAGCTTGCCCGCGTGCTGGCCGATCAGGGCGCGCTGATGCTGTTCGTGCCGTTCTGCACAAACGAGCGTCGCGGCTATATGCGGGTCCGGTATTGCTGCCATGCCCGCGCGATCGAGAATCAGTGCTACATGATCCTGTCCGGGGTGGTCGGCAATCTGCCGAATGTCGACGCTATGGACGTGCATTATGCGGAAAGTTGCATCCTGACGCCCTCCGACTTTCCGTTCGCCCGCGACGGCGTGGCCGCCGATACGGCGCCCAATACCGAAACGATCGCGATCGCGGATCTGGTGCTGGCCGATCTCCTGACCAATCGGGCAAGCGGCACGACGCGGAACTTCGCCGATCGCCGGTTCGACCTGTATCAGGTGCGCTGGGCCAAAGGCGCGCCGCTCGCCACAGAAGTCTGACGTGGAAGGAGAGGGGAAAGAGCCATGACCGAACAGAGTGAGGCCTATGCCGCCGCGCTGGCGGTTATGGACGCCCATATGGCGGCCCTGAACGCTCAGGATAACCAAGCGCTGACGGCGACGCTGCATTTCCCGCATCATCGCCTGGCATCCGGCCGCTTGCAGACCTGGACCTCGCCGGAAAGCTATCTGGACGACTTCTACGCCCGCGCCGGCGAGGGCTGGTCTCATAGCGCCTGGGACAAGCGCGATCTGATCGCCGCCTCCGCCGATAAGGCGCATCTGGACGTGGCCTTCACCCGCTACCGCGCCGACGGCTCGGCACTCGGGCAGTTCCGCTCCTTGTGGATCATCGCCAGGATCGACGGCCGCTGGGCCGCCGCATTCCGCTCCAGCTTCGCGGCATAAAAAACGCCGCTTTGGCTGCATGCCAGGGCGGCGTTTTCAACGCTCAATAAGCGGAAGCGTCACTTCATTTTCTGTTCGCGGAACAGAACATGCTTGCGGGCTTTCGGATCGTATTTCTTCAGCTCAAGCTTCTCGGGCTTCGTGCGCGGGTTCTTCTTTGCAACATAGAAGAAGCCGGTGTCGGCCGAGCTGACCAATTTGACCTGAACGGTCGCTGGCTTCGCCATGATGTCGTCTCCTGAATATGTCGCCGGGTTATGCCGGGCAAGGCGGGCTCATGTCAACTGTTCTTGGGCGGGCGCAGTTGCAACAGGGCATGATTGCGATTGTCGGCCGCAGGCGTCAGCGTCGCTTCATAGGCCTTTCGGTCGGTGAGCAATTGCCGGGCGACGGCGATATCGATATCGCCGCCCGCGTCGACCTTCGGACAGATCGCCCGTAACTGGCCCATGCTCTGCTGGTTCGGCGCTGTATAGGCCCGCCAGGATGCGGCTTCCTGGACATGCCGCCGGCTTTCCAGAATCAGCGCTTCGGCATTGCTGTCGTCCGGCTTGGTGCAGACGGTCGGGCGCACCCCAAGCCCGTCGAGCAGATAGCCCGACGGCGCATGCATGCGCGACCAGGTGACGATCAACTCGCCGCCATTCGCCAGAGCTTCAAGGTTCTGGATCGAGCCCTTGCCATAGGTGACGCTGCCGACGGCGACAGCGCGCCCGGCATCGACGAGGGCGGCCGCCAACAGTTCCGAAGCCGAGGCCGAGCCGCCGTCTATCAGCAGGATCAAGGGTTTACCCTGGGCGACGACGCCGGTGCGGGCTCGGTAGCTGCTGCTGCTGGACGGATGGCGGCCATGGGTGGAGACGACGACGCCGCCTTCCATGAACAGGTCCGCGACATCGACAGCCTGGGTCAGGTAGCCGCCGGGATTGCCGCGGAGATCCAGCACGATCCCGGGCAGGCCGCCAGTCGCGCGTTCGGCGTCGGCGATCGCCTGCGAGAGCGCATCGGCGGTGTTGCGGCTGAACGAGGAAATGCGGAAGCGGGGCAGGTTCTGGTCGTTGATGAAGTAAACTGTCGTCGGGATGATCTCGGCCCGCTCCAGCCTGACCGTGAACGGCGTCACATTCTGCCGCCATACGGATACGTCGACCGTTTTGCCGATCGGACCGCGGAGCCGTTCGGCGCGGTCCTCCTTCTTGAGCGAGCGCAAGGGCACGCCATCCGCATGGGTGATGATGTCCTTGGCCTGAAGATTGGCGCGGCCGGCCGGCGAGTCGGGAATGACTTCCTGGATGACGGTTTCGCCTTCCTCATCGCGGATCGTCACGCCGATGCCGCCATAGCCTTTGCGGCGCGCCCGGCTCTCGGCGGCGCGCTTGGGCGATTCGTAGCGGGAAAAGCCGTCAAGCGTGGCCGTCATGCCGTCCATGACGGCGGTATAAACGTCATCGGGCGTCTGGGCCTTGAGCGAGGGCGAGCGTTCCCGTGCGGTCGCGACCGCTTCGGCAAGCAAGCTGGCCCAGCCGCTCGCGTCGTGATCGACGGGGGCCGCATATTTCGCGGGTTCGGCGCCGCCGGAATAGACGACATAGCCCTGGCCCGGTCCGACAAGCGCGCGGATCGTCGGATCGTAGGTTCGAAGGCCATTCAACCCGGCGATGGAGAGGCGCTGCAGATCGATCGGATCGATATAATTGTCGTTCAGATGGTTCAGCGCTTCGGAAAATAGAAGGTTCGCCGATTTGTAATCGTAGGTCGCCGTTTCGAATTTCTCCGGCGCGGCGCAGGCGGCCGCAAGCGCGCCGAGCGCGACGACGGCGACGCGCAGGGACCGAAGATATTCGAGGGGCGTGAACGCTGACCGCATGGCGTTTATATTCACCGTCGCCGCTTTTTAGTAAAGCCTTTACCGTGTGACCGACGCCGCAATGAGGTGGTAATCTCTAAGGTTACGCCCCCTGTCGCGGGATCGGCATCTCGAATCCGGGCGGTCACCGCGTCGCCCATGCGCATCACGGCGCCGCTGCGGCGGCCTTCCATGGCGAGGCCGTCCCGGCTCAACGACCAGTAATCGTCAGGCAGGAGCGCCGCTGGCGCAAAGCCTTCGAGCAGGGGATCGACAAAGCGGATGAAGAGGCCGACCCGGTTGGCGCCGACGATCCGCCCTTCCAGCTCCTCGCCGACATGCTCGGCCGCGAACAGCGCGCCGTAGCGGTCGACCGTCGCCCGCTCGACGCTCGCCGACCGGCGTTCGGTCCGGTTGACGCCGTCGGCGATGGCTTCCAGCGTGTCGACGCTTTTCACGTCGCCGTCCGGCCCGAGATCGAGGCAGGAGATCAAGGCGCGGTGGACGATCAGGTCGGCATAACGGCGGATCGGCGAAGTGAAATGCGCATAAGCCTCGAGCGCCAGGCCGAAATGCGGCTCGCATTCTTCGGCATATCGAGCTTGCGCCTGGGACCGCAAGATAAGCTCGCTGAGGATCGTCCGCGTCGCGGCGTCTGCGATCGGCTCCAGCAGCGCGTTCAGCCGTCTGGTGCTGTCGAGGCGCACGCCCGCGCCTGCCGCGCCGAGGCTCTGCGCCGTCTCGGCCAGCAGGCCGATGCGTTCCGGGTCCGGCTTGTCATGGACGCGGAAGAGGGCGCCTGCATGCTTCGCCAGCAGCGTCTCCGCCGCCGCCGCGTTGGCCTGGACCATGAACTCCTCGATCAGTTTGTGGCTGGAGAGCGCCGGGCGGAGCGCCAGCCCGATCGGTTTGCCAGCGTCATCGAACAGCACCTTGCGTTCCGGCAGGTCGAGTTCCAGCGGCGCGCGCCTGGCCCGGCCCGTCATGAGGCAGGCAAAGGCCCCATAGAGCGCCTGCAACGCTGCGTGTTCAGGCTCAGGGAAACGGGATTCGGCGGCGGCCTCAACTGCCTCATAGGTCCAGCGCCGGCTGGAGCGCATTAGCCCACGCCCGAACCGGCTGCGAATCCGCTTGCCCTCGGCGTCGAAGATCATCTCGACATAGAGGCACGCGCGGTCTTCGTCCGGCTTCAATGAACAGAGGCCAGTGGAGAGCGCTTCCGGCAGCATGGGGATCGCCCGATCCGGAAGGTATGTGGAATTGCCGCGCTCCCGTGCTTCCCGGTCGAGCGCCCCGCCGGGCCGCACATAGAACGAAACGTCGGCGATCGCGACGACGACGCGCCAGCCAGGGCCGGCCGGCTCGGCATAGACAGCGTCATCGAAGTCGCGGGCGTCGGCGCCGTCGATGGTGGCGAGCGGCGTCGCGCGGAGGTCGTCGCGCTTGCCGAGGCTTGGGACGTGGCTGTCCTCAGCCTCGGCCAGCGCCGCGTTGGAAAAAACCAGGGGCGCTTCGAGCGAGGCCAGCATGGCGAGGCCGAACGCTGCTGGGTCGCTGGCCTGGCCATGGGTCGAGAGGATGCGGGCGCGATAGTCCCGCCCACGCGGTCCGGGGCGTGCTGCTTCCGGGCTCGCGAGAACGAGTTGCCCATCGACAAGGCCGGCGGGCGGCTTGCCGGCGAGCGTCCAGGTCCGCTCGCGCCCCGGCTTTGCGGCCCGCAAGGTGATACGGTCGCGCCCGTCGATCTCGACGATGGCCAATTCCGGCCCCGATGCCGCGCCCTCCGGCAAGACCCGGATGGGGCGGGCGATCCAGCCGCCTTCGCCGTCGCTTTCGGTCCGCGCGATCAGCCGCGCGCCGATGGCGAGACGCCCCGCGGCGCGTCCGCTTTCGACCCGGGCGGACGGAATGGGCGTCGGCTCCGTCCAACGCTCCGGTTGGGCGATGATGGCGCCCTCCTTGTCGATCAGAGTGACCCGGAACAGCGTCACAGGCGGCATGCCGCCGGCCGCGTCGCCGCTTGAGGTTTCTCCGGCAAGCGCTTGTTTGAATATGATTTTGAACGCGCGGCGCTCGTCTGCGCCCTTGATCCCGAAGGCGCGGGCGGCGGCGCTCGGTTTCGGCCGCTCATCGCTTGCCGCCAGCCAGGCGCGCACGTCGGCAAGGGTTGGAAGCGGCCGCGGCTGACGGTTCAGGCTCACGATTCCGCCGGGTCGGGTTTCGTCTTGGGCGGCGCTTTGGGCTTCGCCTTCGGTTTGGCTTTCGCTTTCGGCTTGGCCTTGGGCTTCGCCGCTGTCTTGGACTTGGCTGCAGCCTTTGGCTTGGCCTCCGCCTTCGGTTTCGCCGCCTTGGCCTTGCCGCCCTTGGCCTCCGCCTTGCCGCCCGCGCCTTTCTTCTCGATCAGCGCCAGCGCTTCCTCGAGGGTGTAGGCATCGATGTCGGCGGATTTCGGCAATGTGGCGCGGACGCGGCCGAAGTGCACATAGGGACCGAAGCGGCCCTTGCGGATCGCTATGACGCCGCCCTTCGGATGCTCGCCGAGGGTGCGCAGCGTCGAGGCTTCCAGCTTCGCCCTCGCTTCGGCCAGGATCGTGACGGCCCGGTTCAGGCCGATTGTCAGGACATCATCGTCCTTCGGCAGCGAGGTATAGGCGCCGTCATGGTGCAGATAGGGCCCGAAGCGGCCGAGCCCGGCCTTGATGACCTTGCCGGTTTCGGGGTTGTCGCCGATGGCGCGGGGCAGGGAGAGCAGCGCGAGGGCGCTTTCCAGGGTGATGCCGGCCGGGTCCTCGCCCTTCTGCAGCGACGCGCGTTTGGGCTTCTTCGCGCCCTTTTCCTCGCTTGCCTCGCCGAGTTGCACATAGACCCCGTAGGGGCCGCGCCGCATGGAGACCGGCTCGCCGGTTTCGGGATCCTGGCCCAACAGTTTCGGGCCGTCGAGCGCTTCCTCGCCGCTTTCGCCGCCTGGCGCCGCCAGCGGGCGGGTGTGCTTGCATTCCGGGTAATTCGAGCAGCCGATGAAGGCGCCATGCCGGCCGAGGCGGAGGCCAAGCCGGCCGGCGCCGCAAGCCGGGCAGCCGCGCGGATCGCCGCCGCCCGCAGGTTCTGGAAAGAAATGCGGCCCAAGCTGAGCGTCGATGGCGTCGATCACTTCCGTGATCGAAAGTTCCTTGGCTGCGTCGATCCTGGCGTTGAAGCCGGTCCAGAAATCCCGCAGCAGCTTGCGCCACGGAATCTGCCCATTCGACACTTCATCGAGGCTGTTCTCAAGGTCAGCCGTGAAATCGTATTCGACGTACTTCGGAAAGAAGTTCTCGAGGAATGCCGTGACCAGCCTGCCGCGATCTTCCGGAATGAAGCGGCGGCTTTCCAGTTTCACATAATCCCGTTCCTGCAGAACCTGGAGGATCGAGGCATAGGTTGAGGGCCGCCCGATGCCGAGTTCTTCCATACGTTTGACGAGGCTGGCTTCGGAATATCGGGGCGGCGGCTGGGTGAAATGCTGCTCGGGCAGGATCGCTTTCGGCCTGACCCGTTCGTCGGCCTTGAAGACCGGCAGCGCCTGGCCGTTTTCATCGTCGCCCGCTTCGTCGCGGCCTTCCTGGTAAAGCTTCAGGAAGCCGTCGAACGCGATGACGGAGCCAGTCGCCCGGAACTGCGCCCGGTCCTGCTTGTCGGCGAAGACGAGGGCGGTCTGGTCGATCTTGGCCGACGCCATCTGGGAGGCGACGGCGCGCTTCCAGATCAGCTCATACAATTTCAGGTCGCCGCCGGTGAGCACGCGCGCCATCTCCGCCGGGGTGCGGCGCATATCGGTCGGCCGGATCGCCTCATGGGCTTCCTGGGCGTTCTTCGCCTTGCTGGAATAGTGCCGCGGGCTCGCGGGCAGATAGTCGGCGCCATAGTCGCTGGCGATCAACGCGCGGGCGCCGTCGACGGCTTCCTTCGACATGATGACGCTATCGGTTCGCATATAGGTGATCAGCCCGACTGTTTCCCCGCCGACGTCGAAGCCTTCATAGAGCTTCTGTGCGATGCGCATGGTCTGGCTGGTTGGGAGATACAGGCGGCGCGAGGCTTCCTGTTGCAAGGTCGAGGTTGTGAACGGCGGGGCGGGGTTCCGGGTCGTCTGCTTCTTCTCGATCGCGGCGACCGTGTAGGCGCCCTGTTCGGCCTTCGCGACAGCGGCCTTTGCGGCGGCTTCGTCCGCGATGTCGAACCGATCGAGCTTGACCGCGCCCAGATGCGTCAGCCGCGCCTTGGCTTTCCGGCCGTCGTCGGCGAAGAATTCCGCTTCGATCGTCCAGTATTCGCGCGGTTTGAACGCCTCGATCTCGCTCTCGCGCTGGCAGATCAGCCTGAGAGCGACGGATTGCACGCGCCCGGCCGAGCGGGAGCCGGGCAGCTTCCGCCAGAGCACCGGCGACAGCGTGAACCCGACCAGATAATCGAGCGCCCGGCGGGCCAGATATGCTTCGACCAGTTCCTGATTGACGGCGCGCGGGTTGGCGACCGCTTCCAGGATGGCATTCCGGGTGATCTCATGAAAAACGACGCGGGAGACCTCTTTGCCTTTCAGCGCGCCTTTCTCTTCCAGCAGCTTCTGCACATGCCAGGAAATCGCTTCGCCCTCGCGGTCCGGGTCCGTCGCGAGCAAAATGGAATCGGCGCGCTTGGCCGCCTTGGCGATCTCGTTGACATGCTTGACGGAGCGTTCGTCGACCGCCCAGGACATGGCGAAGTCCTCGTCCGGGCGAACCGACCCATCTTTCGGCGGGAGGTCGCGGACATGGCCGTAGGATGCCAGGACCTCATAGCCGCTGCCAAGATATTTGTTGATTGTCTTGGCTTTAGCAGGGGATTCGACGACAACGACTTTCAAGGCGCGCTCTCGATCCTTAACGGGGTGCGATACGCGCCGCTTCATCCGGGCTAGCGGAGCGTCACCCGTTGCCCGGGCAGGCGTTCCAATACCCCGCCAAGCTCCAATTCCTGGAGGACCGCGGCGACGACAGAGGCCGACAATTGGCACTCGCGAGTCAGTTCGTCAACCGTGACCGGCGCGACAGCCAGCGCGGCGCGCACAATTTCGATGGGATCGGCGGGAGCGTCGTCGGCTTCAGGAAAGGGCAGATCGCTCAAATCGGCGCTTGGGCGAGCGCCGATTATTTTTGCCGGGGCCGGCCTCGCTCTGGGAATGGCGGCGGCCGTCGCCGCGCCCAGTTCCGCCAGCACGTCGTCGGCGGAGCGGATCAGCACGGCGCCCTCGCGGATCAGCCGGTTGGCGCCAGCCGCGCGGGGATCGGTCGGGAAACCGGGCGCCGCCATGACATCCCGGCCTTCTTCCATGGCGAAGCGGGCGGTGATCAGGGAGCCCGAACGCTCCGCCGCTTCAATGACGACGACGGCGGCCGCCAGGCCAGCGACAATGCGATTGCGGCGCGGAAAGTGGCGCTCGGTCGGCTGCGCGCCGACGGGCGATTCGGCGAGGAGGACGCCGCGGTCGGCAATATCAGCTTGCAGCTTCGCATGCTCCCTGGGGTAGGTCACATCGATGCCGCCGGCGACGACCCCGACCGGGAAGCCTTCCAGCGACCCGCGATGCGCTGCGCCGTCGATGCCGCGAGCGAGGCCGGAGACGACGCCGACGCCCGCCGCCGACAAATCCGCGGCCAGCGCTTCGGCAAACTTGCGCGCCGCGAGGGAGGCGTTCCGCGCGCCGACGATCGCGACAAGCCGCATGTCCAGGCGGTCGAGCGCACCACTGTAATACAGGAAGATCGGCGGGCGAGCGGAGGCCGCGAGCGACTTCGGGTAATCGCCGTCGCCTCGGACGACAATCCCGGCGCCGACTTGGGCGGCCGCCTTGATCGCGGCCGCCGCGTCAGCCGGGGTTGCGACGGCGATATCCTTCCGGCGCATGGCGATCAGGCCGGCGAGCGCTGCTTCGGGATTGCGGAACTTGTCCAGAAGTTGCGCATAGCGGCAGGGGCCGATGCCGCCGCTAAGGCCAAGGCGCAGCGTCGCCAGTCGGCCCGGGGTCCAGTCGCTACGTCTTTTGGATGTATCTGCCATGACGGTTCCAACGATGCCGGGTCAGCACTGCCGGGTCAAGCGATCAGCGGCCGGCCCCGATCTTCGGTTCCTTGCCCTGGAAGAGCCGGAGAATGTTCAGCCAGTGCCGCGCCCAGACCAGCAAGGCCATCGCCGCCGTCGCCTCAAGGAATTGCCGGTCGCCGAGCGCCGCCGCGGCGATCGGCGCTGCAAGCGCCGCGGCGAGGCCGCCGACGGATGAGATCCGGGTCGCCGCCGCCGCGATCAGCCAGGCCGCTGCGGCGGCCGCGCCGAGCGGCCAGGCGAGTCCGGCCGCTACGCCAAGGAACGTCGCGACGCCCTTGCCGCCCTTGAATTTTAGCCAGATCGGGAAACAATGGCCGATCAGCGCGCCATAGGCCGCGAGCACCGCCAGGTCCGGGCCGCCGAAATGCCAGCCAAGCACGACGGCGGCAAAGCCTTTGGCGATATCGAGGATCAGGGTGGCCGCGGCGAGGCCCTTGCGGCCGGTGCGCAACACATTGGTCGCACCGATATTGCCGGAGCCGATCTTGCGGATGTCTCCCAGGCCGAATGCGCGGGTCAGCAACAGGCCGAACGGTATCGAACCGATCACGTAGGCGATGGCGGCGCCCAGGAGGAGGGGCCAGATATATGGCCAGCCGCCAAGGGGATCGATCATCGCCTAGCCATCCCGGCCGTCATAGACGAAGCGGCCATCGACGAGCGTCGCCATCACGACGCCTTGCACGGGCCGCCCATCGAACGGGCTGTTTTTGGATTTCGAGGCGAAGCGCGCGACGTCAATCAGTGTCGGCCGGTCAAGGTCGAACAGCACGAGGTCCGCTGGCGCGCCGACCGTCAGCACGCCAGACGGCAGGTCGAGCAAACGCGCCGGATTGCATGTCATTTTGGCAAGCAGATCAAGCAGATCGATTTCGCCTTTGTGATAAAGCTCAAGCGCCAGCGGCAGCATGGTCTCAAGGCCGACGATGCCCGGTTCGGCCTGGACGAAGGGCAGCCGCTTGGCTTCCTGATCCTGGCCCCAATGATCGCTGGCGATGATGTCGATGACGCCGTCGCGGAGCGCGCGGACAACCGCCCGGCGGTCGCTTTCGGCCCGGAGCGGCGGGGTCAGTTTCGCAAAGGTCCGATAGCCCAGGATCTCGGTTTCGTTCAAGGCGAAGTAGGCCGGGGCCGTGTCGGCGCTCACATCCAGGCCTTTGCGCTTGGCGCTTGCCAGTTCCTCCACGGCGGCGCCAGTGGACAGGTGCGCCGCGTGATAGCGGGCGCCCGTCAGCTCCACGAGGCGCATGTCGCGTTCCAGCAGGATCGCCTCGGCGGCGGCCGGCCCGGCCGGCAGGCCAAGCCGGGTCGCGATCTCGCCCTCGGTCGCGACGGCGCCTGCGGTCAACGCCGGCTCTTCCGCATGCTGGATAATCAAGGCGTCGAAACCGCTGGCGTAGCTCAGCACCCGTCGCATCATCTGGGCGTCGGCGATGGCATGGTCGCCGTCCGTGAAGGCGAGGGCGCCGGCGCGTTTCAGAAGGCCGATTTCCGTCAGGCGCTTGCCGTCGAAGCCGCGGCTGGCGGCAGCGTACACATAAATCTTGACGCCTTTGACCTCGCGCGCCCGCCTGGCGACGAATTCGACGACGGAGGCATCGTCGATCGGCGGATCGGTGTTGGGCAGCCCGATGACGACGGCGACGCCGCCTCGGCCAGCGGCGGCGCTCAAGGTTTCGAAGGTTTCCTTGTGCTCCTCGCCGGGTTCGCCCAGGCGGACGCGCATGTCGATCAGACCGGGCGCCAGGCAAAGTCCGGCGCCGTCGATCACGGCCGCGCCATCCGGCGCCGCATCCAGGTGTGCGCCAAGATCGGCGATCCTGCCGGCTTCGACCAGAAGACCGCCGACGGCGTCGAGGCCGCTCGCGGGATCGAGCAGGCGGACGTCCTGAAAAAAGAGGGGCGTCATTGCCCGGTTCCCTGATTGGTCGAGAGATCGCGGGTCAGAAGATCGAGGCAGGCCATGCGGACCGCGACGCCCATCTCCACCTGCTCCTGGATCAAGCTGCGATTGATGTCGTCGGCGACGTCGGAATCGATTTCGACGCCCCGGTTCATCGGTCCGGGATGCATGATCAGCGCGTCCGGCTTGGCGCCGGCCAACTTGGCCCGGTCCAGCCCGTAGAAGTGGAAATATTCGGCGATCGACGGCACGTAGCTGCCGCGCATGCGCTCCTGCTGCAGGCGCAGCATCATCACGATATCCGCGTCGCGCACGCCTTCGGCAAGGTCATGAAAGACGGAGACGCCATAGCGGTCGATGTCGGCTGGCATCAGGGTCGGGGGCGCGACGACTCGCACGTCGGCGCCCATGGTCTTCAATAGCAGCATGTTGGAGCGGGCGACCCGGCTGTGGAGGATATCGCCGCAGATCGCGACCACCAGGCCATGCAGCCGCCCCAGCCGCCGGCGGATCGCCAGCGCGTCTAGCAGCGCCTGGGTCGGATGCTCATGGGCACCGTCGCCGCCGTTGACGACGGCGCAGCGCACCTTCTCGGCGATCAGTTGCACCGCGCCCGATTCCGGGTGCCGCACCACCAGCAGGTCCGCATGCATGGCGTCGAGGGTGAGGGCGGTGTCCAGCAGGGTCTCGCCCTTCCGGACGGCGCTGACCTCGGGCGAGATGTTGATCACATCGGCGCCCAGACGCTTGCCCGCCAGCTCAAACGAAGTCCGTGTCCGCGTCGAGGCTTCGAAGAACACGTTGATGATCGTTCGACCCCGCAGCACATCGGACTTCTTGTTGCCGCTGCGGTTCATTTTGACATAGTGCTCGGACAGATCGAGCAGAAGCTCGATCTCGGCAGGCGAAAGGCCTTCGATCCCAAGCAGGTGGGGCGAAGACAGTTGGGAGGCGGCGGGCATCATCATAAGCCCGGGTTATACGACCGCCGTTCGCGCCTCGCCAGCGCCGCCCCTGTGGATGGCTCCGCCTTTTTCAGGAACGGACCTTCACATAGTCGCCGGGCGCATCTTCAAGCGCCTTCAAGCCGTTTTCGCCAGGAACGCGCGCGGGGACCTGCTTGCCAGCCTTGCGTTTCGCCCAGGCCTGCCAGTGCGGCCACCAGGATCCCGGATGCTCTTCCGCGCCGGCGAACCAGTCGTCGAATGACGCCGGCGACTTATCATTGGTCCAGTGGCTGTATTTCCCGCCGGCCGGCGGATTGACGACGCCGGCAATATGGCCGGATGCGGCCAGGACATATTTGACCGAACCGCCGAAGCGCTTCGTCCCTTGATAGACAGCGGTCGCGGGCGCGATGTGATCTTCCTTGGTCGCAAGGAAATACATCGGCGTCTTGATCCGGCCGAGATCGATGGCGACGCCGTCCATCGTGATGCCGCCGGGCTCCTTCAGAAGGTTCTTCTGGTACATGTTGCGCAGATAGAAGCTGTGCATCGCTTCCGGCAGTCGGGTCGAGTCGGAGTTCCAGAACAGCAGGTCGAACGGGAACGGCTCCTTGCCCAGGAGATAGTTGCTGACGACGAAGGACCAGATCAGATCGTTGGACCTGAGGCTATTGAAGGTCGAGGCCATGTCGGCGCCGTCCATATAGCCCTTTTCCTTCATTTTCCGCTCGATGCCACGGATCTGCTCCTCATCGACGAAGACCTTGAGTTCGCCCGCCTGTTCGAAATCAACCAGGGTTGTGAAGAACGTCGCGCTGGCGATCGTGTCGATCCCCTTTTCCGTGCAGTAGGCCAGCGTCGACGCGAGCAGGGTCCCGCCGAGGCAATATCCGATCGCATTGACCTTTTCCGCGCCGATATCCTGCTTGATCGCATCCAGCGCCGCCAAAGGGCCTTCGAGCATATACGCGCTGAAGTCCTTGTGTCGCTGGGCTTCCGTCGGGTTCGCCCAGGAAATCACGTAGACCGAATGGCCTTCCGATGTCGCCCAACGGATGAACGAGTTCTCGGGTTTCAGGTCCAGGATATAGAATTTGTTGATCCAGGGCGGGATGATGAGCAGAGGCTTGTCGAACTGGGTTTCCGTCAACGGCGCATAATGCAGAAGCTGCATGAGGTCGTTCTGATAGACCACCTTGCCTTCGGTGACGGCGATGTTGCGGCCGACTTCGAAGGCGTCCATGTCGGTCTGGCTGATGCGGAGATCGCCGTGCCCGCGTTCCAGGTCGTTCAGCATGTTCTGAAGGCCGCGCACCAGGTTCTCGCCGCGGCTTTCCACGGTTTCGCGCAGCACCTGAGGATTGGTCGCGACGAAATTCGACGGCGACATCGCATCAACGAACTGGCGGGTATAGAAGCCGACCTTGTGGGCCGTGTGCTCGTCCAGGCCTTCCGTGTGTTCCGACTGCTCTGTCATCCAGCGCGACGCAAGCAGGTAGGATTGCTTGATATAATCGAAGACGACGTTCTCGGACCATTCGGCGTCCTTGAAACGCCGGTCGCCCTTGGCGGGTTCGGCGACAGGGGCTGCTTCCTGGCCGATCAGCCGCTGCATGGTCGTTTGCCAAAGCGAGGCATACTGGGACCAGAGCGCCGCCTGGGCTTCCATCAAGCGCACGGGATTGGTCGCGAGCTGCGAGGCGTAATCCATGAACGCCTGGCCGATGCCCATCGCATCCGATGCGGCCTCGACCGCGGCGCTCGGGTCTTGCGTGCGATCGACGAAATCGCTGACCAGGCGCTGGCTGCGCTCCGCGATATCGGCGATTTCCGCCGCGAGACGCTCCATGTCCTCTTGGCTCGGCGCTTCGGGTGTCTTGTTCATTGGGGGTCCCCAGGCAATAGTGCATTTTCCAGAGTCTATCATGAACGAGATGGCGGGACATGGTCCGAGCAGCAACGGTAATCGTCCTCGCTTTGCTTGCCGCCAGTTGTCGCGCAGGTTTCCCGAGCTTGCACGATGCGCCCGACGGCGCGCCGCCCGCGTTGACGGCCGCGCGCGACGCGGCGCCGGAACGGCTTCTGGCCCTCCGCGCCGAAACAAACGCGGCAGCGCTCGCAGCATCTGACGCGGCGCCGGCCGTCACGACTCCGCCGCTTCCGCCGCTTCGCCTTATGGCGATGCTGCCGGCGCGGTCGGCGGCGCAGGAGACGGGCGTGATCGAACGCACCGTCGTCGAGGCAAGACGTCGGGGCAGGGATGTGCTCGTGCTCGCCGTGGGCGCGTCTGGAGCCAGCGCGGTCGGGGCCAGGGCGGCGGACGCCGTCGCGGCGGCGATCCGCCGGCAGGGCGTCGCCGCCACAGTAGAGCAGAGTGACGACCCCCGCGAAACCGACGGCCGGGTAGAACTATACCTTGCGCCCTGAACCGGCTATTCCTGCCGCAGGATCAACCGCCCGCTCCCGGAACATTGCGCCATGAGCTTCCAATTCCACAAGATACGCCGCCTTCCGCCCTATCTGTTCGCGGAGGTCAACGCCATGAAGGCGGCTGCTCGGAAGGAAGGCCGCGATATCATCGATTTCGGCATGGGCAATCCCGACTCGCCGACGCCGCAGCACATCGTCGACAAGCTGACCGAGACGGTGCGCGACGGCCGGACCCATCGCTATTCGTCCTCGAAGGGCATACCCGGTCTGCGTCGCGCCATCGCCGCATATTACGACCGCCGCTTCGGCGTGACGCTGGATGCGAACGAGGAAGTGGTCGTCACCCTTGGGTCTAAGGAAGGCCTGGCCAATCTGGCGCAGGCGATCACCTCGCCCGGCGATATCGTGCTGGCCCCGAATCCAAGCTATCCGATCCATGCCTTCGGCTTCGTGATCGCGGGCGCCTCGCTTTGGAACATTTCCGTCACGCCGGATAAATCGTTCTTTGCGGAACTGGAGCGCGCGGTCCGCCATGCGGTTCCGCCGCCGACGGCGTTGCTCTTGAGCTACCCGGCCAATCCGACCGCCCTGACGGCGACGCTGGACTTCTACAAGGACGTCGTGGCGTTCTGTAAGCGGCATGGCATCTTCATCGTTTCCGATCTCGCTTATTCAGAAATTTATTTCGACGGCGCGCCGCCGCCCTCGATCCTGGAAGTGCCGGGCGCGCGCGACATCGCGGTCGAGTTCGGCTCCCTCTCCAAGACCTATTCCATGCCAGGCTGGCGTGTCGGTTACGGCGTCGGCAACCGGGAACTGGTCGGTGCGCTGACGCGGGTGAAGTCCTATCTGGACTATGGCGCGTTCACGCCGATCCAGGTCGCGGCGACGGCCGCGTTGAACGGTCCGCAAGACTGTGTGGACCAGGCGCGCTCGCTCTACCGCGAACGCCGGAATGTCATGTGCGAGGCGTTCGCGCAGTCCGGCTGGATCGTGCCGCCGCCGCCGGCGACGATGTTCGCCTGGGCGCCGATCCCGCCGCAATTCCAGGAGCTGGGCTCGCTCGGCTTCGCCAAGCTCTTGTTGGAGCAGGCGGATGTCGCCGTATCGCCCGGCGTCGGCTTCGGCGAACGCGGCGAGGGCTATGTGCGCATGGCTCTCGTCGAAAATCGCCATCGCATTCGCCAGGCGGCGCGCGGCGTGAAGCAATTCTTAGGCCGGGTGCGCGATGCTGGCGACGCAAAAGATATGGCGGCCGAACAGGAGGCGCGCCAGGCGGAGGCTGCGGAATGACCTTGCGTATCGGCTTGATCGGGCTTGGCGTCGTCGGCGCGGAAACGGCGCGCACGCTTGCCAGCCATGCAGCGATGATCGAAGCCCGCGCCGGGCAGGCTGTCCGGGTTACGGAAGTCTCGGCGCGTGATCGGTCCAAGGATCGCGGCATCGATCTCGCAGGCTATGTCTGGCGTGACGATCCGCTTGCCCTGGCCGCAAGCCCGGATGTCGATCTCGTTGTCGAATTGATCGGCGGCGCGGAAGGCATGGCGCTTGAGGCCGCCAAGACAGCGCTCGCCGGCGGCAAGCATTTCGTGACGGCGAACAAGGCGATGATCGCCCACCACGGCGCCCGGCTCGCGACGATGGCGGAAGCGAACAATGTCAGCCTTGCGTTCGAGGCGGCGGTCGCTGGCGGCATTCCGGTGCTGAAGGCGCTGAAAGAAGGCCTTGCCGGCAATCGGATCGACCGAGTCTACGGCATTCTGAATGGCACCTGTAATTTCATCCTGACCGAAATGTTCGAAACCGGACGGGCTTTCGATGACGTGCTCGCCGAGGCGCAGGCGCTTGGCTATGCCGAAGCCGACCCGACATTCGACATTGACGGCATCGACGCGGCGCAGAAGCTCGCGATCCTGGCGGCCCTGGCCTTCGGCGGCGCGCCGGACTTCGCGGCGGTTGAAACCTCCGGCATCCGCAATGTCACGGACCTGGATATCGCGTTCGCCAAGGAGCTTGGCTATCGCATCCGGCTGCTCGGCGTCGCCGTGCGATCGGATATGGGGATCGAGCAGCGGGTATCGGCCTGCATGGCGCCCGCCAACGCTGCGCTGGCGCGAATCGACGGCGTGACCAACGCTGTCATGATCGAAGGCG
This sequence comes from uncultured Alphaproteobacteria bacterium, assembly GCA_937891825.1. Lineage (GTDB taxonomy): Bacteria > Pseudomonadota > Alphaproteobacteria > Bin95 > Bin95 > VMCJ01. The sequence continues at coordinate 57,992 of CALAHN010000088.1, forward strand.
TCCCGGTCGGGCACTCGTTGCTTGTCGGACCCGGCGCCGGGGGCGGGGCGACTGCATCGGCCGTCGTCGCCGACATTGTCGATATCGCGAGCGGGCGCGGCGGGCGCGGCTTCGGCGCCGCCGCTGCTTCGCTCGGCGGGTTCAAGACGACGCCGGCGACCGCCAGGACGGGCGCCTATTATGTGCGGTTGATGGTGATCGACCGACCGGGCGTCATCGCGGAAGTCGCGGGCATCTTCGGGCGGCACGGCGTCTCCATCGAATCCATGCTGCAACATGGGCGCCAACCGGAAGAGCCTGTGCCGGTCGTGCTGACCACCCATGAGACCACGGAAGCGACAATGCAGGCTGTGGCGACCGATCTTGCCGCGGTGGCCGCTGCGATTGCGCCGCCTATTTTGATGCGGATTGAATCTCTGTAACCATTCCCCGGTACAGTCCGGCTTGTAGAAGTCAAAACATCTTTGGAGGATATGCCCGTGCCTGTTGAAAGCATGGATCGCAATCTGGCCCTCGAGGCCGTGCGCGTGACGGAGTTCGCGGCCCTCGCCGCATCGCGGCTGATGGGGCGCGGCGACGAGAAAGCGGCCGATCAGGCGGCTGTGGACGCCATGCGCCGCGCGCTGAATTCACTCGATATCGACGGCAAGGTCGTCATCGGCGAGGGCGAGCGCGACGAAGCGCCGATGCTCTTTATCGGCGAGAAGGTCGGCACCGGCAAAGGCCCGAAAATCGATATCGCGCTCGATCCGCTTGAAGGCACGACAATCACGGCAAAAGGCGGCGCAAATGCGCTCGCCGTGATCGCAATGGCGGAAGACGGCGGCTTCCTGCACGCGCCGGACGTCTACATGGACAAGCTCGCCGTCGGTCCCGGCTTGCCGGCTGGGGTGGTCGATCTGGACCGGTCGCCGCTCGATAATTTGAAGGCGCTCGCCGAGGCGAAGGCGATCAACGTCGAAGATCTGGTCGTCTGCATCCTCGACCGGCCGCGGCATCAGGACCTGATCCAGGCCGTCCGCGATTCGGGCGCGCGCATCATGTTGATTTCCGACGGCGACGTCTCTGGCGTAATCGCGACGACCAACCCCGAAAGCGGCGTCGACATCTACATGGGCTCGGGCGGCGCGCCGGAAGGCGTGCTCGCTGCCGCGGCGCTGCGCTGCATCGGCGGCCAGTTCCAGGGGCGGTTGTTGTTCCGCAATGACGATGAGCGCGGCCGCGCGCGTCGCCTTGGGCTGACGGACCTGAACCGGAAATACGATCTTGAGGAACTGGCGTCGGGCGATGTGATGTTCGCGGCGACCGGCGTCACCAGCGGCTCGATGCTCGCGGGCGTGCGCCGGGTCGGCGACGGCGTTTCGACCGAATCCCTGGTGATGCGCTCGAAAACCGGCACCGTCCGGAAGATTGAGACCTACCATAATTTCAAGCGGAAATCGATGTTCGACTAGGCGCTTGGCGGCCGGCTCGATGGCCTCGACCTCGACCTCGACAGAAACGACGCCGACGCTGCATGTCGAACGCTCGGCGCGCGGCCGGGTCTGGCGGTCGGCTGCGGGCGATCCGGCGCTCGCCGAGGCGCTCGCCCGGGCGCATGACCTGCCGCCGGCCGTCGCGTCCGTGCTGGCGGCCCGCGTCCCGGACAGCGCCGAGGCGGCGCTGTTTCTCGCGCCGCGGCTCCGTGACCTGTTGCCGGATCCAAGCCACCTCCTGGATATGGATATCGCCGTCGATCGCGTGATCGAGGCGTTGGAGCAAGGCGAGCGTATCGCGATCCTGGCGGATTATGACGTCGACGGCGCGACTTCGGGCGCGTTGCTCGTCCGGGTGCTGCGCAGCCTCGGGGCCGATCCGCTGATCTACGTGCCGGACCGGGAGCGGGAGGGCTATGGGCCAAATCCCACGGCGGTCCACGCGCTGCATAAAGCCGGCGCCCGATTGCTGGTGACGGTCGATTGCGGCGCGACCGCGTTCGAAGCCATCGACGCGGCCAATGCCGTCGGCCTCGATGTCATTGTGCTCGATCACCATGTGGGCGCAGCCGAAACGCCGGAGGCGCTGGCGGTGGTCAACCCGAACCGCGCGGACGAACTTAGCCCGCATCGGCAGCTCGCCGCCGTCGGCGTCGCGTTTCTGTTCGCCGTGGCGCTCCGGCGCACGCTGCGGGAGTCCGGCGTCGAGGCGCCGTTCGATCCCATGGCCTTGCTGGATGTCGTAGCGCTTGGGACGGTCGCGGACGTCGCATCGCTGACCGGGGTTAACCGGGCGCTGGTCGCCCAGGGGCTCAAGGTCATCGCCGCGCGGCGCAACCCGGGCATCGCAGCGCTCTTGGATGTGGCAAGCGTCACGGCGACGCCCGACGCCGGACATCTGGGTTTCGCCATCGGACCCCGGATCAATGCCGGCGGCCGGATCGGCGACAGCGCCCTCGGCCTCAGATTGCTCGCGACCGACGATCTTGAGGAAGCGGCGAGCATCGCCGTGACGCTCGACGGCTACAATCGAGAGCGGCAGGAGATCGAACGCACGGTCATGGACGCCGCCATGCCGCTCGCCGAGGCCCAGATCGAGGCCGGCCGCCGGGTGATCGCCGTCGCCGGCGCCGGATGGCGGCAGGGCGTCGTCGGCATCGTCGCCAGCCGCATCGTCGAGCGCTTTGGCCGTCCGGCATTGATAATTGCGCTGGCGGAGGATGTCGGCGTCGGGTCCGGGCGGTCGGTGCCGGGGGTCGGGCTTGGGCCGGCGATCATCAAGCTCAGGGAGCAGGGGGTGTTGCTGGCCGGCGGCGGGCATGACATGGCCGCCGGCTTCAAGATCGCGGCGGCCGGTCTGGCGGCTTTTCATGACGATCTGGAAGCGTTGCTCGCGGCCGAACTCGATGCCGCCGGGGAGACGCAGAATTTGCAGATCGACAGCATCGTCAGCCCGGCCGGGGCATATGCGGCGGCGACGGCGCTCTCCAGGCTCGCGCCGTTCGGCGCTGGCAACCCGCAGCCGCGCTTCGCGATGCCGGGTCTTCGGCTGCGTCATGCGGACGTCGTGAAGGAGGCGCATCTTCGCTTCCGGTTTGAAGGCGCCGACGGCGCCCGGATCGACGGGATGGCCTTTCGCGCTGTCGGCCGGCCGCTCGGCGATTTCCTTACAGGCGCGGTTGGGACGGTGATCCATGTCGCCGGAAGAATTGAGATCGACGATTGGCGGGGCCGCGATACGGCGCGCCTGCTCGTCGAAGATGCGGCGCCTGCCCGTTGATATTCCGTCACAGGCAGGTTCCGGTTATAGTCTCGCGGCGATGGGCTGACATCGGGCGAAGTCAGCGCTAGTCGATACAACAAGTTTTGGGGGGAGTTTCTGGAATGAAACTAAAAGACAAAGCGCTATTTCGTCAGCAATGTTACATTGATGGCGTGTGGGCGGATGCTGATTCCGGCCAGACGATCAGTGTTTCCAATCCGGCGACCGGGGGCGTCGTCGGAACCGTGCCGAAAATGGGCGCAGACGAAACCCGCCGCGCCATCGAAGCCGCCGAGGCGGCTTATCCCGCATGGCGCGCGAAGACGGCCAAGGAACGGTCGGACATTCTTCGGAAATGGTATCTCCTGATGATGGAACATCAGGATGACCTGGCGCAGATCATGACCTTGGAGCAGGGCAAGCCGTTCGAGGAATCCAAGGGCGAGATCGCCTATGGCGCATCCTTCATCGAATGGTTCGCTGAAGAAGCCCGCCGGGTCTACGGCGATGTCATCCCGCCGCATCAGGGCGACAAGCGCATTCTTGTCCTGAAGGAGCCGATCGGCGTCGTCGCGGCGATCACGCCGTGGAATTTTCCGAACGCCATGATCACGCGGAAGGCCGGCCCGGCCCTGGCCGCCGGCTGCACCATGGTCTGCAAACCGGCGAGCGAAACGCCGCTCTCTGCTCTGGCGCTGGCTGAACTGGCGGAACGCGCCGGCATCCCGAAAGGCGTTTTCAGCGTCGTCACCGGCTCCGCCCGTGAGATCGGCGGCGAAATCACCTCTAATCCGATTGTCCGGAAGCTGACCTTCACGGGCTCGACCGAAATCGGCAAGATTTTGATGGAGCAGTGCGCGGGCACCGTCAAGAAGACTTCGATGGAACTGGGCGGCAATGCCCCGTTCATCGTGTTCGACGATGCGGACCTCGACGCCGCCGTGCAGGGGGCGCTCCAGTCCAAGTATCGCAACGCCGGGCAGACCTGCGTCTGCGCCAACCGTCTGCTGGTCCAGGACGGCGTCTATGACGCCTTCGTCGAAAAGCTTCGGGTCGCGGTGGCGGCGTTCAAGATCGGCGATGGCATGTCCGGCCAGATGGATATCGGCCCGCTGATCAATATGGGCGCTGTCGACAAGATCGAGGAGCATATCGCCGACGCCACGTCGAAAGGCGCTCGCGTCGTGCTCGGCGGGTCCCGCCACGCGCTCGGACACAGCTTCTTCCAGCCGACGATCCTCGCCGATGTGCCGAAGAACGCGCTTGTCGCGAAGGACGAGACGTTCGGTCCGCTGGCGCCGGTCTTCCGCTTCAAGACGGAAGCCGAAGCCATTGAAATGGCGAACGATACGGAGTTCGGGCTCGCGAGCTATTTCTACACCCGCGACCTCGGCCGCGCCTGGCGGGTGTCGGAAGGGCTGGAATACGGCATTGTCGGCTTGAATACCGGCCTGATCTCGACGGCGGTCGCGCCGTTTGGGGGCATGAAGGAGTCGGGCGGCGGCCGCGAGGGCTCCATGTACGGCATGGAAGACTATCTCGAGATCAAATATGTCTGCGTCGGCGGCATCGACGGTTAAGCGATGACGACTGCTGCAGAGAAGGAACGGGTCGGGCTTGCCGCCGCCGGCCTTGTCGAGGCCGGCATGACCGTCGGCCTCGGCACGGGATCCACGGCGGCGTTCTTTGTGGCCGGCGTGGCGGCGCGGGGCGTCAAGGCGCGCTTCGTGCCGACGTCGGAGGCGACCGCGGCGATGGCGCGGGAGCATGGCATGGAGGTCATTGGCCTCGACGTGGCGGCGCGGATCCACTTGACCGTCGACGGCGTCGATGAAGTCGATCCCGCGCTGAATGCGATCAAAGGCGGCGGCGGCGCCTTGATGCGTGAGAAAATCGTCGCAAGCCTCTCAGATACCGTGGTTTATATCGGCGATTCATCGAAGCCCGTGAACCGGCTGGGCGCATTTCCCCTTCCGGTCGAGGTCTCGCCGTTCGCGGCGCCCGCTATCCTGCGCCGCTTGTCGGATATGGGCGCTGCCCCCATGCTGCGCCACCACGATGGCCGGCGGTTCGTCTCCGACGAAGGCCACTGGATCATCGACGCCGCATTCGGCGAGATCGAGGACCCCGGCGAGCTTGATGTCATGCTGAACATGATCCCAGGCGTCGTCGCCCATGGACTGTTTGTCGATATTATCGACCGGATGCTGATCGCCGACAGCACGGGCGTCAGAACCCTGGAGCGCCCTGCGTGAGCGTTCGCCCCCTCGCTGAACTGGAGGCGCGGGTTCGGCGCAATCTGGACCTGACGTCCCATCCGACCCTTGACTGGATGCCCCGGACCGATGGTCCGGACGGCGCCCATGTTCATGACGTCGCCATTGCGGGCGCCGGGCAGGGCGGGGTCGCGGTCGCATTTCAGTTGATGCGGGAACGGGTCACGAACGTCCTCCTGTTCGACAAGGCGCCGCGCGGTCTGGAAGGCCCGTGGAGCACCTATGCCCGCATGCCGACCTTGCGGTCGCCCAAGGATTACACCGGCCCGGATCTTGGCCTGCCGTCCCTCACATATCGCGCCTGGCATGAAGCCCGCTTCGGCGATGCGGACTGGTCCAGGCTGGATCTCATTCCTGCGCATCTTTGGGCGGAATACCTCCTCTGGGTGCGCGATGTTACTGGCGTCGTCGCCGAGAACGAGACTGAACTTGTCGGGATTGCGCCCGCGCCAGGCGACCTCCTCGCGCTCCGCCTGCGGTCCAAGCAAGGCGAGCGGACCGAGTTCGCGCGCAAATTGGTGCTGGCGACGGGCCAGGACGGCGCTGGACGCTGGCTCGTGCCCGATTGCGTCAAGGCGCTGCCGCGGGAGCGATGGTCCGCGACTGACGACGCAATCGCGTTCGAGGCGCTCGCCGGCAAGGACGTCGCGGTCCTCGGCGCTGGCGCCTCGGCCGCGGACAATGCGTCGATGGCGCTGGAAGCTGGCGCCCGCACCGTCAACCTGTTCGTCCGGCGGACGCGCATGCAGCGCATTCAGCCCTATCGCTGGCTGACGTTCTCCGGTTTCCTTCGCCATTACGCCGATCTGGACGACGCCTGGCGATGGCGGTTCATGAGCCACATCCTGGGACTCCGGGAAAGCATTCCGCAGCCGACCTATGACCGGATGCGGGCCTTCGCCAATTTCGAGATTGTCACCGATGGCGCCTGGCTCGACGCCAAGCTTGAAGCAGGCCGGGTCAAATTGTCGACGCCGCGCGGCGTTTATCGGGCGGACTATCTGATTTCCTGCATCGGGATGGACGTGGATTTTGCGGCGCGCCCCGAACTTCGGCCGTTCGCAGGCGCGATCCAAACCTGGGGCGATGTCTATACCCCGCCCAAGGCAGAGGCCAATGCACGACTGGCGCGCTATCCCTATCTGGATGCGAATGGCGCCTACCGGGAAAAGGCGCCAGGGACTGCGCCGTTCCTCCGACATATCTACGATTTCACCTTTGCGGCGACGATGAGCCAGGGCGCATCCGGCTGCTCGATCAACGCCATGAAAATCGCGGCGCCCCGGTTGGCGGCCGGGCTGACCCGGGCGCTATTCCGCGCGGATATCGAACGGCATTGGGCCAGTTTGCAGGCGTTCGACACGACTGTGTTCGAGCCGGCGCCGATCGATCGCGATAAGTAGTGGCGCACAATGAGGCCTTGATTCGGCTGCCCGATGGCGCCGGGCTCTGGACCCGGGATTCCGGCGGGGACGGCCCGGCGGTCGTGTTTGCGCACCCGCATTCCGGCAATCATTGCTCCTGGGAAGCGCAGTGGCCGGCATTCGTCGCCGCGGGGTATCGCGCGGTCGCATATTCCAGGCGCGGCTACTATCGCTCGGACCCGGTTCCGGAAGGCGCCTGCCCGAGCCAGAGCGCGGATCTCGCCGCTTTGCTGGATGCGTTGGGGATCGAGCGTAGCCACGTCGTCGGCAGCGCCGCCGGGGGTTCGACGGCGCTGGACTTCGCGTTAGCCTTTCCGGCGCGCACCGTGTCTGCAGTGATCGCCTCCAGCCTGATGAGCATTGACGAGCCCGATTACAAAGCCGCGTCGGCGCGCGCCCGCGGGCCCTGGTTCGAAAGCTTGCCGATCGAAGCCCGCGAACTCAGCGCCTCCTTTCGCGCCATGGACCCCGAGGGGGCCGCAGCCTGGCGGGCGATCTATGACTTGAACGGCTTTGGAGCGAACGGCCGGCCGCGCGCGCAAAGGCTGCAATCGTCGATCGACTGGAAGACGCTTGGAGCCAATTCGCGGCCGTTGCTGTTGATGACCGGCGCTGCCGACCTCTATCTGCCCCCCGCGTTGCTGCGGGCTGTCGCGCCGCGGATTGGCGCCGCGCAAGCGGTGGTCGCGGCCGATGTCGGCCATCCGATCTTTGCCGAGGCGCCGGCGCTGTTCAACGCAAGCGTCCTGGCGTTTCTCGCAAGTCATGCTTAGACAGCGTTGAGGAAGCCAAGCGCCGTCCATGCGGTCAGGTGGAACAGACAGGCGAGCGCGAAGAGGTAGAGGGCGCGTTTCAGATCGGCCGCTTCGATCTTGGCCCGTCCGCCGCCGATCCAGCCCTGGCGCCCTTCGAACGACAAGTCGAGCGCGCCCGCCATGGCCGCCAGCGGCCAGGTGACGGCGTCGGGCGCCTGCGGGCCGCCCCGCCAGACGGTCTTGAGCGCCCGGCCGGGCGTGGCGGCAGGCGCGAAGGCGCTGGCGATCAGGATCGCCGCCGCCGCCGGCAGCGATGCGGCGGCGAGCGCCCAGCGCTTGCATAGCAGCGCCAGACCGCCAAATGTCAGGTCCGCCTGATATCGCCCGCCCAGCAGCAGCACGCCGCCATAGACAAACAGCCCCGTGAGCCCGAACAGGGCATAGGCGAGAGCGGGACCGGCGACATCGACCGCCAAATTGCGCGCCAACCGCGCCGCGGCGGCGCGGCGGACCGCGAAGGGGTCGGTCGCTTCCTCGGCCGCCTTGAGCGCCATCCGAGCTTGGTCGAAGCTCCGGCGCTGGGCAAAGAAAGTCGCTACGAGGAGGACTTTCAGAATGTAAGGCCCGCTCGCTAGCAGCGCTTCCAGGAGGGCGCCCAGTATTCCGACTAAGCCAAGCAGCGCTAAGCAAGCGATGGCGCCTCGGATCCGCCGGTCGCCTGGCGGTCTGGCCGGTCGGTTCAGTTTCCGGTTCATCCCGTCGATAACGCCTGTAGCCCAGCCGCGAACCGCGCTCGCCGCCTGCGCCCTCCAGCGCGGATGTCCGATCGCGGCGTCCAGCAGGAGCGCCAGCGCGATCGTCCAATACGGATCGAGCGCGAGGGAGACCATGGGCGCCAGCTCCTTCGCGTTGATTTAGTGCGCTTCGGCCCATGTTCGCGCCGCGCCGGTTTCGACCAGCAAAGGCACGCTCAAGGCAACGGCGGATTCCATCACCGATTTGGCGACCCTGGCCGTCGCCTCGACTTCGCTGTCCCTGACCTCGAAGACCAGTTCGTCGTGCACCTGCAGCATCATGCGCGCGCTGAGGCCTGCGTCGGACAGGGCTTCCGGCAAGCGCGCCATCGCGAGCTTGATGATGTCGGCGGCTGCCCCCTGGAGCGGCGCGTTGATCGCGGCGCGTTCCTGGAAACTCCGCCGGGCCGGGTTCTTGTCGGCGATGCCCGGCGTCCAGACCCGGCGGCCGAAAGCGGTCGTGACATAGCCATGCTCGTGGGCGAACGCCTTGGCGCGGTCCATATAGGCCTTCACGCCCGGATACCGTGCGAAATAGGCCTCGATGAAGGCCCGCGCATCGCCTTGCGGCACCTGTAGCTGTCGGGCTAGGCCAAATGCGCTGATGCCGTAGATGATGCCGAAATTGATCGCCTTGGCTTGTCGGCGGAGCGCGGGATCGATCGTTTCCGGGGAGCCGCCAAACACCAGCGCCGCCGTCGCCGCATGAATATCTAGGCCGTCGGCAAAGGCCTGCTTCAGGTCCTTGATGTCGGCGACATGAGCGAGCAGGCGGAGTTCGATCTGGGAATAGTCGGCCGACAAAAGCATCGAGCCTTCGGGCGCGATGAAGGCGCCGCGCAATTTCCGGCCTTCTTCCGTGCGGATCGGAATGTTCTGCAGGTTCGGATCGCTGGAGGCTAGGCGACCCGTCGCCGCGCCTGTCATGGCGAAGGAAGTGTGGATGCGCCCGGTCCTGGGGTTGATATAGGTCTGCAGGGCGTCCGCGTAGGTGCTTTTCAGCTTCTGGATCTGGCGCCAATCCAGCACCCGCGCCGGCAGGTCATGGCCTTCGGCCGCAAGGCCTTCGAGGACGCTGGAATCCGTGCTGTAGGCGCCCGTCTTGCCTTTCTTGCCGCCGGCGAGGCTCATTTCATCGAAGAGAATTTCGCCAAGCTGCTTCGGGCTGCCGACATTGAACTCCCGCCCGGCGAGGCTCTGGATTTCTGCTTCCAGCACCGCCATGCGCGCGCCGAAATCCTGGGAGAGGGCGGCAAGCGTCTTCCGGTCGACCAGAATGCCCTCGGCCTCCATCGCCGTGAGCACAGGCGCCAGCGGCCGCTCGATGGCCTCATAGACGTAGGTCATGGCCTCAGCTGCAAGCCTTGGCTTCAGGCGCTGATAGAGGCGGAGGGTGATGTCCGCATCCTCGGCGGCGTAGTTCAAGGCCTTGTCGAGCGGCACGGCGTCGAATGTGATCTGGTCTTTGCCCTTGCCCGCGACATCGGCGAACTTGATGGTTTCGTAGTCCAGATGCAGCCGGGCCAGCTCGTCCATGCCGTGGCCGTGCAGGCCCGCATCCAGGACGAAGGACAGCAGCATCACGTCATCGAACGGCGTCAGCGTGACGCCATGGCGCGCCAGGACCGCCATATCGTATTTCAGGTTCTGGCCGATCTTCAGGACCGCTGGGTCCGCGAACAGCGGCTTCAGCCGGGCGAGGGCGTCCGCGAGATCGATCTGCTTCAAGGGCGCTGCGCTGGCGCCGCCGCCGAAGTCCAGTTCGCCGACCGGGCCGGGCGTGCGGTGGCCAAGCGGGATGTAGCAGGCGTCGCCGGGCGCCAGGGCGAGGCTGACGCCGACCAGCTCCGCCTGCTGGGCATCGAGCGAGGTCGTTTCCGTATCGACCGCGACATAGCCTTGCGCGGTCGCCCGGGCGATCCAGGCTTCCAGATCGGGCACGGTCTGGACAAGCGCGTATGCGGCGTCGACGACGGCCGCTTCTTCAGGGGCCGGGGTCTCGATCCGGCCGTCATCGGCAAGGCGCGCCTCGACCTTTGCATGCAGGGATTTGAAGGACTGGGCCTTGAGGAAGTCCAGTAGGATAGTCGGGTCCGGCAGCTTCGTCGCCATTTCGGCCAGCGACGTCTCCACCGGCACATTGCTGTCGAGTTCGACAAGCCGCCGGGAGATGCGCGCCTGGTCCGCGAAGTCGATCAGGCTTTGACGGCGCTTCGGCTGCTTGATTTCAGCCGCTCTGCGGAGGAGCGTTTCGATATCGCCGTACTCGTTGATCAAGAGCGCCGCGGTCTTGACGCCGATCCCTGGAACGCCCGGGACATTATCGACCGCGTCGCCGGCGAGGGCTTGCACGTCCACGACCTTTTCCGGCGGCACGCCGAATTTCTCCAGCACCTCCGCCCGGCCGATCCGGCTCATCTTCATGGGATCGAGCATCGCAACCTGGTCGCCGACCAATTGCATCAGGTCCTTGTCGGACGAGACGATCGTGACCTCTGATCCTGCTTCCCGCCCGAGCCGGGCATATGTGGCGATCAGATCGTCGGCTTCGTATCCGGCCATCTCGAGCGCCGGCAGGCCATAGGCCTTCGCTGCTTCGCGCACGATGTCGAACTGCGGGATCAATTCATCCGGCGGCGCGTCGCGGTTGGCCTTATATGCGGGGTAGATATCGCTCCGGAAGGTCTGCCGAGACGTGTCGAAGATGACCGCGATGCAGTCGGCGTCCGTACTGTCGATGAGCTTCATCAACATGTTGCAGAAGCCATAGACCGCGTTCACCGGCGTGCCGTCGGGGCGGGACATCGGCGGCAGCGCGTGGAACGCGCGGAAAATGAACCCCGAACCGTCGATCAGGTAAACATGACGCGGGGTCTCTGGCGTGATTGTCCGTTCGGCGCCGTCCATGGCCGTCAAACGCCCTGGCGGACGCGGGGCATGACCTCTTCCGCCATCATCTGCATACAGTCCATCGCAACCGATTTCTCCATGCCTGCCCACTCCATGCTGAGGATCAGGTGATTGACGCCGAGCTTGCGATTGATCGCGATCATCTGTTCCGCGACCTCGTCAGGCGCGCCGATCAGGAAGCGGTCGCCGATGATAGCATCAAGGCCGCCGGCGAGCGATTCATCGGGCGGCATGTCGTCGTCCTGGCCCCACGAGTGATATGCGGCATATTTCTTCGCGACGAACGGCCCGGCGAGCTTGAGCGCTTCTTCCCTGGTGCGCGCGACAAAAGCTTCCCGGCGCATCGGCAATTCCTGCGGGAACGGCTTGCCGGCCCCATCCAGAAAGCCCCTATAGATATCCAACTGCCGGGCGACGGTCTCTAGGGTGTTGTGGGGATTGATGTACCAGCAGTCGCCATGTTCGGCGGCGCGCTTCAGCGCGACATCCGCATTGGCCCCGATCCAGATCGGCGGATGGGGCTTCTGGATTGGCTTCGGCCAACAGACAGCTTCATCCAGCTCGAAGTGCGAGCCTTTCATTGAAACTTTATCTTCCGACCACAGTCTTTTGATTGCAATCAGATTTTCCGTCGTTCTGCGGCCGCGCTCCTTGCGGTCCGTGCCAAATGCCTTGAACTCGACATCCCGGTAGCCGAGGCCGACGCCGAAGATCAACCGGCCTTTCGAGAGGATATCGATCGAGGCGAGTTGCTCCGCCATATCCAACGGCTTCTGGAGCGCCAGCAGCACGATCCCGGCGTTCAGGCGCGCGCGCTTCACTTCGCCCGACAACCGGGCGAGGACCGGGAATTGCTGGAAAGCCTGAAATGCGTCAGTCGAGAAATGCGAGCCTTTCGTGATGGACGCATAGCCCAGTCGATCGGCGAACCGGGCTTGTTCGATCATCTCATCGGCCTTCGCGGCCATGTTCGCGCCGTGCTCATACTGCCCGCGCAGCATGACGCCGAGTTGGAAATCCATCTCGTTTTCCTTTTCCGATCAGGGCCGCCCGGCCTTCGGTTCGATCTGACCGCGCTAGTCTATCGGAAAACCGAAGTGCGTGGCCATCAATTCGAACTGGCCGGCGACCATTTCTCGCCCAGTCTGGCCGATGCAGCCGCGTTCCCGGGCGGCCTGCAGCCATGGCGTCGCTTCGGGGTTCGTCACTACGTCGCTGACTAGCGCGCCTGCCCGAATGCCGTCCAGGCTGTGGGGCAGGTTAGGATCGCCGTTCATGCCGACGGGCGAGGCGTTCGCTGCGATATCGACCGTCGCCATATCCGGCGAACCGACGACGATCTGGACCTGGGGAAAGGCTTCCCCGAGCCGCTTCGCCAGCGCCGCCGCCCGATCGAGATCAAGGTCCGTGAGCGAGAGATGCCGAACGCCGGCTTCCGCCAGGGCATGGGCGATCGCCGACCCGGCGCCGCCGACCCCGACCACCATTGCGGTCTTGCCCTTTGGATCGACGCCATGGCTCCGCATCGCATTGACGCAGCCAAGGCCGTCCGTCATGTCGCCGACCAGTCGGCCGTCCGCTTCCCGGCGGATCAGGTTGACCGCGCCCAGGAATGCGCCCCGCTTCGACAGCACGTCGCAGGCCACGGCGGAACGCTGCTTGTGCGGGATCGTCGCGATATATCCGGCGGCGTTGGCGCATTCGCGGATCATGCGGATAAAGGCATTTGCGCCGTCGTCGGAGAGTTCGAACGCCGTCGTCACGGCGTCGATCCCACCTTTCGCGAAAAAGTCGTTGAAGAACTGCGGCGCCTTAACCTGCTCTATCGGCCGTCCGATGATCGGCAGCAGCACGGTCTTTCCGGAGATTTGCGGCATGGCGATGCTCTTTCAGGTCAACAGACGGGCGGACGGCGGGCGGTCCAGTCGGTCGCCTGCTCATAGGCGTCCGCGACCCGATAGATCAGCGCTTCCTCGAATGGCCGGCTCACGATCTGCATGGAGAGCGGCATGCCGTGTTCGGAAAACCCGGTCGGGACGGCGATGGCCGGCGCGCCCAAAAGATTGAAGGGCGTCCGCGCTTGCCGGCCATAGGTCCGGTCGACTTCAGTCGTGTCGTCGATCCGGCAGGCCGGGTCCATCGACGAGGCGCAGACGATCACATCCAGGTCCGCCATCAAGGCCTTGAACTGCTCCCGATAGCGCCCGCGCTGGCGGAGCGCGTCGATGTAGTCGGCGGCGGCGATAAAGGCGCCGGGCATGATCCTGTCCCGGGTCGCCTTGGCATAGTCGCCGGGCCGGTCGGTCAGCCATTGCCGATGAATGGCATAAGCTTCCGAAACCAGAATGACGCGGTTGCAAGCCGCCAGGGCCGCGAGCGGGGCGAAGGCGACGTCCTTGACGACAGCGCCCGCGTCCGCCAGCGCCGCGACCGCGTCATCGAGCCCCGCCGCCATATCCGGATGGGCGGGCAGATCGGTTTCGTGCCAGTGACGCAGATAGCCGACCTGGAGGCCCTTCACGCCCTTGCCGATGCCGCTTGAAAAATTCGGCACGCTGACCGCCGCCGAAGCAGGGTCCCAGGCGTCGGGGCCGGCGATCGCCTGCAACATCAGGGCATTGTCGGCGACAGTGCGCGTCATCGGGCCGATATGGTCGAGGCTGAAGGAGAGGGGGAAGACCCCGGCGCGGCTGACCCGTCCGTATGTCGCCTTCATCCCGACAATGCCGCAGGACGAGGCAGGATTGCGGACGCTGCCGCCCGTATCCGTGCCGATCGCCATCGGCAGCATGCCCGACGCGATCGCGGCGCCCGAACCGGAGGACGAGCCGCCCGGATGGCAGTCCCGGTTCCAGGGATTGCGTGCAGGCGGCCATGGCAGATCGAAAGCCGGGCCGCCAAGGGCGAACTCGTGGGTTGCGAGCTTGCCGACTAGGATCGCCCCTGCCGCTTTCAGTCGGGCCGCGACCACGGCGTCCGTCTTCGGCACATTGTCCTTGAGGATTTTCGAATGGCAGGTGGTCCGGATGCCCGCGGTATCGACGATGTCCTTCAGGCCGAACGGAATGCCGTGGAGCGGCCCGAGCCGCCGGCCGGCTGCGATGGCTTGCTCGGCGGCTTTGGCGCCCGCCATCGCCTTATCGGCGTCGAGCAGCAGGAACGCATCCAATCGCGGCCCCAGCGCCTCGATCCGCCGCAGATGCGCCGCCATCAGCTCGACGGGCGAGAGAGCGCCCGTGGCGATCTGGCGACTGGCTTCCACAATGGTCATGAATCCCAGGTCGGCGTCGGGGGCGGGGCTCATTGGTCGGCGTCCGCTTTGTAGGTGTGAGCTGGCTCCTCGGCCGGCGCATGATTGCGCGGGATGGCGGCCACTAGGCGTTCGGCGTTAGCGCGCGAACGGTCGATCAACGTGGGGTCGACTGCCGCGGCGTTCGCCAGGGCTTTCGGAATGACAGATGCCGGCATCGAAAACTTCCCTTCGGGGGAGAGAGGAGCAGGGAGGCAGTATTGGCCGCCCGAAGCCACTCGTCCAGCCGCGCGCTTGAGCCGCGTTGGCCTGAAGGCAAAGGCGCCCTATCTCATTCCTGCATTTCTCCGACCCGAACCAAGAAGGTCATACCCCATGGCTGACGCGACCCGATATCCCACCCTGGATGACTGCCGCGGCGGCTTGCGGGCGGCTGAGGCATATCTTGCCGTAGCCGAGCGCCGCGTCGGCGGATTGATTAAGGGCGCTGGCGGACGGGTCGATGCTGGCTTGCTGGAGCAGCATCAGCTCGCAGCTCACGGCTATGCCTGGCTCGCCACATATGTGGCTGGCCTCCGCGAGACGCTGGCCTGGGCGGAGCGCTTGGAAGGCGCGGGCAAGCTCCGGCCGCTCGAGACCCACATCGTCGTCGGGGCGTTCGCGGAATATCTGAACCAGATGGCGGGCGGAATCGCCTTGTCCCAGGGCGAGTTCGTGCGCCCGCTCGATATGGGACTTGAGGCGGCCGATCTGGCGCCGCTCGATGCGCCGGACGTGCTGGCGCTCCGCCAGACCGGTTGGACCAGCCAGGCCCGCAGCGACCTGGCGGCGTTGATCGCCGAGGGCGATTGCGGCGATGCGGGCATGGATGACGAGACGCTGGAATTGATCCAGCAGCAATTCCGGCGCTTCGTGAACGAAAAGATCATCGGCCCCGCCCATGAATGGCACTTGCGCGACGAACTGATCCCGATGGCGATCGTCGAGGAGATGGCGGCGCTTGGCGTGTTCGGTTTGACCATTCCGGAAGCTTATGGCGGCCTCGGCATGGGCAAGGTTGCGATGTGCGTCGTCACGGAAGAATTGTCCCGCGGGTATATCGGCGTCGGCTCGCTTGGGACCCGATCGGAAATTGCTTCGGAACTGATCCGGCTCGGCGGCACGGAAGCGCAGAAGGAGCAATGGCTCGGCCCCATCGCGAGCGGCGAGATCCTGCCGACCGCCGTCTTCACGGAGCCGGATACGGGGTCCGATCTCGGCGCGCTTCGGACCCGCGCGGCCCGCGACGGCGACCGCTATCTCGTGACCGGCGCCAAGACCTGGATCACCCATGCCGCCCGGGCCGACGTCATGACGCTTCTGGCGCGCACCGATGTCGGTCAGCCCGGCTACAAGGGCCTATCGATGTTTATCGCGCCGAAGCTGCGCGGCACCGACGCCGAGCCCTTTCCCAGCGCCGGCATGACCGGCGGCGAGATCAAGGTTCTGGGCTACCGGGGCATGAAGGAATACGAGATCGGCTTTGACGGTTTTGAAGTCGAGGCGGCGAACCTGCTCGGCGCGGAGGAAGGGCAGGGCTTCAAGCAGTTGATGGCGACTTTCGAATCGGCCCGAATTCAAACTGCCGCCCGCTCCGTCGGCGTCGCGACGCGGGCCATGGAAGTGGCGCTTGGCTACGCCCATGAGCGCAAGCAGTTCGGCAAGCCGATCGCGGCGTTCCCGCGCGTCTCCGGCAAGCTGGCGTGGATGGCGGTCGAGACGATGGTGGCGCGGCAACTGACCTATTTCGCGGCCCGGCAGAAGGATTCCGACCGGCGCTGCGATATCGAAGCCGGGATGGCGAAGCTCCTGGCGGCGCGCACCGCCTGGTCGAACGCCGATAATGGGGTGCAGATCCACGGCGGCAACGGGTATGCCGAGGAGTATGAGATGAGCCGCCTGCTCTGCGACGCCCGCATTCTGAATATCTTCGAGGGCGCGGCGGAAATACAGGCGCAGGTTATCGCCAGGGGCTTGCTCGATCGACGAAATTGACGGCGAATGCAGCTTCGATGTCGACCTGTGACGCCATGTCCGGTGCCAGCGGCCTTGCGCGCCCGCTTGGGCGCGGGTACAAGGCCCGCTTCCGAGGGTTGGCCATCATTGCCGACCGCGCCCGTGTTGGATCCGAAAAATGGCAGTTCCGAAGAAGAAAACATCGAAATCCCGCCGCAACATGCGGCGCTCCCATGATGCGCTGAAGCCCGAAGGCGTGATGATCGACAAGGAAACCGGCAATGTCCGGCGGTCGCATCATATCGACCCGGAAACAGGCATGTACCGCGGCCGTCAGGTTCTGACCCCGAGGGCGGACGCCTAAGGCGGATCGCGCTGCGGTTTTCCAGCGACTAGATGGAACTTAAGGTCATGACCGGCGCACAGCACGAAACCGATGTCGTCATCATCGGCGCGGGGCCTGTAGGGCTGTTCGCGGTTTTTGAGCTTGGGTTGCTTGGGCTGAAGGCGCATCTGATCGACATTCTGGACCGCCCCGGCGGACAATGCGCAGAGCTCTATCCGGAAAAGCCGATCTACGACATTCCGGCTGTGCCGATGTGCACCGGACAGGAGCTGACCGACCGCCTGATGGAGCAGATCAAGGCGTTCGAGCCGACGTTCCATTTCCAGGAAATGGCGGAACGGTTGGAAAAGCTGCCAGACGATCGCTGGAAGCTGACGACCGACCAGGGCGTTGCGATCACGGCGCGCGTCGTGGTGATCGCCGCCGGCGGCGGCAGCTTCGTGCCGAAGAAGCCGCACCTGGAAGGGCTGGAGCAGTTCGAGGCGGGCTCCGTGTTCTATGCCGTCCGCAAGATCGACGCATTCCGCGGCAAGCGCATCGTCATCGCCGGCGGCGGCGATTCGGCGCTCGATTGGGCCTTGAACCTGCATCCCGTGGCGGAGCGGATCACGGTCGTGCATCACCGGGACGGGTTCCGGGCGGCGCCCGCCAGCGTCGAGGCGATGCGCATGCTCGTCGATAAGGGCGCGATGGATTTCAAGATCGCGCAATTGGACAGCCTGCACGGGGCCGATGGCGCCTTGTCGTCGGTGCGGGTCAAATCAAAGACCGATGGCCTCATCGATATTCCGGCCGATACCCTGCTGCCGTTCTTCGGCTTGACCATGAAGCTTGGCCCGATCGCGGATTTCGGCTTGAACCTGCATGAGAACCTCATCCCGGTCGATACGGAGAAGTTCGAAAGCTCCGTTTCGTCGATCTTCGCGATCGGCGACATCAACACCTATCCCGGAAAGCTCAAGCTGATCCTTTCTGGCTTCCATGAAGGCGCGTTGATGGCCCAGGCGGCGTTCGCCTATTGCCGGCCCGGCGAGCGCCTCAGATTTCAATACACAACCTCTTCCAGCGATCTGCAGAAGAAATTGGGGGTTCGATGAAAGTCATTGTGACCGGGATCGATGGAACGGTTAAGGAGATCGAAGGCAAGGCCGGCTGGACGCTGATGGAGATCATCCGTGACGCGGGCATGCCGATCAAGGCTGAGTGCGGCGGCGCCTGCGCCTGCGCGACCTGTCATGTCTACATCGACGACGAATGGCTGGACGCCACCGGCGCCCGATCCGAGGAAGAAGAGGACATGATCGACCTCGCGCTTGAGGTCGAAGACAACTCCCGCCTTGCTTGTCAGATCGAAATGTCTGAGAGCCTGGACGGCATCCGCGTGAAACTCGCCCGCGACGCCGTTCTTTAGCTGGTTGCCGCAAGCCCGCGGATCAGCCGCCCGTCAGATAGACTGAACCCTCTCAGGCTTAACCGCCCGAGAGGGTTCTTGAATTAGAACGGGAAGACGACGTCGAAGAGCTGCTGGCCATAGCGGGGCTGCTGCACGTCGGAGATATGCCCGCGGCCGCCATAGGAAATCCTGGCTTCGGCGATCTTGTCGTAATTGACCGCGTTGTCCGACCCGATATCCTCCGGCCGGATGACGCCTGTCACCATCAGTTCCCGGACTTCGTAGTTGACGCGCACCTCCTGGCGGCCCTGGATCACCAGGTTTCCATTCGGCAGGGTCTGCGTGACGATCGCGGCGACACGGAGATTGATCTCCTCGTCCCGGTCGATGGCGCCTTCGCCGGAGTTCGAGGTTTTGCTGCCAAACTCGATCAGGTTTGTCGGGTCCACGGCTTTTGGCAAGAGTTTGGAGAGCTTGGTCTCCAGGCCGCCGATCGCCGGAATGTCGGCATCCTCGCTGTTGGTCCGCGCGCGGGTCGTCTTGTTCGAGAGCTTGGCATTGTCCGCGATGTCGATGACGACCGTGACGATGTCGCCCACCTCGTCGGCCCGCTGATCCTTCAGGAACGCGCGGGAGCCCGGCCGCCAGAGCGAGTTGGCATAGCGCGGCGCCGGCGCCGGACGCGGCATCGGCATCGAGACCGGCTGGTATCCAGGGTGGGTCAGCGGGTTCGCGACATGAGTCAGGTCCGGTGCGGACCCGACTTCCGAAACCCGGGTCAGGACGTTGCAGCCTGTCAGCGCAAAGCTTGAGACCGTGATCGCGAGGATAAGCGTCGCCGATTTCATCGCATGGCCTCCGCCAGTTGTTCGTGGGTGATGGGCCGCGTCGCCACGATCCCCGGCGCGATGGCCGTCGCTTCGACGGTGCGGTTCGAATGGGAGTTCAGGGTGCGGACCGAAGCGCCGGCGGCCGCGTCCTCAAGCACGCGGCCGCGGGCGGTCAAGGTCATGTACGGGGTCGTGTAGACGATTGCGACCAGATCGCCTTTGCGGACAGCAAGGGGCGCGCCGATGTCCCGGGCAAGAATTACCCGGCCGGCCGGCAGATACCGCTGAGCGGCCATGCCGATGAGGCTTTCGGCTTCGGTCATCGCGGTGCCGGGCATCCGGCGGGCGCTGGTCTCGTACCACACGATGTCGTCGGCGCTGATGATCTCGTCCCTGGCGATCGGCCGCTTCAGCATCGGGATCCGGATCAGCTCCGGTTCGGCGCTCTGTCGCGACGCGGCGACGGCGGCGGGCGCGTCAGCAAGGCCCGCGGTCGCGAGCAAGAGCAGGATCAGGGCTAGATGTTTCATGTGTTTCATTGACCTTATCTCATCTGCGTGACGGTGCTGTACATCTCGTCAGTCGTCTGGATGACCTTGGAATTCATTTCGTAGGCGCGTTGGGCGGTGATCATGTTCGTCAACTCGCCGACGACATTGACATTCGATGCCTCAAGAAAGCCTTGACGGACGGCGCCGACGCCGTTCGCGCCCGGCGCCGACAGGGTCGGTGCGCCGGATGCCTCGGTCTCGAGGAACATGTTGTCGCCGATCGCCTCGAGCCCGGAGCGGTTGGCGAAGTTGGCGAGCTGGATCTGACCGACAATCTGCACCTGTACCTGGCCCGCAAGCTTGATCGCGACTTCGCCGGCTGTGTTGATGCTGATTTCCGTCGCGTTCGGATCGACGACGATGCCAGGCTGCACTGTATGGCCGTCGGCCGTGACGAGTTGGCCCTGGGCGTTCAACTGGAAGGACCCGGCGCGGGTGTAGCCGACGCCGCCATCCGGCAGGTCGATCGGAAAATAGCCTTCGCCTTCAATCGCGAGATCGAGCGAGTTTTCGGTCAGGAGCAGGGAGCCTTGAGAATCGATCCTGTAGACGGCTGCCGTCTTGACGCCGAGGCCAAGCTGAACGCCGGCGGGAACCAGGGTATTGGCGTCCGTCGAGGGCGCGCCGGGCCGGCGAATGTTCTCGTAGAGCAAGTCCTGGAACTCGGCCCGCTGCTGCTTGTAGCCGGTGGTGTTGATGTTCGCGATATTGTGCGAAATCACTTCGACGTTCAGTTGCTGGGCTTGCATGCCGGTCGCAGCGATATTCATGGCGCGCATGTGGAGTTCTCCTGGAAAAAATCTGGGTCGTCAGTCTGTCTGAGCGAGGTCGGTCCGAGCGGACGCGCTGTCCTTCGCGCTACCTTGAGGATTAGGCGCTATCGACGCGGCCGAGTTCGCGAATGGCGCGCGTCATGCGTTCATTCTCGGTTTTGCCCATCTTGTGGACGCCTTCGAAGTCCCGTTGAATTTGGAGCATGGAGACAAGCTCCACGACCGGGTTCACGTTGGACGATTCCAGCATGCCCTGGTGAAGGCGGGCGTCGGGATCGACCTGGCCAGGCGCATCAGCTTTGTAGAGGCCGTCTGCGGTATGGACCAAGCTCTGAGGATTGTTGAATTTTTTTAACTCGATCTTCGCGATTTCCGCGCCGTCGGCCAGGATTTCGCCGGTCTTGCGGATGATGATCTGCTGCGTGCCTGGCGGCACGACGATACGGTCGCCGTCGGCGCTCAACAGCGCATGGCCGGACCGGGTCGTGAATTCGCTGGCGGCCGATAGCTGGAACTGGCCGTCGCGGCCGTAACGCTCGCCGCCGGGGGTTTCGACCGTGAAATAGCCGTCGCCCTCAATAGCGAGGTCGAGCGGGCGGTCGGTCATCCTGAGCGACCCTTGCGCTACATCCCGCGAACTCCCAACATCCTGCACATAGGAAACAGCTTCGCCGTTCCCCGTCTGCGCGAGAAACTCGCCGAAGCGCAGACCTTGCCGCTTGAAGCCGACCGTATCGATATTGGCGATATTGTTCGCGGTCACATCCAACTGGCGGCCGAGAACGACCTGTCTGGAGAGTGCGACATAACTGGCGTTTTGCATCGTGGGGTTCCGCATTGCGTTCCGTCCCACCCTCCCTAGCAAGCGCCGGGCCAGAACATTTATCGCAGTAAATTCAAAGGGGTGAATTTTGAGACGCGATTTTCGGCGTCGATTTGCCGTTCTGGGTCGGCAGAAATCGCCTAGAGGCAGCCGAAACCGCATTCGTGCTTCATCGAACAGGCAGGGCGCGGACGGGGCCCAGGCGCCATTTGGCCGCAGCTTTCCTTTGCTCGGACGCCAAAGCTTTACGTCAGATTAACCTTGATCTTGCTACTAAAATCGTCTGACCGAGCCCGAACTGGAGCATGGCATGGCGGACGACGCCGAAGCGAACGCGACCGAGGACGCCCCCGGGGGCAAGCGCAGCAAGAAGAAGCTGATCATGATCGGCGGGCTGGCGCTCGTGCTGCTGCTTGGCGGCGGCGGGGCCGCGGTCTTTCTGATGGGCGGCGATCCGCCCCCGCCCGTAGCGGCGGTCGGCGCGGAAGGCGATGCGGTCGCGGCGGCGCTGCCGGCGGCGGACCCCAACGCGCGGCCTGTGTTCTTCGAATTGCCCAGCGTTCTGGTGAACCTCGCCAGCGAGGGCCGCAAGGCCGCCTATCTTCGGGTCGCCGCGACGCTCGAGCTTTCGAGCGGATTCAAACGATCGGACGCGGAAGAGAAATCGGCCGCGATTGTCGACGCTTTTCAAGGATTTCTCAGGGAAATGCGCCCGAAAGATCTGGCGGGATCCGGCGGCTTGATGCGCTTGAAGGAAGAGTTGCTGGTGCGTGCGAACGCGGTTTTTGGCCAGGATTCCGTCAAACAGGTGCTGTTTACCGAACTCCTGCTGCAATAGGGCTGTTTGAATGAGCGCGGACACGAGTTTCGATCAGGACAAGCTGGCGGCCGAATGGTCGGCGGAAACGGCCGATCACAATGATGAAAGCGACGACGCGGCCCTTTCGGCCGGATCGCGCGCGCTCAATCAGGACGAAATCGACAGCTTGCTCGGATTTGACGATGCTGCGTCGGCTGGCCAGGAAACCGGCCTGCAGGCGCTGGTCAGTACGGCGCTTGTCTCCTACGAGCGCTTGCCGATGCTGGAGGTCGTCTTCGATCGGCTGGCCCGCACGCTCTCCACCAGCCTCCGCAACCTGACGTCCGACAATGTCGAAGTCAGTCTCGAGAGCATCCGCTCGGTACGGTTCGGGGATTATCTGAACAGCATTCCCCTGCCGTCGATGATCTCAGTCTTCGAGGCCGAGGAATGGCGTGATTTCGGCGTTCTGACCGTCAATAGCGCGCTGATCTATTCGGTGGTCGACGTTTTGCTCGGCGGCCGGCGGTCGATGACGCAGATGCGGGCGGAAGGTCGGCCATATACCACGATCGAGCGTAGTCTTGTGACTCGGCTCGTTAATGTCGTTCTCGGTGAAATGAGCAAGTCGTTCAAAAAGTTATGTACTGTCAATTTCCGCAATGACCGGCTTGAAACCAATCCGCGCTTTGCGATGATCGTGCGCCCCTCCAACGCGGCCGCCTTGATCGAGCTGCGGGTCGAAATGGAAGACCGCGGCGGCACGATCGAAATCGTCTTGCCCTACGGAACGCTTGAGCCGATCCGTGAGTTGCTCCTGCAGATGTTTCTTGGCGAGAAGTTCGGCGAAGACAATATCTGGGAACACCATCTTGCGGGCGAGCTGCGGGCGACCCGGGTCAAGGTCGATGCGGTGCTTGATCGCGTGACGGTGCCGCTGTCCGAAGTCCTGGCCTGGAAGCCCGGCAGTCAGGTGATGTTGAATGCCCAGCCCGATAGCCTGGTCGATATGCAGGCGGGCGGCGTGCCTATCCTGCGCGGCCGCATGGGCCGCAAGAACGACAAGCTCGCGATCCAGGTGGAAGATCGCATCCTCGGGGAGCGCCATTAAATGCTATCCGAAATCGCAACGCCCCAGGTGATCCTCGCGCTTGACTGCGCGGTGCTCCTCGCGCTTACGGTCGCGATCGCTGTCGGCCTGCAGATCTTGCGCCGACTGCGGCGCCTGAATGCGGCGCGGACGGAATGGCTGGCCGAGCTTGATCGGTTCAGCGAACGCGCCGACGCGGCCGAATCTGGGCTTGAGCGTCTGCGGATCGCGCTCCTGGCCGAGGCCGAAACCCGCCGCGCCCGCGCCCGCGTCGTCGCCGATAGCAAGGCGGTCCGCGCCGATGCACGGCCGGCCGCCAAGGCCGGACCGACTGGGCCGTTCGCCAAAGCGCAGTCGCCGTCGGCGGGGGAAGCCAGGTCGGCGCCAGCGGCGTCGCCCGCCGGTTCAGCCGGGTTTGGCATGAAGCGCTCAATTCTGGGGATGCAATGATGCGGCATTTGCTTCGACGCGCGTTCCACGGTCGCGGCTTGCTGATCATTGGCGCGGCGCTGCTTGCGGCGCCTGCAAGCTGGGCTGTTGCGCAAAGCGCGGCCGACACGCCGCAGGCCGATGCTCCCGTCGCCGCGACGGAAGATGCCGCGCCGGTTCCGGAGGCCGCCCGGCCGTTGCTCTCCCTGCATCCGGGGGAGTTGGAAGTGCTGCGAAGTCTCGCCGAACGACGACGCGCGCTCGACGCCCGCGAGGCGGAGATCTACGAGCGCGAGCAGTTGGCGAAAGCCTTCGAGGAGCGCCTGTCCGAAGAAACCAAGTCCATCCGGACCTTGCAGGCGTCGCTGAAGGAGCAGGAAGCCAAGCTCGCCGCTGAGAAGGAAACGGTCAGCGCAGCCGAAGCCGAACGGTATCAACGCCTGGCCAAGGCATACAAGTCGATGAAGCCACGGGATGCCGCACGGCTCTTCGACGATCTCGATCTGGAACTTCTGACAGCGATCGCCCGTGAAATTTCGCCGCGCGTGCTGGCGCCGGTCATGGCGAAAATGAAGCCGGAAAAAGCCCGCGCCCTGACGGAAGCATTAACCAGCGGATGACTTTTCGAGCATCAAGATGACATCGACCGATCTACAACCGCTGAAGCGGGCGATTGTTTCAATGCAACCAAAGGCGATAAAGGCCGGACAATGACTATCAGCGCTACCATGCCAATTCTGATCGTCGACGACTATCCGACGATGCTTCAGATCATCCGGCGCTTGCTGCGCGAGGCTGGGTTTGAAAACGTCGATGCGGTGAGCAGCGGCGGCGAAGCGCTCCGTAAACTGCGGGAGCGGGAATACGGCATGGTGATTTCGGACTGGCATATGAAAACGATGACCGGATTGTCGCTCCTGAAGGAAATCCGCGCTGACAAGCGGCTCAAGGAGTTGCCCTTCATCATGATCACGGCGGAGAGCACGCCCGGCCTTGTCACTGCCGCGAAGGATGCCGGCGTCAGCAATTACATCGTGAAGCCGTTCACTGCGGCGACGCTCCGAACGCGCATCATCAGCGCGACTGCGGCATAAGGGAACCCCGTCAATGGGATACGCCAGCGAAGGTCGTCAGCGACGGCGCAACCGACTTCTGGCGAGCGTCGCGCTCGTCGCTTGCATGCTGGCGGCGCCAGCGCCAGCGCTTTCGGCCGACGCCGATCTCATCAAGGTTCGGGTCGGCCGACATGCGGATTTCATGCGCGTGGTCTTCGATTGGCCGGCTGAAACCGGATATGCGGTCGAACTGACGCCGACTGGCCCGATCGTGAAATTCCAGGCGCCGAACCTGTTCGATTTCGGGCGGCTTGAACGCCAGGGGCAGGTGCAGGCGACTGCCGTCCGCGAAGGCGTGGCGGCGCTAGCCCATGCCGGAACGAAAAGCGTGAAGCATTTCCGGCACGGCAATAGCGTGGTCGTCGACCTGTACCGCAATGAGAAGGGTGAGGTCTTGCCGGCAGTCGCGCCCCCGCCGCAGCCGCCCGCGCCAGCGCTTGAGGCGGCCGCTGCGCCAGAGGCCGACGTGTCTAAACCGAAAGGGGAAGACGATATTTCAGCCCCAGCCACAGCGGCGGCGGCAGCCGAGGCCGATGCAGGCGACGCTGCCGATGCGGCGACGGATGCCGCTACATCTGCGCCGGCCTTGGGCGAAATTCCTCCGGCCGATCTGGCGGCCGCGGATCGTCCGGAGCCGCCTCCCGAAGTCGCGGCCGCGCTTGGCCTTGAAGTGGACGCGGTCGCTGGCGGATTGCAATTGACCCTCGCTGCGCCCGACGCGCGGGTCGCCGCATTCACCCGCTCAGGCGCGCACTGGGTCGTGGTCGACCGACCGGGCGCCATCGATCTTACGCCTGCGAATGCCGCTGGCCTCGATGTCGTCCAGTTGCCCGCGCCGGATAAGGTCATTCTTCATTTCGCGGCGCGACAGCATCCGGCGATGACGGCCGCGCGGACGCCTGAGGGATGGGCGTTTACCTTCCGCCAAAGAACCTCCGGCGAGGGCAAGGGCGTTCAGATCGTCCGGCAACATGAATCGCCGACCGGGCCGCGCCTGGTCGTGCGCCAGTTGGGTGATGCGTCGATCATGCGGTTGGTCGACCCGGAAGTCGGCGATGTGCTGTTCGCTGTCGCCACCGTCGATAATCGCCGCGTCATCCAGGCGCACAGCTTGCCGGATGTCGACATGCCGGAGACGGCGAACGGACTCGTCGTCGTGCCGCGCACCGAAGGTGTGGCGGCGCGCTTGCAGAACGGGATGCTATCCGTCGCGATGCAGGGCGGCTTGCGCATGTCCGCCGAGAACCGGCTCGATGTGATGGAGCCGAATATTCAACGGAGCCGGATACAGCCGGCCGCATGGCGCGGGAATGACCGGAGCTATGCCGATGGTCTCCGCAAACGATTCCAGGCGTTTTACGGCGTCGCAGACTTTGCGCGGAATCCCTTGCGGCTCGAACTCGCGAAATTTGCGCTCGGCCATGGCTATGCGGCTGAAGCGATCGGGTTTTTGACGACGATCGCGATGAGCGACCACATGGTCGAATCCGATCCCGCCTTCAAAGCCATGCGCGGCATCGCGCGGGCGATGCTCGGTCAATTCGATCTCGCGGCTCCGGACCTTGACGATCCGGCTCTCGCCGGAGATCCGCAGGTCGAGCTTTGGCGCGCCTTGAGCCTCCATGAAACCGGCGCGGATCGCTTCTCCGCCGCGAAATTCAGGCGGTACTGGATGGCTGCGTCGGCATGGCCGGAACGGCTGCAACTCCGGCTTGGGATGGCGGGCGGCGAGGCGGCCCTGGCCGCCGGGTTGCCAGCCTTGGCCGAGCAGTTCCTGAACAGCACGGCGAAAAACATGCAATCGCGGACCGCGCTCGCAGCGCTTGGCGTTGTCGATGGCGGCGTCAAAGTCGCGCGCGGGGACGTCGACGAGGCGATCGCCAGCTTCGAAGTCGCCAAGCGCCTGGGCGGACCGGCGGCGGCTGCGAAGGCAGAGTTGCAGCTTGTGCGCCTGGAAAGTCGGGAAGGTCGGATTACGACCGACGCTGCGGCCGACCGTCTCGCCGGATTGCAGATCCGCTGGCGGGGCGACCGCACCGAATATGAGACCTTGAAGCTGTTGGGCGCCCTGAAGCTGGAGGGCAGCCACTTCCGAGAAGGCTTCGAGGCATTGAGCGAGGCGGCCCACGTCTTCGGGCCCATTCTGGATACGACCGACGTCCGCGCCGCAATGTCGGACGGATTTGAAAAGGCGTTTCTGAGCGACGCGGCGAAGGACCTGTCGGCGATCGAAGCTGTCGCGCTGTTCAAGGACTTCGAACAACTGGCCCCGCCAGGCAATCGCGGGGACAAGGCGCTCGCCGTGCTGGCCGAACGTTTGCTGTCGCTCGACTTGCTTGATGAAGCGGACGAAACCCTGGACCATCTGGTCCGGCGTCGGCTGCAGGGCCCCATGCTCGCCGATATCGGCGCGACACTGGCCTTCATGCGCATCGACAGGCGCGATTGGAGCGGCGCGTTGGCCGCCCTGGATCAAAGCAAGGCTGAGCCGCAAGAGAAATCCGTCGCGCTCCGCCGACGGGAGGCGCGGGCCGAGGCGCTGGCAGGGCTTGGCAGGATGCCAGAAGCGCTCGCGCTGCTCCGGGATTCGGACGATCTTGGCGGATTGTCCCTTAAGGCCCGCATGGCTTGGCGGGCCGGTGATTGGATCGCGACGCGGGCAGCCTATCGAAGTCTCGCCGCCATCGATGCCTATACCGCCGATCCGCTGGCGCGCGATGATGAGGCGGCGGTGCTCCGATGGACCGTCGCGGCGACGATGCTGAACAATAAGGCCGAGGTCCAGTCTGTCGCGGCGTCCTACATCGACCGTATGCAGGATGAGACCTTGAAGGCCGCGATGCAGGCATTGGCGACGCCGGGCGCCGAGCAGGGCGAAGGCCTGGCGGCGGCCCGCGCGGCGATCGCCAGCGTGGAATCGCTCGCTGGCGCCCTAGACGCCTACCGCGCCGCGCGACAGGGCTGATCGCTAGCGACAGCCGCGCCGCCGATCCTTTCGAGTTCTTGCCAGGATAATGCGGCGGCCGTTGGCGCTGCCGCCACAGGCGGGCTTGGTCGAGCAGGCGGTTCCCGCCGACGTTCAGCCGTAGGATTGGGCCATGCTGCCCGCGACCAGCCGCCAGCCATCCACCAGAACAAAGAAGATCAGTTTGAACGGCATGGAGATCATGATCGGCGGCAGCATCATCATGCCCATAGACATGAGGACGGATGCGACGAGCATGTCGATCACCAGGAACGGGATAAACAGGAGGAAGCCGATTTCGAACGCCCGGCGCAGCTCGCTGATCATGAATGCCGGCGCAAGCGCCTTCAATGGCGTCTCGGCCGCGGTCGCGGGCGTATCGGACTTCGACATATCCAGGAACAATTGTAGATCTTCGTCCCGGACATGCTTCAACATGAAGGTCCGGAGCGGATCGACCGCCCGAGTAAGCGCTTGCTCCTCAGTGATCTGTTCGGCCAACAGCGGTTGGACTGCTTCCTCGTAGATCGCCCGGAATGTCGGCTCCATGATGAACGCCGTCAGGAAGAGGGCGAGGCTGATCAGAACGATGTTCGGCGGCGCTTGCTGGGTCCCGAGCGCGCTCCGCAGAAATGACAGCACGACGACGATCCGGGTGAACGATGTCGCCATCACCAGGATCGAGGGCGCCAGGCTCAGGACCGTCAGCATCACCACAAGCTGGATGATGCGCGCGGTCGAGGACGTCCCTTCGCCGCCGCCAAGGTCGATCGAGATCGATTGGGCCAGGGCGGGCGCGGCGACCGCCGCGGCGGCTATTCCCACCGTCGCGGCGAGGATCAAGCGCAAGCGAAGACTAAGCATCGGCCAGGCGCTCCATGTCGGTCGTCGCCGACGCAGCGGGGACGGGGAGGGTATCGAGCAGTAAATCGGTTTCGCCGCCGAGAAGCAGCACATGCTCCTTGTCGTCGGCGCGAACAATCACGAGCCGGCGCTTCGCGTCGATGCCCATGGCTTCAACAAGCTGCAGCCGTCGTCCGCCGCCGCGCTTCGTCGGGATGCCGCGCCAGCGCTTGGCGACATAGGAGAGGAGCGCGATCAGGCCGACGACAAGGGCAAAGGCGGCGATAAAGCGGAGAGCGGAACCGAGATCAAGCATTGCGGTCGCCGACTATCGACCGACGCGCCGGCCATAGGCGGCTTGCGCCTGCCGGTTGGCGGCGGTCCGGCCAAGCTGATTGGCGCTATCCTGGCGCTGGCGCTTGATCTTCAGGTGCAGCACGTCGAGATCGGCCACCAGATTGAGCAGCGCCATCCGGACTTCGCCGCTCTGGCGGCCATTGGTCGAAGCGGCGGCTGCAAGGTCGACCTGGGTCTCGACTTCTTTCAGATCGATATCGGCCTGGGTCTCAAGGGCGTGAACGGCGCGTTTGACGGCGCCGCGGGCTGCCTTCAGGCCGGCGAGAACCTCGGCTTCCTGGTTTTCATAGGCAATTTCGGTCATGGTCGTGGTTTCCTTTGCGCGGGTTTCGCGCGGTCATTCAGCCCGTAGAGGCCATCCAGCAACGCGGCCGTTAGAGCGGTCGCTGCGTCGGAGCCGACGGTCGCGGGGTCCAGGGCTGAGAGGACTTCGACGAGGTCGCTGTCCTTTTGTATCGGCACGCCGCGCTCCGCGGCGACCGCCAGCATGGCGTCCGCGACTGAACCCCGTCCGGCCGCAAGCGCGCGGGCGCCCCCGGGGCCGCCAATGGCGACCGCGCGAGAGCGAGGCTTTCCGGATGTCGAGCGTTCAGGCATGGAGGGCGGCGCCACGATGTAATTGCAGCTAAGCCGGTAACATGCGGGAACTATGGTTAACGGATCGTTGCGCTTGATCCGCCGGCGCGTGAAGGCCTGCAAGGCAGGCGCTGACGGCCGGGACTATTCGGGCGGCCGTCGGTTCAGCGGATCGCCAGCGGCGCTGGACAGCTCGTCCAGGAGCGACGTGCCGTCGGCGGCGGCGCGGTTCTCGCTTTGCACCCGCTCGAATATTTCGCGGCGCAGCACGGAGGCATTCGCAGGGAATGTGAAGCCAAGGCGGACCGAGCGTCCGCGCACTTCGATCACGGTCACCTCGATATCGCCATTGATTACGACACTCTCCCCGATTTTCCGGGTGAGGTAGAGCATACTGAAGACCTTGCTGCCCGCAGCGGCCGGCTCGCTGCAGGGTTAAGTTAATCCGCGCTTTCCAAAGGCCAGTGTAGCCTTCTTAACCCGGAGTTTACAATCCGACAGTTAAGGTTTCGTCTAACTTGCAGACAATTTGATCGTGACAACCCCATGCAGCCATCCAATTTATCGGTGTTCCAGCGCCTGACGGCGAAAATGCGCTGGCTGACCGAACGGCAGACGGTGATCGCGCAGAATGTCGCGAATGTCGATACGCCTGGCTTCCAGGCGCGTGAGTTGAAACCGTTGAACTTCCGCAGCCAGCTCAACATGGCGATGGCGGAGGTCAAGGGCGGCCCCGGCCTCGGCGCCGTCAGCTTGAACGGCATCGGGAGCGTGGACAGCGGGCCTGGCGCGGGGGAGGTGAAGCATATGCGCCTTGCCTCCGCGTCGCATCAACCGAACACCCAGGACTTCAGGCACGGTCAGGAACAGACCATTTCCGGCAATTCCGTCGACCTTGAGCATGAGTTGAAGAAGTCTTCGGACACGGCGCTGGAATACCAGACCATGTCCCACCTCTACCGCAAGCAACTGGAATTGCTGCGGATGGCCGTGCAGAGCAACAACGGATAACTCAGGAGAGCAGGCGTCATGTCGTTCAATACTGCGATGGAAACCGCGGTCTCGGGAATGCGCGCGCAGACCAAGCGCCTGCGTGTCGTCGCGGAAAACCTTGCGAACTCGGATACGACATCCGCCACGCCGGGCGGGGACCCGTATCGGCGGAAAACCATTTCGTTCCGCTCGATCGTCGACCGGGAAACGGGCATCGCCAAGGTCAAGGTCGACAAGATCGGGCGCGACGATTCCGCGTTCCAGACCGTCTATCAGCCAGGTCATCCGAGCGCCGACGCCGAGGGCTATGTCCTTCGCCCGAATGTCTCGCGGACGGTCGAAATCATGGACATGCAGGAAGCGCAGCGCAGCTACGAAGCCAATCTGACCTTGCTGACCGGCGCCAAGAACATGCTGCAACGCACGATCGATCTTCTGCGGTCCTGACCGCAGCCGACACCCCCCATAAAGGATGGACGCCATGTCCGCTATCGCTTCCCCGCTCGTATCCGCTGCCTATCAGGCGGTCCAGCAAGGACCGGCCAACGGCGGCAAGGTCGCCGGCGGCGACAAGGGCGGCTTTGCCGCAATGCTTGAAGACGCCGCCCGTTCGGCGGTCGAGACCATGAACAATTCGGAAAAGACCACGATGAAGGCCGCTGCCGGCGAGGCCGATCTTCTGGAAGTCGTTTCATCGGTCAACGATGCCGAGTCGACCCTGCGGACGGTCATCGCCGTTCGGGACAAGGTGGTCCAGAGCTATCAGGAAATTCTCCGCATGCCGATCTGACGGAGGCTCGCCATGACGGAAATTGAAGTCATCGGAGTCGGCCGGGAAGGCATCCTGACGATTCTCTATGCCGCAGGTCCCCTGATGATGGTGGCCCTGGTCGTCGGCCTCAGCGTCTCCCTGTTTCAGGCGCTGACGCAGATCCAGGAAATGACCCTGGCTTTTGTGCCGAAGATCGTCGCGATTTTCGGGGCGTCGATCATCATGGCCCCTTTCATGCTCTCGAAGGTCGACGATCTGGCGAAGGACATGTTCGACCGCATCGTCGCTATCGGCGGATCATGACGATCAGCGACGTTCTCGTCGCGGAGATTGCGACCTACGCCATTGTGTTCTGCCGGGTCGGCGCCGCCATGATGTTCATGCCCGGTTTCGGCGACTCGACCGTGAACGTCCGCGCCAGACTGCTGCTGGCACTGGGACTGGCGCTGGCGATCGGCGGGAGCACCGGCGCGCCGGAAGCTTTGACCAGCGGCTTCTGGCCCGCTGTGGCGGCGATATTCGGGGAAGCGACGGTCGGCGTCTTCATCGGCCTCGCAGGGCGCTTGGCGATTGCGAGCTTGCAGGTGGCCGGCACGATCATCGCGACCCAGATCAGTCTCGCCAATGCCCTCAGCTTCGACGCGATCTCTGCCCAGCAAGGCGCTCTGCCGTCAAACTTTCTGACGATGACAGGCGTCGTCCTGCTGTTCGTGACCAACCTGCATCATGTGATGTTGGCCGGCCTCGTCGCCAGCTACCAGACATTTCCGCTGGGCGGCGCGCTGCCGCTGGGCGATTTCGCGGACGTAATCGCAACCCTCGTGTCGGAAGGCTTCGCCATCGGCCTCGCGCTCGCCGCGCCGTTCGTCCTCGTCGGGGTTATCGTTTCGATGGGGATGGGCTTGCTGGCGCGGCTGATGCCTCAGGTTCAGGTATTCTTCATCGTCATGCCGCTCCAGATCGCCGTGGGGCTCGGCTTGCTTGCGCTGACTTTGGGCGCCGGCATGCACTGGTTCCTCGGACGATTTGTCGAACTGCAATCGCTCGTGATTTTCGGAGGCTGACCGGCGATGTCCGATCAAGATGACAGCGAGAAGACAGAGGAGCCAACCCAAAAGAAGCTGGACGACGCGCGGACCAAGGGCCAGGTCGCCACATCCCGTGAAGTCAATCACTGGATCATGTTCGTCGCCATGGCCGTGTTCCTGCTGGGTCTGGCGCCGCCGCTCGCCAATGACATCAGCCTTGCGATGATCGGGTTCCTGGAGAGCCCGCATTCGGTCGAGATTACGGCCAAATCGCTGCCGATCATCCTCGCCGCCGCGCTCGCCGATGTCGCGATGGCGATCGCGCCGACTGCGGCCCTGTTCATCGTCGCGGCCTTCCTGGCGGGCGTCCTCCAGAACGGCATGCTCTTCTCGCCGGAATCGATCAAGCCCTCGCTCGAGAAGATTTCGCCGCTGGCTGGCATCAAGCGCATGTTCTCGATGAAGTCGATTGCGGAGTTCGCGAAGGGCATTCTGAAGCTCATCATCGTCGGTTCGATCGCGGCCGCGGTCGTGATGCCGGAGATGGCGGCGGTCGAAACCTTGTCCGGCATGGCCGCTGGCGACCTGATCGAACGGCTGGCGACTGTGGCTGTGAAACTGCTGTTGGCGGTGCTCGCGGTCATGACGGCGATCGCGGTCGCCGACCTGCTCTACCAGAAATGGGAGCATCAGAAGCAGAACCGGATGTCGCGCCACGACATGAAGGAAGAATACAAGCAGACCGACGGCGACCCTATGATCAAGCAGCGCCTGCGGCAGATCCGGGCGGAGCGGTCGCGCAAGCGTATGATCGCCGAGGTGCCGAAGGCCGATGTGATCATCACCAACCCGACCCATTTCGCGGTCGCGCTGAAATATGACCAAATGGCGATGAGCGCGCCGACCGTGATCGCCAAGGGCGCGGATACGGCGGCGTTCCGAATTCGTGAGGTCGCAAGGGAAAATGGCGTCCCGATTGTGGAAAACCCGCCCCTCGCACGGGCGATCTATGCAAGTGTCGACCTGGATCAGGAGATCCCGGAGGAACACTACAAAGCCGTTGCGGAGGTCATCAACTATGTTTGGAAAGCCAAAGGCAAGCGGCCAGCGCGCTGACCTGACGTCGCGCGTCGGCGCGGGCGTCGTCGCGGGGGCGTGCATGCTCGGCTCGGCGCTTGTCCTTGAACCGGCGGGGCTGCGCTACGCTTTGGCGGCCGCCGGGCTTGCGGCGATCGCGTGGCTTGCGCTCAAGCAGCGGGGGGCGTCGGCCATGGTTGACAGCGCCGCCGCGCCTGCCTCGTCGCCAGAGACGGCGGCGCAGCTTGGCGAACGCGCTGGCGCGCCGCCTGGCGATCCGGCCGTTCCGATTATGGCGCTGGGCGCGGCCGCGGAGCCGCAAGCGGGCGTCGATCATCCGTTCAGGCGGCTGCTGGAGACCGGCCCGGTCAGTCTGGCGCTCCTGGACCATTCGGGCGCCGTAATCGAGCATAGCGGGGCGTTCAGCCGCCTCGCGCAGACATCGAGACCTTTGATCGGCGTCTCCTTCGCCAGCCTCTTCGATGCGAAAGACCGCGCGGACCTCTTGTCGGCGATCGCAGCCGCGGACAGCGAAAGCGGGCAGGAGCCGGTCGTCGCCCGGCTGACGGAGGGCAGGAAGGAAACCTGCGCCATCATCTTCACCGCCATCCAGGACGATCCCAAGGTGATCGCGGCCAGCATCCAGGATGTGACCCAGGAGAAGAAGCTCGAAGCCCAGTTCGCGCAATCCCAGAAAATGCTGGCGGTCGGCCAGTTGGCGGGCGGCGTCGCGCACGATTTCAATAATCTCCTGACGGCGATCATCGGCCATGCCGATCTTCTGATGCTGAAATACAGTCCGAGCGACGACAGCTTCGCCGATATCAACCAGATCAAGCAGAACGCCAACCGCGCCGCCAATCTGGTCCGGCAATTGCTCGCGTTTTCCCGCCAGCAAACCCTGCAGCCGCGCGTGCTGGATGTGGGCGAGGCTCTGGCGGACCTCGGCAATCTCCTGCGCCGCCTGCTGGGGGCCGGGGTCGTACTGCACATTCGCCACGGACGCGACGTGGCCTTGGTCAAGGTCGACCGGGTGCAGTTGGAACAGGTGGTGATCAATCTCGCGGTCAATGCCCGCGACGCCATGGGCGGCAAGGGCGAGATGGAGATCGTGACCCGCATGACCCAGGTCGGCGACACCGCCGGGACGCGGCTTGAGCCGATGCCCGCGGGCGTCTATGTCCAGATCGATGTGGTCGACCGGGGCTCGGGCATCGATCCAGACCATCTGGGCCGGATCTTCGAGCCCTTCTTCACCACCAAGCCCCTCGGCGAGGGCACAGGCCTCGGCCTCTCGACCGTCTATGGCATCGTCAAGCAGACGGGCGGCTTCATTTTCGTCGATAGTACGGTCGGCGTCGGCACGACGTTCTCACTGTATCTGCCGCCCCATGCGGAAGCGGCGCAGGACCGCAAATCACATATTGAAGAACGCGCCCGGGATCTGACCGGCGTCGGGACGATCATGCTGGTGGAGGATGAGGACCCGGTTCGCCTGTTCGGCGCGCGGGCGCTTCGTGGCAAGGGCTACCGGGTGATCGAAGCCAGCACGGGCGAAGCAGCCTTGAAGCTGTTCCAGCAAGGCGAGGCGGACGATGTCGACCTGCTGGTGACCGATATCGTCATGCCAGAACTGGACGGTCCGAGCTTGATCACGGCCGCACGCAAATTTCGGCCGAGTCTGCCAGTCGTCTGCGTCTCGGGATACGCCGAATCGGCGTTCCGGGACAAACTGCTGGGCATCGAGAATGTTCACTTTTTGCCCAAGCCGTTCACGCTCAATCAACTCGCGGGCAAGGTTAAGGACGTTATGCCGTAAGTGTTTTTGTTCTTTTCTCGCGAGAATAAGAACAAACGTTGACAATAGGAACATTTCGTGGACTTATAGCGCCATCGCAATGCGTATGCCGGGGCGCGCTCAAATTGCGCCGCCCGGACCGCTATGAAATGATGGAGGCTTGAATGGCCGATTCGGCGCTTCGTTTGGTAGAGACCGGGAAAATGGATAAGCAGAAGGCGCTGGAAGCCGCATTGGGCCAGATCGAACGCGCGTTCGGCAAGGGCTCGATCATGAAGCTCGGGGACCAGAAAGCGCTTGAGATCGAAGCGGTTTCTACGGGCTCGCTCGGCCTCGATATCGCGCTTGGCATCGGCGGCGTGCCACGCGGCCGCATTGTCGAAGTCTATGGGCCGGAAAGCTCCGGCAAGACGACGCTGGCGCTCCACATCGTCGCCGAAGCGCAGAAGCTGGGCGGCGTCGCTGCGTTCATCGACGCCGAGCATGCGCTTGACCCAATTTACGCCAAGAAACTCGGCGTCAATGTGGAGGAACTCCTGATTTCTCAGCCGGATACCGGCGAGCAGGCGCTGGAGATCACCGACACCCTGGTCCGATCCCAGGCGGTGGATGTCCTGGTCATCGACAGCGTCGCGGCCTTGACCCCGCGGGCTGAAATCGAAGGCGAGATGGGCGACAGCTTGCCGGGCCTGCAGGCCCGTTTGATGAGCCAGGCGCTCCGTAAACTGACGGCGTCAATTTCGAAAAGCCGCACGCTGGTCATCTTCATCAATCAGATCCGGATGAAGATCGGCGTCATGTTCGGCAGCCCCGAAACGACGACCGGCGGCAACGCCCTCAAGTTTTATGCTTCGGTCCGGCTGGATATCCGTCGGATCGGCCAGATCAAGGACCGCGAAGAAGTCGTCGGCAATCAGACCCGGGTCAAGGTCGTCAAGAACAAGGTGTCGCCGCCATTCAAGATGGTCGAATTCGACATCATCTACGGTCAGGGCATTTCGAAGATGGGCGAGTTGATCGACCTTGGCGTCAAGGCGAACATCGTCGAGAAATCCGGGTCCTGGTTCTCGTTCGGTCAGGAACGTCTGGGGCAGGGCCGGGAGAACGCCAAGACGTTCCTGAAGCAGAACCCCGAGATCGCCAGCATCATCGAAAGCCGCATCCGCGAAAACTCCGGTCTGGTCGCGGAAAAGATGATCTCCGAGGAGCCGTCTCCCGACGAAGAAGAATAGGCCCCGGTCCGGCCTTTTCCCGCTGGAGGTCTGGACAGATTTGTCCCGGCAAGGCTAGATCGCCGCTATTGCCGCTGAGGCGCGGCGTTCGGATTGCATGGGACGGATCGGATGGAGACGGCTAACGGGATTCGCAGGGCGTTTCTCGATTATTACGGGAAGAACGGGCACGAGGTCATAGCCTCCAGCCCGCTCGTGCCCTTGAACGATCCGACCCTGCTGTTCACGAACGCGGGCATGGTGCAGTTCAAGAATGTCTTCACCGGCGTCGAGCACCGGCCATACAGTCGCGCGGCCACGTCGCAGAAATGCGTGCGGGCCGGCGGCAAGCACAATGATCTGGAGAACGTCGGCTATACCGCGCGGCATCACACATTCTTCGAGATGCTCGGCAATTTTTCGTTCGGCGACTATTTCAAGGATGTCGCGATCGAGCTGGCCTGGAACCTGATCACCCAGGAATACGGCCTGCCCAAGGACAAGCTGCTGGTCACCGTCTATTCCGAGGACGATGAAGCTGCCGCCCTCTGGCGCAAGATCGCGGGTCTCGGCGACGACCGCATTATCCGCATTCCGACATCCGACAATTTCTGGTCGATGGGCGAGACCGGTCCCTGCGGCCCCTGTTCCGAAATCTTCTTCGATCATGGCGACAAGATCCCGGGCGGTCCGCCCGGTTCCGCCGATGAGGACGGCGACCGGTTCATCGAGATCTGGAACCTGGTCTTCATGCAGTTCGAGCAGGTGACGAAGGATGAGCGGGTCAACCTGCCGCGCCCCTCGATCGATACCGGCATGGGGCTTGAGCGCATCTCCGCGGTCCTGCAGGGCAAGCACG
Source organism: uncultured Alphaproteobacteria bacterium (assembly GCA_937891825.1). Classification (GTDB taxonomy): domain Bacteria; phylum Pseudomonadota; class Alphaproteobacteria; order Bin95; family Bin95; genus VMCJ01. The sequence continues at coordinate 95,261 of CALAHN010000088.1, forward strand.
ACAATTACGACATCGACCTCATGCGAGCCTTGATCGAGGACGTGGCGCATCGGACCAATGTCGATCCCGACGGCCCGCAAAAATCTTCGCACCGGGTGATCGCGGATCATATCCGCGCCGCGTCCTTCCTGATCGCGGAAGGCGTGCTGCCGTCCAATGAAGGGCGCGGCTATGTGTTGCGCCGGATCATGCGACGCGGCATGCGCCATGCGCATCTTCTGGGCGCCACGGACCCGTTGCTCTGCAAGATCGCGCCGACGCTGGCGCGGGAAATGGGCGACGATTATCCGGAACTCCGCCGTGCCGCCGCGCTCATCGAAGAAACCTTGCGGCTTGAGGAAGAGCGCTTCAAGGCGACCCTCGACCGCGGCCTCCGTCTCCTGGAAGACGCCGTCGCGCCCTTGGCCGAAGGCGCTTCCCTCGATGGCGAGACGGCCTTCAAGCTCTATGACACCTTCGGTTTTCCGCTCGACCTCACCCAGGATATTCTGCGCGGCCAGGGCCGGGTTGTGGATACGGCGGGCTTCGATGCGGCGATGGCCCGGCAGCGGGCGGCGGCCAGGCAAGCGTGGGTCGGCTCGGGCGACGCCGCCGCCGATGCATCGCTCTGGTACGATCTCCGCGACCGGCTGGGCGCGACCGAGTTCCTGGGCTACGCGCTGGAGCACGCCGAAGGCGTCGTCACGGCGATTGTCGCCGATGGCGTCGAGGTCGAGCGGCTGGAGGCTGGCGCCTCGGCGCAGATCCTGCTCAATCAGACGCCGTTCTATGCCGAATCCGGCGGCCAGGTCGGCGATAGCGGCCGCATGGCCGGTCCGAACGGCTTGACGCTCAAGGTGGACGACGTCCAGAAGCGCCTGGGCGATCTCTGGGCGCATCAGGTTACGGTCGAAAGCGGCGTCCTGAAAGTCGGGGCGCCGCTGGAGTTGGCGGTCGACGGCGAACGCCGCGCCCATATCCGGCGCAATCATTCCGCGACCCATTTGCTGCATGCGGCGCTCCGCGATGCGCTGGGCGCCCATGTCGCGCAAAAGGGTTCGCTCGTCGCGCCGGGACGGCTCAGGTTCGATATCTCGCATCCCAAGCCCATCGGCCCGAGCGAGATGGCGGCCGTCGAGCAGGCGGTGAACGCGCGCATCCGGATGAACAGCGCCGTCTCGACCCGGGTCATGCCGACGGACCAGGCCATCGAAGCTGGCGCCATGGCGCTCTTCGGCGAGAAATACGGCGATGAAGTCCGCGTCGTGTCGATGGGCGGACCGACTGACCACGCGAGCGCGACGCCGTGGTCGGTGGAGTTATGCGGCGGCATTCATGTCGACCGGACGGGCGATATCGGCGGGTTCATGATCCTCTCGGAAGGCGCGGTCGCAGCCGGCGTCCGCCGGATCGAGGCCGTGACCGGGCAGGCGGCGGAAAGCTATGTGGTCGATCGCCGGCGCCTGCTGGATGAGATCGCGGGCGCGCTCAAAAGCACGCCTGAGGATGCGCCGGCGCGGGTCGCTCAATTGTTGGAGGACCGCCGCAAGCTCGAGCGCGAGGCGGCCGACCTCCGGAAGAAGCTTGCGGCAGGCGGTGACGGCGGCGGCAAGCCTGAAGTGCGCCAGGTGGGCGGCCATGGCTTTATTGGCCGCGCCTTGACCGGCACGCCCGCTAAGGAATTGCGCGGCATGGCCGACGCCTTGCGCGGCCAGGTCGGCTCCGGCGTCGTCGCCATCGTCGCGGAGGACCAGGGCAAGGCTTCCCTGGTCGTCGCCGTAACGCCAGACCTGAAGGGTGCGGTCGATGCCGTCGCCCTGGTGCGCGTCGGCGCCGCCGTCGTCGGCGGGAGCGGCGGCGGCGGCCGGCCGGACATGGCCCAGGCCGGCGGACCGGACGGTCATAAAGCCGAAGCCGCATTGCAGGCGATTGAAGCAGCGCTCGCGGGGTAAGGCAGGACGATGACCAACCCATTGACGATCTGGCATAATCCTCGTTGCTCGAAGTCGCGGGCGGCTCTGGCGTTGCTGCGCGATCGCGGGGTTGAACCGGAAATTATCGAGTACCTGAAGCATCCTCCGGAACCTTCTGAAATCAAGCGGGTTCTTGGCGCATTGGGTATGGCCCCACGGGACCTGATGCGGAAGGGCGAAGCCCCCTATAAAGACCTGGATCTTGGGAATGCGGCACAGTCTGAGACCGCGTTGATCGCTGCGATGGCCGCATATCCTGTTTTGATCGAGCGGCCAGTCGTTCTCAAAGGAGCTGAGGCGGCGCTGGGCCGGCCGCCGGAGGCGGTTCTGAAACTCACTGCATAATCGGGCGTCAAGCCTGTCTCAACCAAGGGGAAGCACGATGCGGGAAGCAGTCATCGTTTCAACGGCGCGGACGCCGATCGGCAAGGCCTATCGCGGCGCCTTCAACGATCTCGATGCGCCGACAATGGCAGGCTATGCGATCGCGGCCGCCGTGACGCGGGCCAAGCTCGATCCCGCCGATGTCGAGGATTGCGTGATGGGCGCGGCCATGCAGCAGGGATCGACCGGCTACAACATCGGGCGTCTCGCAGCGCTCGCCGGCGGTCTGCCGGCCAGCGTCGCCGGGATGAGCATCGACCGGCAATGCGCGTCCGGGATGATGGCGATCGCGACCGCGGCCAAGCAGGTCGTCTCCGATCGGATGAACGTCGTCGTCGCCGGCGGGCTTGAATCGATCAGCCTCGTCCAGAACGAGCACCGGAACGGCTACCGCGCCCAGGATCCGAACCTGCTCGCGAAACATCCGAATATCTATATGGCGATGCTGGAGACGGCGGAAACGGTCGCCCGCCGCTATGACATCGGCCGCGACGCCCAGGACGCCTATGGCCTCCAGTCGCAGCAGCGCACCGCAGCCGCCCAGGCAGCCGGCAAGTTCGACGATGAAATCATTCCCGTCACGGTCGAGAAGGTCGTCTTCGACAAGGCGACCAAGGCCGCATCCCGCCAGGAGGTGACCCTTTTCCAGGATGAGGGCAACAGGCCCGACACCAGCGCTGAGGGCCTGGCGAACTTGAAGCCGGTGATCGAGGGCGGCTGCATCACGGCGGGCAATGCCAGCCAGTTGTCGGACGGCGCCAGCGCTGCGGTCGTCATGGAAGCCGGGGAGGCGGCCCGGCGCGGCCTCGCGCCGCTCGGCCTTTACAAGGGCATGGCGGTCGCAGGCTGCGAGCCCGACGAAATGGGCATCGGCCCGGTGTTCGCCGTGCCCAAGCTCCTGAAGAATTTTGGCTTGACGATGGATGACATCGGCCTTTGGGAATTGAACGAAGCTTTCGCGGTGCAGGTGCTGTACTGCCGCGACAAGCTCGGCATTCCGGACGCGCTCTTGAACGTCAATGGCGGCGCGATCTCGATCGGGCATCCTTATGGCATGTCCGGCGCGCGGATGGTCGGCCATGCCTTGATCGAGGGGAAGCGCCGTGGGGCCAAGCATGTCGTCTGCACCATGTGCGTCGGCGGCGGCATGGGCGCGGCTGGGCTGTTTGAAGTCCTCTAGGGTCGCGCTGGCCGTCTGATGGCGATCGCTGCGGCCAATGCGGAAGACTATACGTCCCTGCAGCGCGGCCTGATTCTCGCGACAGCGACGCTCGCGACCACTCTCTATGCGACGACGATCCTGGTCGTCAGCGTGATCCTGCCGCAAATGCAGGGCGCGCTGTCGGCGACCCAGGACCAGATCGCGTGGGTCGTGACGTTCAACATATTGGCGACAGCGGTCGCGACGCCGCTCACCGGGTGGCTCGCGGGCCGGTTCGGCCGGCGCCAGACCATGATTTTCAGTCAGACCGGCTTCATGCTGGCGACGCTGGCTTGCGGCCTCGCGCCCAATCTCGAGTTTCTGGTGATCGCGCGCGTGTTTCAGGGGGCGTTCGGCGCGCCGCTCGTGCCGCTGGCGCAAGCGACGATCCTCGATAGTTTCCCGAAGTCGAAGCAGGCGTTCGCCACGTCCGTCTTCGGCATGGGCGTCGTGATCGGGCCAGTCATCGGGCCGGTGCTCGGCGGTTATCTGGCGGATATCTATAACTGGCGCTGGGCGTTCTTCATGATCGTGCCGGCGGCGGCGGCGGGCGTCGCGGGCCTGATGCTGTTCCTGCCGGACAGCCGGACGCGCGCCACAACCCGCCTCGACTGGACGGGGTTCCTGACTTTGGTGATCGCCGTCGGCGCCATGCAGTTGATGCTGGACCGCGGCAACCGGCAGGACTGGTTTCAATCCTTCGAGATCCTGATTGAAGCTGGCATCGCCGTCCTGGCGATGTATCTGTTCATCGCCCATAGCATGACGACCTCGAAGCCGTTCCTGAATTTTGAGCATCTGACGGACCGGAATTACGTCCTTGGGCTGATCTTTGTCTTCATCTACGGGATGCTGAATTTCACCCCCATGGTGCTGTTCCCGCCGATGTTGCAGGGATTGCTCGGGTTCCCGAACCAGGTGATCGGGGAGTTGCTGGGCGCCCGCGGGGCCGGCGCTGTCCTGGGGTTCTTTTCAGCGATGTGGATCGGCAAGCTCGACGTGCGCATCGGGCTGATGTTCGGCTGTCTGGTACAGGCGGCGTCGGGCCTCTGGATGATGAGCTTTTCGCTGGACGTCTCGTTTTATGAGGTTGCGGTCGCGAGCGCGCTTCAGGGTTTTTCGGTCGGCGTCATCTGGCCGCCGCTGACGGTGGCGACGTTCCGGACCATCAATCCGCAATATCTGGCGGAGACCTCGGCGATCTTTCATCTGCTGCGGAATCTCGGCTCATCGGTCTTCATCAGCTTGTCGGTGACGATGCTGGTGCGGTCGACGTCCATGAACTATGGCCGGCTCATGGAGTTCATCACGCCCTATAACAAGAACCTGAAGGCCGCGATCCAAAGCGGCGCCGCCGATGTCAGCGCCGCCGATGGCTTGGCGCGGGTCAGCGTCGCCGTGGCGCGGCAGGCGAGCATGCTGGGTTTCCTTGACGCTTTTGCGCTCTATACTGCCGCTAGTTTCGCGATGTTCCTGATGATCCCGCTTTTCAAGATCCGCAAGAACGCATGAGACGTATGTGCAGGGAGACGGTTGCGGAGGCTCGCCTTTGCCGCCATATCGGACTAAATTACTATTTGATGTAGACAGCGTGGCGCCGGTTAAGTCAGCCCGGCGTTGGAGAACGAGCCAATGGACAACGTGACTGATCGCAACCTTGCCGCTGCGGCGAATATGAGCGCCGCGGCCGCCCAGGAGCGTCCCAGCAGGACGGAGGCAGAAGCTGCCGTCCGCACGCTGATCCGCTGGGCCGGCGATGACCCCACCCGCGAAGGCCTGATCGATACGCCGAACCGTGTCGTGCGGGCCTGGGAAGACTTTTTCGCTGGGTATGAGCAAGATCCCATCGACGTCCTGTCCCGGACGTTCGAGGAGATCGACGGCTATGACGAAATCGTGCTGATGCGCGATATCCGCGTCGAAAGCCATTGCGAGCACCACATCGTGCCGATTATCGGCAAGGCGCATGTGGCTTATCTGCCGAGCAATCGTGTCGTCGGGATTTCCAAGCTCGCGCGCGTCGTGGAGATCTATTCCAAGCGCATGCAGGTGCAAGAGACGATGACGGCGCAGGTCGCCAATGCCATCGAGACCGTGCTGCAGCCCCGCGGCGTCGCTGTATATATCGAAGCCCAGCACCAGTGCATGACCACGCGCGGCGTGCATATGCCGGGCGTCGATACGGTGACGACATCCATGCGCGGCGCTTTCCGCTCTGACCCTGAACTGCGCCGGGAATTCCTGACGCTGATCCGCAAATAACGGATGGCATGAGCCCGGCGCGCCTGCGCGGCGCGCCGGGCTTTGTGGCGTTTCAGTCGCGGAGCTCGGCGCAAGCTTTCTGGATGCGCTCGCCGCCCCGGATCAGGTCTTCGGTGGTCGCGACGAAGCTCGCCCGGAAATAGGGCGACAGGCCGTAGGCCGCCCCTTGAACCACGGCGACGCCCGCATGGTTCAAGAGGTACATCGTAAAATCCGTGTCGTCCTTGATGACCGATCCGTCCGGCGCTGTCTTCCCGATGGCGCCAGCGCAATTGCAGTAGCAGTACATTGCGCCTTCCGGCAGGTCGCAGTGCAGCCCCGCCGCCTTGTTGAGCGCTGCATGCAGGATATCGCGGCGGCGCTGGAGATCGGCCGTCCGTTCCAGGATCAGATCCTGCGGCCCGGTCAAGGCCGCGATGGCGGCCGCCTGGCCAATGGCCGAGGAGCCGGCGGTGGACTGGCTCTGCATTTTCGCGGCGTTGGCGATGATGTCCTTTGGCCCGCCGGCGTAGCCGACGCGCCAGCCGGTCATGGAAAACGCCTTCGAGACACTGTTGACCGTCACCGTCCGGTCCTTCAAGCGCGGCTCGACCGCCGCGATGGTGTGGAACGTGCGGCCGTCGAAGATCAGATGTTCGTAGACGTCGTCGGTGATGATGTGCACGTGGGGATGGCGCAACGCCACATCCGCGATCGCCTGCAATTCATCCTTGCTGTAGACGACGCCCGCCGGATTGGACGGCTGGCACAGCATCAGCCATTTCGTCGCAGGCGTGATCGCCGCCTCGAAGTCCTCCGGCGCCATGCGGAAGCCCCGGTTCTGGGGGCAATCGACGAAGACCGGCGCGCCGCCCGCAAGCTGCACCATGTCCGGATAGCTCGCCCAATAGGGGCTCGGGATGATGACCTCATCGCCCTGTCCGACAGTCGCCATCAGAATGTTGAACAACACCTGCTTGGCGCCCGAGCCGACGCAGATTTCATCGAGCTTGTAGTCCAGGCCGTTGTCGCGGCGGAATTTCAGTTGGGCGGCGGCGCGCATGTCCGCCGTGCCGTTGATCGGCGTGTAGCGCGCTTCATCCCGGTCCATCGCCTGCATGACCGCCCATTTGACGTGGAGCGGCGTCGCAAAATCAGGCTCGCCCGCCGTCAGTTTGACGATGTCCTTGCCTGCCGCGACAAGCTCCCGGACCCGCTGCGTGGCGATCTGGCTGGGGGAGGGTTTGAACCGGCTCATCCGGGGGGCGAAGAAGCGCTCGCGGGCGGTCATAGGCGTTCCTTAATTGGAGTGAGGCCGCTAGACTATCGGATAGAATTTAAGGAGCAAGCCATGGCGAGACCGATCACCCTGGGCGCCGCGCAGATGGGTCCGATTCAACTGGCGGAAGGCCGTGACGTCGTCGTCGATCGCATGCTCGCGCTGATGGAACGGGGCCGGCGGAAGGGCGTCGAGCTGATCGTCTTTCCGGAACTTGCGCTGACGACCTTTTTTCCGCGCTGGTACCACGAGGACTGGGACCATGTAGATCAATGGTTCGAGAGCGAGATGCCCGGTCCCGCGACCCAGCCCCTGTTCGACAAGGCCCGCGAATGCGGCATGGGCTTCTATCTTGGCTATGCCGAAAAATTCGAGGAAGCCGGCAAGGTCCGCCGCTTCAATACCTCGATCCTGGTCGACAAATCCGGCGCCATCGTCGGCAAATATCGCAAGGTGCACCTGCCGGGCCATGTCGAATTTGACAAGGCCTTGCCCTGGCAGCACCTGGAGAAGCGGTATTTCGAGGTCGGCGATCTGGGGTGGCCGGTCTGGCGGACGATGGGCGGCGTGATGGGCATGTGCCTCTGCAATGACCGTCGCTGGCCGGAAACCTATCGCGTCATGGGCCTTCAGGGCGTCGAACTGGTGATGCTCGGCTACAACACGCCGGTCGGCAACAGCCGCGGACCCGAAGCGCCGCATCTCAGGATGATGCATAATCATATGTCGATGCAGATGGGCGCTTATCAGAACGGAACCTGGGTCGTCGGCGTCGCCAAGGCCGGGAACGAGGATGGGTTCGAACTGATGGGCGGTAGCATCATCGTGGCGCCGTCGGGGGAAATCGTGGCGCAGGCGCGCACGCTCGGCGATGAATTGATCGTCGCCGACGCCGACCTCGACGCCTGCAATTTCAACAAGAGCACGATCTTCAATTTTGCCGCGCACCGCCGGCCGGAGCATTACGGCATCATCACCGGGCAGGCCGGCGCCACGCCGCCGCCCGAGGCATAGCCGTGACCCGACATGTGCTGGTGGTCAATCCGAACCGCACGGCAAGCTGCACGGCGGCGATCGATCGCGCGGCCGCGCCGTTCCGGATAGCCGGCATCGAGATCGTTTGCGAAACCGTGGCGGCTGGACCGGTCAGCGTCGCGTCGATGGCCGATCATGCCCGGGCGCAGGGCCCGCTGATCGACTATCTGGCCGCGCGCAATGGCCCGGTCGATGCTGTGGTCATCGCGTGTTTTTCCGACCCGGCGCTTGCCGCCGCCCAGGAAGTTACCGGCGCGCCATGTTTTGGGCTTGGCGAGGCCGGCATGCTGGCGGCGACCCAGCGGGGCTTGCGCTTCGGCGTCGTGGCGCTCGCGGAAGCCTCGGTCGCCCGCCAGCGCCGCCGCGTCGCGGAGCTTGGCCTGCAAGCGCGCTATGCCGGCAGCCGGGCGATTTCCTTGAGCGTCCCGGAATTGGCCGATGCGGACCGGACCGTGGCTGCGATGATCCAGGCCGGGCGCCGGTTGGTCGATGAGGACGGCGCCGATGTGATCGTGATGGGTTGTGCGGGCATGGCGGACTACCGCCAGGCGCTCGCCGAAGCCATCGGCGCGCCCGTGGTCGAGCCGACCCAGGCCGCCATCGGCGCCGCCGTCGCCGCGGCGCTTCAGGGCTGGTGAGCGGCAAGAGCATGGCGCGTCCAAGTGGACGCGCGGTCCATGCTCTACTTTATTGATATCGATCTAATTATCCAGTCTGAGGCGTTTCCGCCTAAGACTGGTTTGATCTAAGCTTCTAGGAGCCGGCCAGACGGCGCTCGGCGTCCTCCCAGAGCGACCTGACGATGTCGCCCGCCGGGAGAGCCGCGGCGCGGCCGGCGGATTGCCCGGCCCAGGCTTGAATGCGATCGATATCGTTGGTTTTGGCGCCCAGATCGCGCATGGCCTGGCTGAGGGCGCGTTGGACGGGGTAGGGCGCTGGCTCCGGCGCGCCGGGCGCCGCCGCGGCTTCGGCATAGGCTGTCCGGATGCTGCGGCCGGCGCGGCCGGAAAAGGCCCGCGTCAGCATTGTGTCTTCCGGCGCCGCGCCGCCGATCGCGTCGCTCCAGGCCTGGGGCAATCCGGCCTCGGGCGAACGAAGGAGGGCCGTGCCGATCTGCACGGCGGAGGCGCCCAGCATGAGCGCCGCCGCGACGCCGCGTCCATCGGCGATGCCGCCCGTCGCGACGACCGGCACGGCGACCGCATCGACGACGGCCGGCAGCAAGGCGAACAGGCCGATCGCACGGTCGGCGGCGTCGGCCGCATTGAAGGCGCCCCGGTGTCCGCCAGCCTCGGCGCCCTGGGCGACAATCACGTCCGCGCCGGCGGATTCAGCGCTTCGGGCCTCGCCGACGGTCGTGGCGTTGGCGAACCAGGCGATGCCGCGATCCTTCAGTTCGCGAACGAAGGCTTCAGGGTAAACGCCCATGATCGATGAGATAATGGTCGGCCCGGCATCGAGCATCGCAGCGCATTGCGCTTCGAAATCCGGGGGCGCAGCGTCGGCTGCTTCGCGCGGGACGGCCGGCCCCCAGCTCTCGAGGAAGGCGCGAATGTCTGCTTCATGCCGGGCGTCGCGCTTGGGCGGCGGATCCGGGATCCAGAGGTTCATCTGAAAGGCGCCGTTGGTCTCGGCCCGGACGTCGGCCGCCCATTTCCGAATGGCGTCCGGCTGCATCAAGAGCGCGCCGCAGCCGCCAAGGCCGCCAGCGCGCGCGACCGCCGCCGCCAGCCCCGGCGGACAGGCGCCGGCCATGGGCGCCATCAGGATCGGGATCTCCAGGTCGAACCGCGCGACGAAAGCCTTGGCGCGCGCGAGGGGGGTCAGATGCTGCATGATGCTACTCCTTGGCGCCGGTTTGGCGCGGACGTTTCAGACAATGCCAGCCTCCAGCGAGGCGGCCATTGTGGCGCCCAGCTCGGCGCAATCCTCTTCGAAGGACGCCTGATAGGGACCCCGACAGACAAGCGGCGGGCGAACGGCGCGCCAGCGGAGCCCCGTCACGATCCGCTCGACCCCGCGCGCCGTGCCCGTGCCGTCGCTGCCGGCGCGGATAAAGAGGGCATAGGGCAGCCCGTCCGTCCGGCCGATGGCTCCGTAGTAGGAGCGGTCGAAGAAGTCCTTCAACGCGCCGGACATGTAAGCCAGGTTTTCTGTCGTGCCGAGGATGAGCGCATCCGCCGCAAGGATGTCTTCCGGCCCGGCGTCAAAGGCATGACGCACCGCGACTGCGACGCCGCCGATATCCGGATGGCTCGCGCCGCGCCGCACCGCCGCCAGCATGGCGCGGGTATTCGGCGACGGCGCGTGGGCGACGACCAGAAGCCGCTTCATTTGGATCTCGACAGATTAGCCAGCATCCTGGGTCCTTAAAGGCAAGACAGATGCCCCGACAGACTGGGACCTAACGCCATCTTGTGATAGGATCAATATTACGCGCTTGAATGTATGTTTGGCGCGTCGCCGCTGGAGCGCTCGGCGCCTTGCGTGGGACGCCAGAGAGTGCGGCGAGTTCAGTGTGTTAGATTGCTTGTCCCTTTCCGGCGATTTTGCCGGAAGGCGGCTTGATCTGAGGAGGACCAGTTCATGCGTCGCTTCTTTCTGATCGTATCCGCGGCTGCGGGCCTTGGTTTCGCGGCAGCCCCCGTCATGGCGGAAAGCCCGAAAGCGCCAGCCCAGTCCGGCGCCTCGACACAAGGCGCCCAGGGCGGCGGCTGCGCCGGCGAATACCCGATGCCGAAACAATCGAAGCCGACCGCCTGATCTGGAGCATGGCGCGCTCGGGCGACCGCAGGGCCCATGCTTCAACACATTGATATCGGTCAATTCATCCATTCTCAGGCGTTATTGCCTGAGTTTGGCATGACCTGCTATTCGGCCCGAAATTTGGCGTGACAGCCGCCGCAAGCGCTGACGAGCGCCTTGAATGCGGCGGGCGTCTGCTCTGCGGCGAGACTGCGCGCGGCGTCCGCCAGGGCGACGGCGCTGGCGGTGAATTCGGGCCATTCCGTCCAGATTACTGGCTTTGCTTCGCTCATCCCGTCGTGTTCGCCCTCGGGGAAGAGTGCTGTCATATGCACGCCTGCGCGCTGCTCGATCGCTTGCGCCGCCTGCCGCACGGCGCCCGCATCGTTCCCGAGCGCGGCTTTGATGGTCTTTACCGATTTGGCCATGACCGTCATGGCCTCCATCCGCTCCAGGACGATGCCGGACGCCCCCTCGTGGCCGCTTGCCGCGCCCGACGCCCCCAGCATCAGCGCCGTCAAACTGGCGACGGCGAACGGGCGGACGGTCTTGCCGCTTCGCTGGCCCATCATCGCTCCCGGCCCGTACGCCGGTCCAGCGCTTCCAGCGCAGTTTCGGTTCCCGCGATCAAGTCCGCCATGATGGCGGCTGCGGGGCGGCGGCGTTCGACCATGCCGATGCCTTGCCCGGCGGCGTTCATGAACAGGTCCCAGCGCCCGGCGGCTTTCGTCGCTTCCAGGAAGTCCTCCATCAGGACCCGCTGATGGGGCGTCGGCAGCGGATCGAGGCCGGAGGCCGCCCAGGCTTCCGAGACGGGATTGCGCCTGGCGCGCAAGGTCTTGCCCGTCCAGGCGCGGGTGACGTCCATGTCGGACGACTTGGCGGCGATCAGTTCGTCCTTGCAGGCGTCCGGCAGGTCGCCTTCATCGGCAGTCAGGAACAGCGAACCGAGCCAGACGCCGTCCGCCCCAAGCGCCAGGGCGGCGGCGATGCCGCGGCCGTCGGAGATGCCGCCGGCGGCGATCACCGGCAAAGGGGCGACCGCATCGACGACCTGGGGGATCAGCGGAAAGTTTGCGATCCGCCCTGTGTGCCCGCCGGCTTCCGTGCCTTGGGCGACGACGGCGTCAACGCCCGCGGCGGCCTGGCGTTGGGCGTTTCGAGGCGAGCCGACAAGACCGAGGGTCGTCATGCCCTGCGCCTTCGCCCGGCCGGTAATCCGCGCCGGATCGCCGAGGCCGGCGGCGAACACAGGCACCTGTTCCTCCAGGGTCACGGCGATCTGAGCTTCGATCAATTCCGAAGAAATCACGATATCGTCTTGAACCGGCGTGGCTTTCAGGTTGAAGCGCTCCAGCAAGCTTTCGTAGAAGCGCACATGCTCCGGGTGATTGCGCGCCAGATCGTCCCGGACGCCGGAGCGGGTCGCGGCCGCTGGCGCCAGGGTGGCCGGCAAAAGCAGATCGACGCCGAAGGGCTTGTCGGTCAGATCGCGCACTGCATGAATCCGGCGCCGGATTTCCGCAGGCGACAGGCCGGAGCAGCCTAGGACGCCCAATCCCCCCGCCTTGGACACTGCGGCGACAAGCGCCGGCGGCGTCGCCATGCCCCAGACGCCCATCCCGGCCAGGATGATCGGCGTTTCGATCCCCAGCAGATCGCAAAGGGGCGTGCGGAAACGGTTTGCAGTCATGATGGAACTCCGATTGGGCCGGTCTGGCCCGATTGCAATGATGGGGGCAGGCGGGATGCGTTAGCGGGTGCCGTAAAGCCGGTCGCCGGCGTCGCCGAGGCCGGGGACGATATAGCCGTGGTCGTTCAAGCGCGCGTCGATGGCGGCGACAAAGAGGTCGACATCGGGATGTTCGGTATGAAAGCGCGCGATGCCTTCAGGGGCGGCGAGCAGCGCCACGAACCGAATGCGCCGGGCGCCGCGCTGCTTGATCTGCCGGACGGCATGCGCGGCCGAATTGCCCGTCGCCAGCATGGGATCGACGACAAGCGTCAGCCGCTCGTCCAGGAGGTCCGGGGCTTTCATGTAATACTGGACTGCGGCCAGGGTTTCCGGGTCGCGATAGAGCCCGATATGGGCGACCCGGGCGCTTGGCATGAGATCGAGCATGCCGTCGGCGAGACCGAGGCCGGCGCGGAGAATCGGCGCGATGCAAAGCTTCTTGCCGGCCAGCGTCGGCGCGTCCATCGGGCCGAGCGGCGTGTCGATCACGGCCGTCGTCAGGTCGAGGTCGCGGGTCACTTCATAGGCGAGCAGCATTCCGACTTCCCGCATCAGGCGCCGGAAGGTCTGGGCGCTCGTGCGCTTGTCGCGCATGATCGAGAGCTTGTGGAGGATCAGCGGGTGGCGGACTTCATTCACCGGCGAGGTCATGGGCGCGCGCAATCCTTCCCTATTCGGCGGCGGACGCTTGGCCGCGCCCCGTGAAGCGCGGCATCACGTCGGCGGCGAAGCGCTCGAGCTGTTCGATCATAACGGCGCCAGGCGTCCCCATGCTGGATTGCACGTTGACATCTTCCAGGCCCGGAAACTTTTCCTGCAATTCTTCGAGATAGGCGACGAAGCCATCGGCGGGGCCGCAATACCAGGACCCGGTTTCGACGGCGCGCGTCAGCGTCGGGATCCCGGCGTCGTCCCAGCCGCCGCGTTCGCCGAGACGGCTCATCTGCGCATCGGTCATCGGCACCATGCCAAGCGGCGCGAACATCTTCAGATGCTCCTCGAAGTAGGGCGTGGCTTCTCTGATCGCCTGCTCCCGCGTCGGCGCGATATGGAAGTTGAGGCCGAGGCAGAGGTTCTGGCCAAGCGCGACGTCATGGCCGGCGCGCTCGTAAGCTTCCTTGAAGGCGACGATAGGGCGCTCCGCCATCAGCGCCGATCCGCCGCCGACGATGCCCTTGATGCCGTGCTTCGCCATGAAATCCAGACCGCGCGGCTTGGCGCTGACAATCGGCTGCCAGCATTCCGCGCCGCGATAGAGCGGGCGGGGCACCAGCGTCAGATCCTCGACCCTGTAACCGCGATAGGGCACGTCCGGCGGCAGGTCATAGGCTCTGCCCCGGTGGGCGAAGCGGTCGGACGTCAGCGCTTTCAGGATAATCTCGACCTGTTCCTCGAACAGATCGCGATTGGCGTCTGCGTCCTGCAGAACGCCGCCCAGGCTTTCGACCTCGCGGGTGTGATAGCCCCGGCCGACGCCGAAGATCACCCGGCCCCTGGTCAGGATATCGGCGGTCGCATAATCCTCGGCCAGGCGGAGCGGATGCCACATCGGCGCGACGTTGAAGCCGCAGCCGAAATTCAGCCGCTTCGTGACATGGGCCAGATGCACGAAGAACAGCGGCAGGTTCGGAATGCACTCATAGCCTTCGCGCTGGAAATGATGCTCAGCCATCCAAAGCGCGTGATAGCCAAGCCGGTCCATGGCGACGGCCATCGCCTCGGCCTTGTCGAACACTGTCGCAAGCGCTGCATTGTCATAGAGCCTGTCGTTGGCCGGCGTCGCCAGTTGGCCCATGTCTTCAAGGTCGATATGGCCGGCGAAGAGGCTGGCGATCCGCTTGATCATTGGTCCTGCTCCTGCGGTTTGCCGAAGGCGCCGGCGCTGCGGAGATCGGCGACCTTCTCGTCCGAATAGCTCAGCACGCCCGCCAGAATCTCCGCCGTGTGCTGCCCAAGCCGGGGCACTTCGGTCGGGCGGACGACCGGCGTTTCGGAGAATTTGAGCGGCGAGGCGACAAGCTGCACGGTCTCGCCGTCGAACCCGACGGGCGCCAGCATGCCGCGACCGGCCGCTTCAGGCGATTGCACCGCTTCAAGCGGCGAGCGGACGGCGCCGCCCGGCACCCCCGCCGCGCGCATCGCCTCGACCCAGTGCTCGCGCGCGTTCGTCAGGAAGACAGCTTCAATCTCCGCCTCCAGGGCGTCGCGATTGTTCATGCGGTCCGTCAGTGTGGCATAGCGCGGGTCGGTCAGGAGGTCCGGCCTTTGCAGCACGTCGCGGGCAAACTTCGTGAACTGCCGGTTATTCCCGACGACGATCATGATCGGTCCGTCGCTGCACTGGAACACGCCCAAGGGGACCAGGGCATAGGACTTGTTGCCCATGCGCGGCGGGTCCTCGCCGGTCAATTGCGCGTGGGCGCCGACATAGCCAAGCGCCGAGAGCATCGAATCGAACAGGGAGACTTCGACGAACTGGCCTCGTCCCGTGCGGTGGCGGGCGTTCAGGGCGCCCAGCACCGCCATGCCTGCATGCAGGCCGGTAAAGCTGTCGCCAATCGAGCCGCCGGCTTTCTGCGGCTCCATCTCGCGGGGGCCGGTCAGGTACATGATGCCGGTTTCCGCCTGGGCGATCGGGTCATAGCCCGCCACCAGCCGGAAGGGGCTGGTGTGGCCGTAGCCCGAAATCGAGCAATAGATCAGGCGCGGATTGATTTTGGAGAGCGCCGCGTAATCGATGCCTTGGCGCTCCATTACATCCGGGCGGAAATTCTCGACCACGATATCCGCCTTGGCCGCCAGGTCGAAGATCACGGAGCGCCCGGCCTCAGAGGTTATATCGATCTCGATGCTGCGCTTGTTGCGATTAAGGCCGACAAAGCCCGGCGCATCCTTGGTCCACCCGGTCGGCCGGTAGTGGCGCATGTCGTCGCCGACGCCGGGCGCTTCGACCTTGATGACATCCGCGCCCATATCGGCCAGCATCTGGGTCAGGAACGGACCGGCGATAACGCGCGTGAAGTCGAGAACGGTCAATCCGCTGAGCGCGGCTTCGGGCAGGTCTTTGTTCAAGGCGTATTCTCCCTTTGAACCAAGTCTAGGCGAGGCCGGGCATGGCGGGCAATCGACCGGCGCGACGTCCTGGCGGCGCTGACAGGGGGGACGGGCATGACGTATTTCAATGAACAGCCGCTTGGCGCGCCGATCGGCACGGAGATTGTCGATCTGGATCTTTCGGAGCCATTGAGCGACCGGGCGTTCGCCGCGCTCGGCGAGGCCTTTGCGCGCCACCCCGTGCTGGCGTTTCGCGGCCAGACATTGGCTGCGGACCGCATGAGCGCGTTCGCCCGCCGGTTCGGGCCGATCATGGCGGGGGTCGATCCGAAATACCGGCATCCGGACACGCCGGAAATCTCGTTTCTGACGAATGTCGATCAGGACGGCGGCGTCGATCAGTTCGGGGCGCGCCGCGCGTCGGCCTGGCATTATGACGGCAGTTTTTCGACCGCGCCGCCGGCCGCCGCCATGCTTTACGGGATCGAGCTGCCTGCGATCGGCGGCGGCACCGAGTTCGCCGATACGGCGCGCGCGCTTGAGCGCCTGCCAGCCGCGCTTCGCCAACGCATTGAGGGCCTTCAAACGGTCAATCATTTCGGCCTGGGGCCGGAGGGCAGGGACTATTATGACGGTCTGACGCCGGAGCGTTGGGGGCAGTATCGCCCGGTCCGGAAGCCATTAATTTTAGCACATCCGAAGACCGGCCGGCCGGGTCTGTCCTTCTGCATGATCCACACGGCAGGCATCGCCGGCATGCGCCATGGCGAGGCCGCCGAACTTCTCCGTGAGTTGCTGGCCCATGTCGCCCAGACGGACAATGTCTACTATCACCGCTGGCGGCCGGGCGATGTGGTGCTGTGGGACGAGCATGCGACCATGCACCGGAACGCTGGCGATTTCCCGCCAGCGCAGCGGCGCATCATGTTGCGCGCCATGATGCTGCCCTAGATCAAATCAACCTTAGGCGGAATCGCCTAAGGTTGGATAATTTGATCGCTATCAATAAGATAGAGCATGGCGCGTCCACTTGGACGCGCCATGCTCTAGGCCGCCGCCGCTTAGCCTATCGGCAGTTCTCAGGCGGGCGCGTCATCTTCAGGGCTTGCCGCGGCTGTCGCTGGATGCACCGGGCTTGGGCGGATCGTGCCCCGGCAGGCGCCGAAGCCGATCCTGTAGCCGTCGCCCTTGGCCGCGCCGCGGAGGGTGACCGCGTCGCCATCCTCCAGGAACCGCCGGGCCGCGCCATCCAGATCGAGCGGCTCCGCGCCGTTCCAGGTCAGTTCGAGCAACGAGCCGCAGCTATCCCGCGTCGGGCCGGAAATCGTGCCGGAGCCAAGGAGATCGCCGATGTTCATGGCGCAGCCGCATGCCGCATGATGCGCCAACTGCTGGGCGGCGGAGAAATACATGTGCCGGAAGTTCGTGCGGCTGATGACATGCTCCTTGCCGCCAGCCGGGCGGAGGCTGATTTCCAGATTGATGTCGTAAAGCCCCGGCGCGCTTTCCTGCAGGTAAGGCAGCAGAGGCTTTTCTGGCGGCGGGGCGGCGAGGCGGAACGGCTCAAGCGCTTCCGCCGTCACAACCCAGGGCGAGACCGTCGTGGCGAAGGCCTTCGCCTGGAAGGGGCCGAGCGGCTGGTATTCCCAGACCTGAAGATCCCGGGCCGACCAATCGTTCAGCAGAACGAACCCGAAGATCATGCGGGCGGCTTCCTCCGTGGTGATCGGCGTCCCCATGCGGCTTGGCGCGCCGACGATAGCGCCCATCTCAAGCTCGATATCGAGGCGCTCGGACGGGCCGAAGCGCGGCGCCGCATCGTCCGGGCCCTTCAATTGCCCAAGCGGCCGGATGACCGGCGTATCGGAGACCACGACTGTCGAAGCGCGGCCGTTATAGCCGATCGGCATGTGGAGCCAGTTCGGCGGCAAGGCATTCTCAGCGCCTCGAAACATCGTGCCGACATTCGTCGCGTGCTCGCGTGAGGCATAGAAATCGGTGTAGCCCGATATGGCGAACGGCAGGTGGAGGTCCGCCTGCTCCATGGGCACGATCGTCGCCTGGATTAACTCCGGGTCATCCCGCAGCCGGGGCTCGTCGGCGGAGAGCAGGCGGGAGAGCATGGCGCGCGTCTCCGACCATACCTCCGGGCCGAGCGCCATGAAGTAGTTCAGGCAGGGCTGCGCGAAGACGGACCCGTCCTTGTCCGGGTCGGCCGCGTATTCCAGGGCCGCCATGTCGACGATCTGATCGCCGATGGCGACGCCGACCCGGCGGTCCCGGTCGTCGGTCGAGAACACGCCGAACGGCAGGTTCTGGATCGGGAAATCGCTCGCGGGGTCGTTGGCGCTTTCGATCCAGGATTTGAGCGCGGGATCATGGGTCGGGTTCATCGCAGCTACTCTCCGTTCCAGGTGGGTCGGTCGGGATCGAAATGGTCGCGGAGGCCCGCCCAGACATCGGGATATCCCGCTTGCAGGGTCGCGAGACCAGCCGCATAGCGGGTCAGTTGCTGGGGATATCGGGTCTCGAACATGAAGGCGAGAGTGTTGTCCAGCTTCTCCGGCGCCAGCGTCTTCAGGGAAGCGCCATAAAATGCCGCCGCGTCGGGTCCGTGGGGGAGCATGCAGTTATGCAGGGACATTCCGCCCGGCACGAAGCCCTCAGGCTTGGCGTCGTAGACGCCGGCGATCAGCCCCATGAATTCCGACATGACATTCATGTGATACCAGGGCGGCCGAAAGCTGTTCTCGGCGACGAGCCAACGCGGCGGGAAGATGACGAAGTCGATATTCGCCGTGCCCGGCTCGCCCAGGGGCGCGGTCAGAACCGTGAAGATCGACGGGTCGGCGTGATCGTTCAGAATCGGTCCGACTGGGGAATATTGCTTCAGATCATATTTGTAGGGCGCATAGTTTCCATGCCACGCGACCACGTCCAGGGGCGACTGGCCGATCTCGCTTGCCTGGAAGCGGCCGCACCATTTCAAAATCAGCCGGCAGGGCGTGTCCGATTTCGCTTCGAATGCGGCGACGGGGGTAAGGAAATCCCGGCGGTTCGCCATGCAGTTCGCGCCGATCGGGCCGCGTTCGGGGCAGGTCAACTGCGCGCCGTAATTCTCGCAGACATAGCCGCGCGCGGCGTTGACGCCCGCGGCCAGCGCGACCTTGAACTTCACGCCGCGCGGCAGCACGGCGATTTCGCCGGGCGCGATGTCGACGATCCCCATTTCCGTAAAGAACCGCAGGCCGCCGATCTCCGGCACGATCAGCATCTCGCCGTCCGCGTTATAGAAATAGTCGTCCGTCATGCTTTCGGTGACGGCGTAGACGTGGACCGCGAACCCGGTCTGGGTCATCACGTCGCCGCCGGTCGTGATCGTGCGCATGCCGGAGAGAAATGTCAGGCGCTCATCGGTTGGGATTGGCGCAGGGTCCCAGCGCATCGGCCCGAGCGGTAGGCCGCACTCGCCGAGCGTCGGGGCGGAGCGGAAATGCGGCAGATCGAGGCGGATCGCCGCCCCGAGATGCCGGACCGAAGGCAACTTCCGATAGAGCCACGATCGCCGATTACTCGCGCGCGGCGCCGTGAAGGGCGTGCCGGACAGCTGTTCTGCGTAGAGGCCGTAGGGACAGCGCTGCGGCGAGTTCTGGCCGATGGGCAAGGCCCCCGGCACGGCCTCGGTCTCGAAGTCGTTGCCGAAGCCCGGCATGTAGCCGGCATTGTACTGGGCGCGGGTCTGGGCCCGCGTGAACCCCGGCGGCGTCTGCTCCATCTCAGCCTCCTGGCTAGCCATTGCAATCAATTAGCCCATTGCAGCATCGACGTTTTCATGAAGCCAGCGGGCGATGCCTGCGACGCGGGCGTCCTCGCCGGGCTGGCCCATGGTCTGCAATCCGACCGGCATGCCGCCGACGCTCATGTGCGGCGTCGTGACGACCGGCGCGAACAGCATCGAACTTGGATAGTTGAAGATGGCGTCGCCGGTCGGGCGGCGGGCGAGAGGTTCGCCGGGGCGGTCGCCGGCCCAGATCGGCGCCGGGCCGGGGCAGGCCAGCGTGATCGCCGCATCGCCATATCCTGCCAGTTGCCGGTAGGTGGTCTGCGCGATTTCCCGGTCGAGCAGCGCCGCCCGGTAGTCCGCGACCGTCATGGCCTCCGCCTTCGCCAGAACCGCCTGGATGCGGGCGCTCACCCCTTCAGGACCGTGATTATCAAGCAAGGCCCGTGTGTTCCAGCGGTTCTCCCAACCGGTAATATCGACGGCGATGCGCGCCGCATCGGCGATCGCATGCTCCAGGCGTTCGACCGCCGCATGCTCCTCACGGCGAAGGAGGGTGACGCCTGCGGTGCCGATCCCGTCGAGCAAACTGGCGAACGCCTGCCGGGTCGCGTCATCGACGCCTGCCCAACCGGCGGTCTCGAGGACGATCAGCCGGTTTGGCTTGATCGGCTCCGGGGCCGTCGCCGGCCCGACGATGCCGGGATTGCCCCGGTCGCCGCCGACACGGGCGACGATCGCCGTCGTCACATTCCAGATATCCCTGAAGCTGTTGGCGTGAACGCCGTGCGTGCTCATGCTCGTCGCCTGGCGTTCGCCGCGATTGATCCCGCCCTGACTGGGCTTGAGCGCAATGTTGCCGCAAAAGCCGGCCGGACGAATGATCGAGCCGCCGACCTGAGTGCCGATCGCCGCCGGCATCATGCCGGCCGCCACGGCCGCCGCCGACCCGGACGACGATCCGCCGGGCGTGCGGGCGGGGTCCCATGGGTTCGTTGTGGCGGCTGGATGGGACCCCCCCAGTTCCGCCGTCGTCGTCTTGCCGAAGATGACCGCGCCGGCCCGGCGGAGCGCCCATACAGCCGCATTGTCGCGCTTCGGGAAATTCCCCTTGAGCGCTGCGCAATTCATCTCCGTCGGCATGTCGACCGTTTCCAGGAGGTCCTTGACGCCTATCGGCATCCCGTCGATCTCGGAGAGCGGGCTGCCGGCGCGATACCGGTCCGTGCTGGCGTCCGCGGCGGCGCGCGCCAGCTCAGGATTCAAATGGGCGAAAGCATTGACGACCGGCTCCCGGTCAGCGACAACCGCCAGACACCGTTCCAGATAGGCGCGCGGGCTGTCATCGCCTGCGAGAAAGCTCGGGCGACGGCTCGCAAAATCGAGACCGCGGAAGGTTTTTGGATCGTAGGCGGGCGATGACATTGTTGGTGGCGCTCCTCAGGTTCGGACAATAGGCTAGCATCGCCGTCTGACGGTCGCTATCGCCAAGGAGAGAAAGCCCATGCTTCAGTCCTACCCGGTTGCTGTCGAGGATGTCGTCTATCGGACGATCGACGGGACATCCCTGCTGGCCAGGCTGTACAAGCCGGAAGGCCCCGGACCCTTTCCCGGCGTCGTCGAGGTGCATGGCGGCGCCTGGACGATGAACGACCGGCTGGCCAATGTGGCGATCCACCAGCCGCTTGCCGCACGGGGAGTCGTGGTCATGGCCATCGACTTCAGAATGCCGTCGGACGTGCAATACCCGGCGCCATTGGCCGACATAAACTATGCCGTCCGTTGGCTGAAAGCCCATGCCAAAGACTACGGCGCGGCGGCGGACCGGATCGGGCTGCTCGGCACCTCCAGCGGCGGCCATCAGGCAATGCTGGCGGCGATGCGGCCCGCCGACCCCCGCTACGCCGTCGACCGGCTCGAGGCGGCGCCGGATATGGATGCGACGGTCGCGTTCATCGTGCTCTGCTGGTCCATCGTCGATCCGCTGGCGCGCTACAAGATGGTGACGAGCAACGGCAACGACCGGCTGGCGGCGGCGCACCGAGCCTATTGGCCGGACGAGGCGGCGATGGCCGAGGGCGCGCCGCAATTGATCCTGGAACGCGGCGAACCGGCAGCGTTGCCGCCCGGCATCCTGCTCCAGGGGACCAATGACGACAACGTGACGCCAGACATGGCCGCCAGGTTCGTCGCGGCCTACAAGGCGGCCGGCGGGTCGATGACGTTGCACGAATTTCCCGGCGCGCCCCATGCCTTCACCGCGCGCGAGCCTGAAAGCGCGGCGTCCAAGCAGGCGATTGAGAACATCGTGGGGTTCATCGCGGGTTTTTAACGAATGTCAGAGATACCCTTCGTGCCGAGTGCGGACGACCCCGTC
The DNA here is from genome assembly GCA_937891825.1 of uncultured Alphaproteobacteria bacterium. Lineage (GTDB taxonomy): Bacteria > Pseudomonadota > Alphaproteobacteria > Bin95 > Bin95 > VMCJ01. Next base: position 117,045 of record CALAHN010000088.1, read on the forward strand.
TGGCGCGCTTTGCAGGCGGCGCTGAAGACCGCCGCGCCCTATAGGCCCTTGATCGAAGCCGACGCCCCGTTGTTTGAGGGCGGCCTCGACCTGATGTCGCTGGAGCTTCTGGAATTCTTCCTGGCGATCGAGCGGGAATTGAAGGTTCCCATCGCGACGGAGGCCCTGCCAGAATCGGCGCTGTTGTCGCTCGGCTCGTTGCATGAACATGTCGCCAAACTTCTCCGAGACCGCGAGCGGCTATATAGCCGAGATGGATGAGGGGAAGGCTCACAGGGCAGCGTCGCCCCGCGAACGGCGGTTGAAAGCCCGGTCGCTTTACGCAAAACGGGACTTCAATGCGGCGGCGGCGATGCTGATCGACGCTTTGGATCATCCCGCCGATCAGGTGTTCAGGGCGCGCTGCCTGGCTGAAGCCGGCAGGGCGGAGACAGCGATAGCGGTCTTGCGGGATGCGATCGCCGCCTGGCCTGATTTTGGCCGCTCGCATTTGGCGCTCGCAAGATTGCTTGCGGCGGCCGGCGACCTTGCTGGGGCGACACGGGCGGCGGCGGAGGCTTGCCGATTGGAGCCAAATGCCCCATCCGGCACGCTGTTTCTGGGCTCGCTGCATCTGCGTGGCGGGGATCCTGAGCGAGCGATCGCCGCTTACGCAGCGGCCGCCGACTTGGATGCTTCATCTGCCCCAGCCTTTTCGGGGCTCGCATTGGCCTATGAGCGCCTGCAGGATTATGGCAATGCCGTAGTCGCCCTTCGCAAGGCGCTTGCAGCGAAGCCGGACGATGCGCGCGTCAAGGCGCGCCTGGCGCGGCTGGAGGCGCTCGCGAAAAGGCAGGGCCAAGGCGACGCGTTTGACGACCACTTCGGGCGCGCCCAGTTATTGCGTGACATGGGCGAATTCAGCGCGGCCGCGGTCGCTGCAGGCAAGGCTGCCGCCGCTGATCCTGATGCGTCGGCGCCGCTCTTATTGCTCGGTTGGCTTCGACAGAAATTGGGCGCGGTCGATCCTGCGCTCGACGCGTTTACCAGCGCAGCGCACCGCGATCCGGGCTCGATACGGGCGCATATCGGCATCGCCGCCGCCCGCCGCCAGCAGAAAGAATATGACGCCGCACTTGCCGCGATCGATGCCGCATTGGCGATTGATCCGGCTGCGGAAGGCGCGCTTCGACTGCGGGCGACAATTCTCTTCGAAATCGGGCGCGATCATCGAGCGATTGATGCAGCATTTGCTGAAGCGCTCGCGGCGGCTCCCGAGGATGTGGCGCTCTGGGTCGGCCGTGCCGCCGCTTTCGCAAGCGCCGGCGATTGGCAAGGCGAAGCCGATGCACTGATAATGGCTGCGACCTTGTCGAAGGAGCCCAAGGCTAAGACGTTGAATCAGGCGCGGCTGGCCAATCGGTATGCCGAGGCGGGCGATATGGCATCCGCCGCCATGTGGGCGCGATGGGCAGCGGGCGAGGCCGGGACGGCTTTCGCCGCCGCTACATCCGAAGGCGAGATCAATGCAATCTGGAACGCTGCGCAGAAAGTCGATCTGAAACCACTGAACAATCGATTTGAACGCGTATTGGCCGAGCGGGCGGCGGCGCATTGGGCCAGCCGTGGCTGCGTCAATGCCGGGGACTGGGCGCGGCGGCGTATGGAATTTGGCGCAATGGCGTCGCGCTGGACCTGGTTGAGGTCACTTGCTCCGCCGGATGCGGCTGACCCATGGCGCGACTGCATCGATGAAGGCGCCTGGAAAGCGTTCGCCGCTCAGTCGTCGACGCGGCCAACGCTGCTGATAGCCGGGCACATCGGCCCGACCGTAATCATGCAACACCGCATTGCGCTTCATACGCCAGACGTCTATTGCCTATCGAGCAATGCGGCATTCTGGTTGTCCCGGGCGCGCCACGACCGTTTCATCTATGCGAGCCGTGCTGGCCAGATCGTGGTCAAGGCTTTCGCAGCGCTTCGTCAGAACCGGACATTGTTCATAGGAGCGGACGGCGGCATCGGCAAGCGGTCTTTGCCGGGGCGCGTATTCGGGATGGACACGCTTTGGCCAAGCGGCGCGGCGACCTTGGCCTATAAGACCGGCGCTCGTATCTTCTGCTCCCACGCGATCTGGAGGGGCGATACAATGGCAATTTCCCTGGAGCCCGGTCCCGACCCGGCCGACGCAGCTTCCGAAGACGTGTGGCTTGCGGATTTCGCGGCCTGGTATGGCGCAATGCTGGAGCGGCTGCTGATCGAAGATCCCGCGAATTACCGGCCGAACGCCTACCGCTATTTCAGCATCGATCCATGACGGCGGGCGCGACATTCCTCTGGGAGAGTCTGGCGGCCGAGATGGCGCGTCATGGCGCCCTGACCGCCTTGGCGAGCGACGACAGGGCGCTTTCCTATGCCGACCTGATCGACCGGGCCATCAAGCGCGGGCGGGAGATCGGAGGATCGTCAGGCGGCGGCGGCCGGTGGCCTGTCGAGGAAGCCAGCGGCCCCATCGCGACGACGATTGAGGTTCTGGCCGCATGGTCGGTCGGGCGGGCGCCCCTGGTGATCCGCCGGACGATGGCTGAAGCCGCCAGGGCCGAGACGCTCGACCTGATGTTGGCGGCGCCCCAGGCCGATGCGGAAGGTTTGCTCGGCCGCACATCCGGCACCACGGGCGCGCCGAAACTGGCGGCCTTGCCCGGCGCCGGCGTCAACCAGTCCATGGCGGCGATCGCGGGGGCCTTTGGGTGGCGGCAAGGGGACAGGCTGCTTGCGGCCACCTCTCTCTCCTACAGCCTTGGCCTGACGGGCGGGGTTCTGGCGGCGCTGCATGCCGGCGTCACGATCCATGCCATGCGACCTGGCGCGCCGGCGCCGTTGATCCTGCAAAAACTCCGCTCCGCCGAGATCACGTTGATCCAGGGGCCGGCGTCCCTGCACCGCATCCTGGCGACGCTCGCCAGGGGCGGGGCATTCCCGGCGGTGCGCGTCGCTGGACAAGGCGGCGAGGTCTGCACGCCCGCCGCCGCCGCCGCCATGGCGTCGCTTTATCCGAATGCGCGCCGGGTGCAGTACTTCGGCATGACCGAAGCTGGGCCGCGTGTCGCCCATATCGATATGGACGATCCGGAATGGCCGCTCGGCGCCATGGGCGCGCCGTTTCCCTTCTTCGACTGGCGCGCGGTTCCGCTTGCGGACACGCCCTTGAAGCAGCTCTGGCTGAAAGGGCCGACCGTCCTGCTCGGATATCTGGGCGAGGCTGGCTATGTCGGTCTGGACGGCGAGGGCGGCTTTCTCTCCGGCGACGCGATCGACCTGACGCCGGGCGGCCTGCCGTGCTACCGGGGTCGGATCAATCGCTGTTTCAAGAGCGGCGGCCAGTGGGTCAATCCGTACACAGTCGAGGCGGCGCTGGCGGGCGAGGCGGGGATCGCGGGCAGCCTCTGCCGGGCAGAGCCGCATGACCTCTTGGGACAAACGCCCGTCGTCGACATCATCCTCGATGCCGCGACGGACCCGGCAAGCATCGACCTGACGGAGCTTCGCGCACGCCTCGCCCTGGCGCTGGAGCCATTTGAACTCCCGACCCAGTTTCGCTTCGTCGCCGACCTCGCGCGAACCGACGCCGGCAAGATCGCGCTGGCTTGAGCGCAGGCCGCGTCAGTTCGCGACGTTGCGCTTCGGCTTGAAGCTGTCGGGGTCGGCGACGGACCAAGGCACGTCGTAAGCCGTTCCTTGAGGATCGGCGAGCAATTGGCCGGATTTCAGAAAGGTATAAAGCTCATCTGCCGGCGACAGCACATAGGGGCTGAGGCGGTGGTAGAGGTTATGCGGCTCCAGTTCCGAAGGATGATCGAGGCCGGCGGCCGCGACGATTTCCTTCAGGGCGCGCAAGGTGTGGGCATGGAACCGGCGCACGCGCTCCGCTTTTTCCGGGATGACGAGGGCGCGCTGGCGCATGGGGTCCTGGGTCGCGACGCCGACCGGGCACCCGCCTGTGTGGCACTTCAGGGAATGGATGCAGCCGACCGTGAACATGAAGGCTCGCGCGGCATTGGTCCAATCGGCGCCGATGGCCGCATTCGACGCGATCGCGAACGCGCTTGTCGCCTTGCCGGCCGCGCCGATGCGCACCCGGTCCTTGAGGCCGGCCCCGACCAGGGCATTGCGGGTCAGGATCAGGCCCTCGCGGAGAGGCATGCCGACATGATCGACGAATTCCTGGGGAGCGGCGCCCGTGCCGCCTTCGGCCCCATCGACGACGATGAAGTCCAGCGTCACGCCCATCTCCAGCATCGCCTTGGTCAGCGCGAAGACCTCATGGGGCTTGCCGACGCAGAACTTCGCGCCGATGGGCTTGCCGCCGCTCAATTCCCGGAGCCGAGCCGCCCAGGCGATCAATTCTCGCGGCGTCGAGAATGTCGTGTGATAGGCAGGCGAGATGCAATCCTCGCCGATGGGGATGCCGCGGGTGGCTGCGATCTCTGCCGTCACCTTGGCGCCGGGCAACATGCCGCCATGGCCGGGCTTGGCGCCCTGACTGATCTTGATCTCGATCATCTTGACCTGGTCGTTCTGGGCGTTGGCCTGGAACGCGCCTTCGTCGAACGATCCGTCACGGTTGCGGCAGCCGAAATAGCCTGAGCCGATCTCCCAGACGAGGTCGCCGCCATGCTTGCGGTGATAGGGGCTGATCGAGCCTTCGCCGGTGTCATGATAGAAGCGGCCGAGCTTGGCTCCGAGATTGAGCGCTTCTATCGCATTGCCGCTGAGCGAGCCGAAACTCATGGCCGAAATGTTGAAGATCGAGCTTGAATAGGGCTGAGTGCAATCTGGGCCGCCGACATCGACGCGGAGGTCCCCGGCGCTGAGGGGCTTCGGCGCCATCGATTGGGTGATAAAGGCATACTCGCTTGAGCCGACGTCCAGCGCCGTGCCGAAGGGCACTGCATCTTCCTCGCCCTTGGCCCGGGCATAGACGACCGAGCGCGACGCGCGGTCGATCGGCCGGCCGTCCCGGTCGCTCTCGACGATATACTGGCGGAGATAGGGGCGCAGTTCCTCAAAGATCCAGCGGGCCCGGCCGATGATCGGATAGTTCCGCATCAAGCTGTGGCGGGTTTGGAAATAGTCGTAGGCGCCAAGCCCCGTCAGGCCGCCAAACCCCGCGGCCGGCAAGATCGCGCCATCCCACCAGAAAGCCGAAATCAGGCTGACGATCAGCCCAACCGCCGCGCCCCCCAAAATGGCGAACCGCCAGAAATATGGCGGCACGCGCATACGGCCAAGATCGCTATCGACAGCCAAGTCGTCGCTCCTTTCAGCAAGCTACGGTCGACATGCGCCCAGATGCATGCCTGACGCAAGGCGCGTCCGGATCGACGCGCAGCGCATGCTCGCCTCAATTGCTGGCGATCACCTTAAAATTGTTTGGGCAATGCCGCCGAAGGCTTGGATGAACGGAAGCCGAAGCGGCGTGAACGATCTGGAAAATCGCAGCGATCGAAGCGTCAAGCGCGGCCCCCGCGCCTTATTCGCGGACGATCAGCATCGAGGCTTTCGCGTGGCGCATGACGAGATCGGCATTCGGCCCGATCAGGGCGTCCTGAAGTTCCGGGCGGTGGGACGCCATCACGATCAGATCGGCCTCGATCGCGTCGGCCTGCCTGAGGATGGACCTGTAGATCCGTCCGGTGGCGATATGCTGCGTCACCTTGCGTCCTGGCAATGTGGCCGCGACCACGGCCTTGAGCGCGGCCTCGGTCGCGGCTATGGATTTCGCTTGGAAGTTCGCTGGAAAATGCTGGGCCGCCATGGCGCTCCTGACGCCGGGCGCGACCGACATGACGTGAAGGTCGGCCCCGAACGCATCGGCAAGCGCAGCCGCCGTCGGCACGGCCTTGACCCAGGAACTCTCGTGGTTGACGTCGAGCGCGATCAGGATGGTTTTATACATTGACGGTCGCTCCCCCGGCCGCTGGTTGAATGCGGCGGCGTTGCAGCAAGATGACGAAACCAAGCAGGATGAGAGCTGGCAGGAACATCAGGTATTTCGAGGGCGTGTCCGCCGCCGACCGGACCGCCAGGATCGTCTGATCCCAGTCGAGGCCGAGTTTCTTGGCGGGGCTATCGAAGGCGACATTGTCGATAATTGTCTTGTCGCCGCGCTGCACGATCGTCAGGCCAAGCGCTTCAAGCTTGGCCTCGCCCGTAGCGCCCGCGGGCACGGTGAGCGGCGTCACCCATTCCCGGGCTTGCCCCACGGCATCGAGGCCGGCGACGCGCAGGCGGACTTCCGAGCCTTCGGGCGCGGCGTTGAAGGCCTGCACAATCTCCGCCGGCGCGATATCGTTATAGGGCGGATAGATCTGATCCATCCAATAGCCGGGTCGGAAGAAACTGAAAGCGATCAGCAAGAGCAAGACAGTTTCCCAGGGCTTGTTCCTGGTCAAGAACCAGCCTTGCGTCGCGGCGGCAAACAGCAACATCGCGATCGTCGCGACGCAGAAAACCAGGATGCCCTCGAAGACCGTCACATCAATCAACAGCAAGTCGGTGTTGAAGATGAACAGGAAGGGCAATGCGGCCGTCCGCAAGGAATAGAAGAAGGCGACAAAGCCGGTCTTGATCGGATCGCCGCCGGAAATTGCGGCGGCCGCGAACGATGCAAGCCCGACCGGCGGCGTCACGTCCGCCATGATGCCGAAGTAGAAGACGAAGAGATGCACCGCGATCAGCGGGACGATGAGGCCGTTTTCCTGCCCAAGCGTCACGATCACGGGCGCCAGCAGCGCGGAAACGACTATGTAGTTCGCCGTCGTCGGCAAGCCCATGCCGAGGATCAGCGACAGGATGGCCGTAAGGAACAGGATGGCGAGGAGATTGCCGCCCGCCAGCACTTCCACGACATCCGCCAATGCGGAGCCGACGCCGGTCTGGGAGACCGCGCCGACGATTATGCCGGCCGTCGCAGTCGCGATGCCGATGCCGATCATGTTGCGGGCGCCTGAAATCAAGCCCTCCAGCAGATCGGAGAAGCCGCGGCGTACTTCAGCGCCCATGTCGCCGGTCTTGCGGAAGAAAGCGAACAAGGGCCGTTGCGTCGCCAGAATGAAGATCATGAAGGCGGACGCCCAGAATGCCGAAAGTCCGGGCGACAGCCGGTCGATCATCAAGGCCCAGACCAGGACCACGACCGGCAGGATGAAATGCAGGCCTGACTTGATCGTCGGACCCGGCAGCGGCAGCGCCGACACGGGCGCATTCGGATCGTCCAGTTTCGGCTCCGGGTAGCGCGCGCCGTATGCGACAAGCCCCACATAGACCGCCGTCAATAACGCGAAGACGATATAGAAGGCGGCGTCGCCGAATGCCGGCCGCATCCAGCCCATGCCGTAATAGACCGCCATACTGACCGCGCAGAGCAGCAGGACCCCAAATACAAATCCGACGAGCCGGCGCAGGAGCGGCCCTGGCGTATAGGAGCGCGGTAGGCCCTCCATCCCCTTCTTGCAAGCTTCAAGATGCACGATATAGACGAGCGCGATGTAGGAAATCAGCGCCGGCAGGAAGGCGTTGGTGACCACATCGAAATAGGGGATGCCGACATATTCCACCATCAGGAACGCGGCGGCGCCCATGACGGGCGGCATGATCTGGCCATTGACTGAGGACGCGACCTCGACCGCGCCGGCTTTCTCGGACGAGAAGCCGACCTTCTTCATCAGTGGGATTGTGAAGGTGCCGGTCGTGACGACGTTTGCGATCGACGAACCGGAAATCAGGCCCGTCATGGCGGAGGAGACGACAGCGGCTTTCGCAGGTCCGCCGCGCAAGTGGCCCATCAGCGAAAAGGCGACCTGGATGAAATAGTTCCCGGCGCCGGCCTTATCCAGCAGCGCGCCGAACAGGACAAACAGGAACACGAACGACGTCGACACGCCAAGCGCGATGCCGAACACGCCTTCGGTCGTGATCCAGTGGTGATTGATGATTTCGCGAAGATTGTTGCCCTTGTGGGCGATGATGTCGGGCATGTACGGCCCAAGCACCGTATAGAGCAGAAACGTCGAAGCGACGATGACCAGCGCCGGACCGAGCGCCCGCCGTGTCGCTTCCAGCAAAATGAGCAGTCCGGCGATCGACAGGATAAAATCAAGGAAGATCGGTTGCCCGACGCGCTCCGACAAATCGCGGTAGTACAGGAAAAGGTAGGCGGCGCAGAAGCCGCCGACTGCGGCGAGGGCCCATTCCTGCAGCGCGACGCGGTCGGTCCGGGTGGGGAGCGCGCAGGCGACGGCGATCGCGACGCTGATCGCGATCACGATCCAGACAGGAAAAATGTCGCCGGCCGAAATTGCCAGCAGGCCGCCGATAATGAGCGGCGTCGCGACGCCGAGCACTCGCTGAAACGTGCTTTGCTCCGGCGGAAACGCCAGAAAGGCCAACACCACGGCGAAGGCAAGATGGATTGAACGAGCTTCGGTGTCGTTAAAGACGCCGATGCCGAGGGCGAACGGCAGCGGCGAGGCGAACCAGAGCTGAAAGAGCGCCCAGACAAGGGCGATGCCTGCAATCAGTTTGGCGATGAAGCCGCCAGCTTGCCTGCCCCCAGTATCGGAGGACGCGACGAGCGCGTCGATCTCCGCCTGACTAAGACCTGCTGTCGCATCGCGTTCGCTGCCCGCTTCAGCCATCTGTCGCATCCCCCCTCAAGGAAAATCTGTCTCAGTCAATCGCGTATACGGTATTCCGACTCTGCATTCTGAAGAAAAGAACGATGGCGGGCGCCGGAAGATCCGGCGCCCGCCGACGCTGGATTACATCCAGCCGCGTTCCCTGTAGTAACGCACAGCGCCAGCATGCAGCGGCGCGGAGTTGCCCGCGGTCAGCATGTCGGCTTCCTTCAGATTGGCGAAAGCCGGGTGGAGCTGCTTGAAGCGATCGAAGTTGTCGAACACTGCCTTGACGATCTGATAGATGGTCTCTTCCGGCACGTCGGAGGACGAAACGAACGTCGCCTTCACGCCGAAAGTGGTCGTGTCGACATCGGTGCCCTTGTACATGCCGCCGGGCACGGTCGCCTTGGCGTAATAGGCGTTTTCCGCGATCAGCTTATCGATCGCCGGCCCGGTTACAGGCACCAGATTGGCGTCGGTCGTGGTCGTCGCTTCCTGGATCGAGCCCGAGGGATGGCCGACGGTGAAGATCATCGCATCGATCTTGTTGTCGCCAAGCGCGCCAGCCTGTTCAGCGGACTTCAGCTCGGACGCCAGGCTGAATTCAGCCGTGGTCCAACCCATGGCGGCGAGAACGACATCCATCGTCGCGCGCTGGCCGGAGCCGGGATTGCCGATGTTGACGCGCTTGCCCTTGAGATCGTCGAAGGACGTGATGTTGGCGTCCTTGCGGGCGACGACGGTGAACGGCTCGCCATGCACGGAGAACACCGCGCGCAGCTTGTCGTACTTCTCGCCTTCGAACTTCGATGTCCCGTTATAGGCATGATACTGCCAGTCGGACTGCGCGACGCCCATCTGGCGATCGCCGTTCTTGATGGCGTTGATGTTGTCGATCGACCCGCCGGTGGACGGCGCCGTGCACTTGATGCCGTGTTGCTCCGCCCCGCGGTTCACGAGACGGCAAATCGACTGGCCGACGACGTAATAGACGCCGGTCTGGCCGCCAGTGCCGATGGTGACGAAGCTTTCTTCAGCCGCGATCGCGGCTGTTCCAAAGCCGCCTGCCGACAGCATCAGCGCTGCGGCCCCGGCAAGAACCCCGTATTTTTTCATAGTATGCTCCCTTTAAGTGATGGATGAACAAGAAACTTCGACAATCCGTCCAAAGAAGCAATGCTTGGGCTTTGCTTTCAGGCGCATTTCTGCCCTTTCCTTGGCCAAACTGCGGCTCCGTCGAATTTTTTTCACACTCTGCGGCGATTGATCGAGCATCGGCTTTCCATTTGCCAGAGGCTGTTCGGTCAAAAGGTCGGCGGCGTGCAGGCGGAGATCACCACGCATCTGCACGCCCGCGATTGCGAAGATGGTCAAGGACGGTGCTCCAATTTCCGGAAACGGTCTGCATGCATGTGCTGACAGCTATTCGTTACGTGGCGCAGTTGGCTATGGTTATCAATGAACAATGGCGGTTGGAGCACGCGCCGTGCATAGGCAAAGATTGCCCATAATATTCCTTATCGGACGTTTAGATGGCCTGGACGCGCGCCGCTATCGTCGCCCTGCCTCGTGTCCTGGCGCATGTTCAAGCTGGCTCGCATCTCTATCGGCGCCCCGCTAGACTGCCCGCATCAACCCGCTGCAACAGTCGAACAGAGGCCTCCGCTCATGTCGTTTGAAACAATCCTCTACGAAGAAGACGGCCCGATCGGCTGGATCACCCTGAACCGTCCGGACGCGGGCAATATGTTCAACGTGACCATGTGCCATGAACTCAGGGACTGCATGAACGCGATCCGCCGCGAAACCCGTACCCGCGTCGTCGTGTTGACCGGCGCCGGCGACCGCTTCTTCTGCATTGGCGGCGAAAAGACCGGCATGGAAGAAACTCTGCTTTATCCCGGCGTTTTGCCGACTTTGGAAATCTACGAAAGCATCGAACGGCTGCAGAAGCCTGTTATCGCAAGCGTTAATGGCTATGCCGTCGGCGGCGGCAATGTCTTGCAGGTGGTCTGCGATTTGACGATCGCCAAGGAAAGCGCGGTTTTCCGCCAGGTCGGTCCGATGATGGGGTCGTTCGATGCCGGCTACGGCACCTGGAAGCTGGAAGACCTGGTCGGCAGCAAGCGCGCCAAGGAAATGTGGATGCTGAACGACAGGCTGTCGGCCGCTGAAGCGATGGCGCGGGGACTGATCAATCGGGTCGCCCCGGATGGGCAGTTGCGTGAAGCGACTCGGGAAATGGCGCTTGCCGTCGCCGAGCGCGGCCCCTTCGCCCTCGCCGCGATCAAGCATGCGTTCCTGGCGCGGCACGGCGGCGTCGCCGGGCTTTCCCGGGTGACCCATGACCTTCTCCTGCGGCCCTTCCTGGAAACGCAGGAATCCAAGGAGCTTGGCGCGTCGTTCCGGGAAAAGCGGAAGCCCGATCCCTCGACCTTCGGCCACTGACGCGCGGAGCCAGCCAGTCCCATGTCCGCTGCTCCTCCATCCGCCGCGCGCCCGATCGCGCCGCTCCTCACCCTGCACCATCCGGCGACCAGCCGCCGCTTCTATGACGCCGGGTTATGGCGGAGCGAAACCTTCTACGACCTGTTGAGCGCCCATGCCGCCGCGCGTCCAAATGCATTCGCCATTCGCGATTCCGGACGCCGCCTGACCTGGGCCGAGTTTCAGGCGCTGGTCGACCGCATTTCCGGGCATCTTGCCGATGCAGGGCTGCGGCCCGGCGAAAGGGTCGGCCTCAGGCTGTCCAACCGGATCGAGGGCGTCGCGGCGCTTCTGGCGGCGGCGCGTCTCGGCGCGGTCGCCAATCCGTCCTTGCACCAGAACTATACCGCCAGGGAAGCGATCGGCCTCGTCACGGCGATTGACGCGAAGGTCGTCCTGGCCGAGGACGGGTTCGGGGTCGATGCGGCGACTGCGGACTTCGCCGGCATGGCGGACAGCTTGGCCTCGGTCCGCCGCGTCATCCGCCTGCCCGCCGGCCGTTCCGGCGGCGGCCTGCTGGACGCGCCGGTCGCGGTTCCGCCGAAGCGCGACGATCCGGACGCGATTTGTTATCTGGTCTTCACCTCCGGCACGACGGGGCAGCCCAAGGGCGTCACCCATTCCGCCAACACGCTGCTTGCAAACGCGCGGGACATGGTGCGGGACTGGGGGCACGACGCTTCGACGGTCCTCCTGTCGCTTTCGCCCCTCACCCATCACATCGCCTGGGTCGCGACCGCCCAGGCGCTCGCCTGTGGCGGCGAGCTTGTGCTGAACGATCCGCCGAAGGGCATGGCGACCCTGGACTGGCTGCTGGAAAGCCGCGCCACCTATGTGATGGGCGTGCCTACCCATGCCATGGATATTCAGGCCGAGGTCCGGCAGCGCGGTTTGCAGCGGCTCGGCGATGTCCGCGTGTTCTATATGGCGGGCGCGCCGATCCCGCCGGCGGTCGCGAAGGCGTTCCGGGCGCTCGACGTGCTGCCGCAGAATGTTTACGGGATGAGCGAGAACTCCTCCCATCAATACACCCAGCCGACCGACAGCGATGCGGTCATCGTCTCGACCTGCGGCCGCGGCGGCCCGGCCTACAGCGTCAAGATTGTCGATCAGGATAATCCGGACCTGGACGCCCAGCCTGGCGAGATCGGCCAGATCGCAGGCCATGGCGCTTGCCTGATGCTCGGGTATTTCGCCAATCAGGCGGCGACCGAGGCCTCGTTCAACAAGGATGGCTGGTTCCTCTCGGGCGATCTCGGGCGGCTCGACGCAAACGGCAATCTGGAGGTGACGGGGCGCCTGAAGGACATCATCATTCGCGGCGGCCATAATATTCACCCCGCCAAGATCGAGGATATCGCCGTCGCCCATCCGGCGATCGCCAAGGCGGCTGCGTTCCCCCATGCGGACGACCGCCTGGGCGAGCGCGTCTGCCTGGCGGTCATCCCGGCGGCCGGCCAGCCAGCGCCGGACGCAGATCAGGTCTTGCGCCACCTGGCGGCGGGCGGGCTCTCCCGCAATCACATGCCGGAATATTTCATCGTGCTGCCGGAATTTCCGCTGACCGCATCGGGAAAGATCCTGAAGCGCGGGCTTGTCGATCAATTGAAGGCCGGCGCGTTCACGCCAGCCCCATGCCGCTACACGCCGCCGGCCACATAGGCTCGCTCAGCCAGGATCGGCGCAGCGGGCGGCGCTTTACCGCCCGCCCGATTGCGGGCCGTCGCTTGGCTCTCCTGCCCGCTTACGATCATCCGGGCGGGGCCGCCGCCGTTCCGCAAGCTTTTTCCGGGTTTCATGGGGCAATGCCGGCAGCACCTCGATGAAAACGCCTTCCATGAGCGCGCCAAGCGCGTCCTTGGATTTCCGGCGCGCTTCGAAAGCTTCGGCGAGCGCGCCTCGATCGACGACTTCCGCGGTCATCGCCGCCTTCAGGGCTTCGCCGGAAGCTCTGGCCGCGCGTCCGGCCGCCTGAATTTCCGCCTCTCGGGCCGCCATGGCCCGGTCGATCAGCGGCCGGACTTCCGGCCCGGCCTCGCGCAGGATGCGCCGAAGCGGCGGCGGATGGTCCGGCCCGCCGCGATGTCCCGACAGCAACGCCGAGCCGATCAAGCCGGCAAAAAACACATTGAGCGCCAGGGCGGCCAGCAGCAGCCGCGGACGCGGTTCCTGAAACCAGCCCATCAGCCCTGCTCCCCGTCCAGCCCATCGAGGGCCGCGACTTCGGCCCAGGCATCGTCCGACAGGCCGGCAAAGCCGCTGCTGTCCAAAGCCTCGCCGCCATAGAGCGCGCCGATCATGACGCCAAGGCACAAACTCGCGACCGCAAGCCCGCCAATGCCGAACGGCTGGACGCGCTGGCGGCGCTCCGGCGCCGCCGCGACGCCGATTGCGGCGAGCAGACGCGCCTCGAACCGCTCCGGCTGACCGCCTTCCGGCGCGGCCAGATCGAGCGCCCGGTCGAGATGCCGTTCCGCCGCCAGCGCCTGCCGGAAGGCGGGCGAGGTCAGCCAGGCGATCCAGCCTCGGAGCTGGCCATGAGGCCAGCGGCTGATCCGCCCGCCGTAGATTTCGGCCATCTGGATCGGCCGTTTCATCCTTGCTGCGCCGTTTTCAGTCATTGCGCCCTTCCCCGGCGGTTTGCCGCCGCCGCATCTCATCGTACATCCTGATATGTCGCCTTGAGCGTATGGCGAAGCGTGCGCCGCGCTCTCGATAGTAACGATTCAACGGCCTCAGCGCTTGTATCCAGCGCTTCAGCGATCTCTTCGCCTGACAAGCCATCATTATGGGCCAGCAGGATCGCGGCCCGCTGACGCTCCGGCAAACGCGCCAGAGCCTTGCGAATGGCCACGCCCAGTTCGCCTCCAAGGGCTTCGGTCTCCGGACTGGACCGAGTGTCCTCGGTTTGCTCCAGAATCGCCTCGGCGCCCTCGCCCACGAACCGTCTCGTCCGGCGCAGGCGATCGATCGCCAGGGTGTATGCGCTCCGACGGAGCCATCCAAATACCAGTCCCTCCGGCCGCCAGTCCGCGGCGCCGCGCCACAGGCGCATAATCGCTTCATGGGCGATGTCCTCGCCCTCGGCGGCGTCGTTCAGAATGCCGCCGGCGAAGGCCGCGATCGGGCGCGCATAGCGGCTGACAAGCAGACGCGCGGCCTGCTCATCGCCCGCCGCCAGTCGTCGCATCAGCGCCCGGTCTTGCGCAATCTGATCCGCTCGCGTCATACCTGCCCGATCGGCCGCTGAAGTTTCCCCATGGAAGCCGCGCGCTTCCAGGGGCCGCATATTAGAGCAACGCACGACGGCCGCATTCCCGTCGCCGCATCCGTAGAATCCCCTGCATGCGACGCTTAAGCCCTATAGCTTCAGCCGTTAAACCGACATTTACGATCTTGTGCTTTGCCGCCGCAAATGGTCTAATCCTTTCATGTCATTGGCTAGGAACGGCCGATGCTATCGCATGACGGGGGTCGGCGATATCTCTGAAAGGGAGCAGCAGGATGCTAAAAGCGGCCATTGGATTGGGGGCGCTCGTATTCCTTTTCGTCTTGGCGATAATCTACGTGCCAAGCGTTGCGGAAATCATTCCACAGTCAGATTTCGTGCGGGAAGCTGCGGCGCCGTTGGCGGTGCTGGTGAGCTTGGCAGCATTGATGGTTTGGCGCCCGAAAGGTCAGGGTCAGGCGGACTGATTCGCCGCGCCCGATCGTGCGCATTCTTGACGGATGCGCTGATTGAGAAATCGTTCATTCGGCCCTGGCGTCCAACGTGGCGTCAGGGCCGAATGCGTTTGTGGGCCTGTCAGAGCGCCCCCATTGCCCGCATGCTTTTCGGCAGGATCAGCCGACAACGCCGGCTGCGCGGAACGCGACGATTTCGGCCGCGGAGTAACCGATTTCGCCCAGGACCGCGTCGGTGTGCTGGCCAAGATTGGGGGTCGTCGGCAAGGCCGTGTCCGTGACATTATCGACCCGGAAGGGCGCGCCAACCGTCCGAAATTCGCCATTCAAGCCATCCGGCGCCGGCGCGGTCTTGATCAGGCCGCGCCCGGTCACTTGCGGATCCGCCGTCATTTGCGGGATCGTCAGGACCGCGCCCGCCGGCACGCCGGCTTTGGCGAGCTTGGTCTCCCAATAGCGCGCATCGGCTGTCGCGAAGGATTTCAGCAGTTCTTCCCGCAAAGCGGCGGCATTGGCGATCCTTGCCTGTCGATCCAGAAAGCGCGGGTCCGCGATCAGGTCTTCGCGGGCGAGCGCGCGGGCCTGGGCATTGAATTGCCCTTGCGTCGCCGCCGCGACCTGCAGCAGCCCGTCCGCCGTCTCGTAAATCGACGACACGCTTGAGCCCGCGGGCGAGCCATTGCCCATCAAGGCCGGCTCGACACCGAAATTCAGGTAATTGTTGATCATGGGCGAGATCAACGAGGCGGCGACATCCAGCATCGAAACATCCAGATAAGCCCCGGCGCCCGTCCGCGCCTGGCGGGACAGCGCCGCCGCGATCGCGAACGCCGCCGTGATGCCCGTCGACATGTCGCAGACCCAGAACCCGACTTTCGTCGGACCCGTCACGCCGTCGAATCCGGTTAGCGTCATCATGCCGGAATTGGCCTGGATGATCGGATCATAGGCGGGCGCGCCTGCCTTTGGCCCCGACTGCCCGAATCCCGAGATTGAGCAATAGACAATTTCCGGCTTGATGGCCTTCGCCCAATCGTAGCCATAGCCCAGCCGGGCGATCGCGCCGGCCTTGAAATTCTCGATCACGACATCGGCCTGGGCGACAAGTTTGGCGACAATCGCCCGTGCTTCCGGCCGCTTCAGATCAATGGCCAGCGAGCGTTTCCCGGCATTGAACGACAGAAACATCGGCGACTGGCCGGCAGCGGCGAACGGGCCTGTGGGCGTCATCATAGAGCGCGACTGGTCGCCGCCGGTCGGCTGCTCCAGCTTGACGATCTCCGCGCCCTGCTGCGCCAGCATGAAACCGGCATAGGGACCGGAGATGACTTGAGTGAAATCAACGACGCGAACGCCGTCCAGAAGTCCGGACATGAGAAGGCTTCGTCCTTGAAAGTGACTGTCGGACCAAAGGCTAGTGCATGTTTTCGCGGAGCGTAAGTAACTGCTCGCCCGGCCGCGGTCGGGCTCAGTCGTGGCGGCCGCCGCGGCCGACGCCGTCATAGGCGAAGCCAAGCGCGCGCGCCGCGCCCGGACTGTAGAGATTGCGGAAATCGGCCAGGCGCGGCGTCCGCATCTGGGCTTTCAGGCGTTCGAGATCGATCGCGCGGAACTCGTTCCATTCCGTCAGGATCAGAACGCAGTCGGCGCGCTCCGCCGCCTCATAGGGGTTGGCTGCCCAGGCGACGCCGGGCAGCAACTGGCGCGCTTCGCCGTGGGCCTGGGGATCGTAGGCGACGACCTCTGCGCCGGCCGCCAGCAGCGCCGGCAGGATATCCAGGGCCGGCGCTTCGCGCATATCGTCGGTGTTGGCCTTGAAGGTGACGCCAAAGGCCGCGATGCGCTGGCCACTGACTGAGCCGCCGCACAACGCGACGACTTTCCGGGCCATGGTCTCGCGCCGGGCCCGATTCGCCCCGACGACCGCATCGACGATGGCGGACGGTCGTCCGACGCCGCGCGCCGTCTCCGCCAGAGCGGCGGTATCCTTGGGGAAACAGGACCCGCCATAGCCAGGACCCGGCTGCAGGAACCGCGCGCCGATGCGCTCGTCCAGGCCCATCCCCCGCGCGATGCCTTCGATGTCGGCGCCGACGACTTCCGCGATATCCGCCATTTCGTTGATGAAGGCGATCTTCGTCGCGAGGAAGGCGTTCGAGGCGTACTTGATCAGTTCGGCCGTTTCGAGATCGACCAGCACCAACCGGGATTTCGATAGCCGGAGCGGCCGGTAGAGCGCCTTCAGAAGCGCGTTGGCATTGTCGTTCTCGACGCCGATCACGACTCTGTCCGGGCGCATGAAATCTTCGATCGCCGAGCCTTCGCGCAGAAATTCCGGGTTGGATGCGACGACGAACCCAGCGTCGGGGCGGATAGTTTTCAGGATGCGGGCGACCTCCCGCCCGGTGCCGACTGGCACCGTCGACTTGGTGACGATGACAGCGCCGTCCGGCGCCGCGGCGGCGATCTCGGCCGCGGCGGCGTAGACATAGGTCAGGTCGGCATGGCCGTCGCCGCGCCGGGACGGCGTGCCGACGGCGATAAAAACGGCGTCAGCGTCTTTGACGGCGGCCGGGAGATCGGTGGTGAACGCAAGCCGCCCGGCCCCGACATTCGACTCGATCATGGCGTCAAGGCCGGGCTCGAAAATCGGCGCTTTCCCGGTCTTGAGCGTGGCGATGCGCGCTGCGTCCTTGTCGACGCAAATGACATCGACGCCGAATTCGGCAAAGCAGGCGCCGGAGACCAGCCCGACATATCCCGCCCCGATCATCGCGATGCGCATGCGTCGGCTGCTCCTCTTCGATCAATCGGATTGGGGTCTGACGGATTAGTGCGCCAAGATCAAGCAGCCGCTTCCCGCATCGCCCAGCGATAGGCGTCGCCGACGATATCGAGGATGTCGGCGTGGGCAGGACGCCAGCCAAGCGCCGCCTTGACCGCGCTGGCGTCGGCGACCAATTCCGGCGGATCGCCTGCCCGGCGCGGCGCCGATCGGGCGCGCGCAGGACGACCGGCAACGCTTGCCGCAGCGGCGACGATCTCCTTCACCGAGTAACCGCGGCCGACGCCCAGATTGAACGCAGCGCTTCCGCCGCCGCCCAGCAAGCGCCGCAGCGCCAGCACATGCGCCGCCGCCAGATCGGCCACATGGACATAGTCCCGGAGCGGCGTTCCATCGGGCGTTGGATAATCCTCGCCGAAAATCTGCAGGGTAAAGTCGCCGGGCATCGCGGCGCGAATCGCAAGGGGGATGAGATGCGTTTCGGGGCTGTGGCGTTCGCCGATCGTCGCTTCGGGCTCGGCGCCGGCCGCATTGAAGTAGCGGAGCGCAATCGTGCGCAGGCCATGGGCGCTTTCGGCGTCCTGAAACAATCTTTCGGCCGCGAGCTTGCTGAAGCCATAGGGATTGATCGGCTGGCGCGGCGCCGATTCGGGTATCGGCGAAACGCCCGGCGCGCCATAGACCGCGCAGGTGCTGGAGAAGATCAACGACCGCACATCCGTCGCTGCGGCCGCTTGCACGATGGCGACCGCGCCGCCGATGTTCACATCGAAATAAAGCGCCGGCGCCTGGAGGCTCTCCGCGACTTCCGCTTTGGCGGCGAAGTGGAGAATGGCCTGAGCCGAATGGGTCCGGATGGCGGTTTCCAGGGCCTCGGCGTTCCGGACATCGCCTTCGATCGCCGGCCCCCAGCGGACAAAGTCACGGTGGCCGCGAGAAAAATCATCGTAGACGACGGGTTGGAAGCCTGCTTCGGCGAGGGCCTTGCACGCATGGGCGCCGACATACCCTGCCCCGCCCGTGACCAACACGTTCACCCTGTCGCCAGCCAAACGACTGCCTCCCAACCCGACGCCCGCCAATGTTTGCGAAATCGCAGCGTCAGTAAGCGTTCTTGCGCTCGAACGGGACCGAGAGGGTCTTCAGCAGGCACACGATATCCGTCCAGGGCGTCCAATGCGCCAGGTAGTGGCGCTGCAGGACCAGGCGGTCCCGGTAGCTGCCGCTGTTGCGGAACCGCACCTGCCAGGGACCGGTGATGCCGGGACGTTCGGCCAGATAATAGCGGAACTGGTCGCCCCAATGCTTTTCTTCGCCAAGCGCGATCGGACCCGCGCCGACAAGGCTCATCTCGCCGACCAGGACGTTCCAGAGCTGCGGCAGTTCGTCGAGGCTGGTGCGGCGCAGAATCCGGCCGATCGCCGTGACCCGCGGGTCATCCTTCAATTTGGCGGTCGCATTCCATTCGGCCAAGGCCTTGGGATCGCTTTGCAGCAAGGCGTCCAGGCGCGCGTCGGCGTCTACCGACATCGTCCGGAATTTCCAGCACTTGAACGTGGCGCCGTCCTGCCCCCAACGGGTGTGGCCGTAAAATATCGGCCGGCCGCTTTGCAGCATGACCAGCCCCATCACGATCAAGAACAGCGGCGCGAGCGCGACCAGCAGAACGGCCGCCCCAAGCGGGTCGATAAACGATTTCCACAAGCCGCGAACGATGTCGCGGCGCGAACGCGCCCTCGCAGGCCGCTGCATTGGCCACAGCGGCATTCTGATGAACGCCTCGAACAAAGGGCTGAGAGCGACCAGCCCCGACTTAGCGATCCGCTCCATGAGCTACCTGCCCCCTAGCGTACACGCGACAACAAAACGGCATTTCCGACTAATCCGGCTACGCCAAGTATCCCCCGTCGGTCGTCCAATGGCGGAAGCCATCGAGCGCTTGCCGGCTGAAGGTACTAGTTTTTTAACGCATTCGGCTGATTTCGCCAAACCTTACTTAGGATCAAATGGCTTAATTATCAGTAATGCCGAGCGCAACTCGGCCATTCGCGCGCCGCAGAGCTGGTTCGACCGCGTCCAAATGACGCTCGATGGTATGCGGCCGCTTCCAATAGCGCCGATGCGCCGCGGCGCCCATGCGGCGCGCGACGTCCGTCGCCATAAGCGTGCGCATCGCCGCCGCCAGCGCATCGACGCTTTGACTGGCGACATGCAAGCCGGTTTCGCCGTCAGCCACATATTCAACGCCGGCGCAATTGTCGCTGACGATGACCGGAACGCCTTGCGCGAGGGCTTCGAGCACGGTCAGCGGCTGGCATTCGTACCAGATGGACGGAAAGACGAGCGCGCGCGCCTGCCGCATCCGCGCCGAAACGGCCTCAGGCGTCAGCCATCCGGTGAACTCCGCGGTCGGCGCGCATTGCCGCAGGATGGGGCCTAGCTCGCCGTCGCCGACGAAGGCGATCGGCGCGCCGGCGTCATGGGCGGCGGCTGCGGCCAGATCCGCCCCCTTCTCCCGGGAAAACCGGCCGACGAACAGGAACGGCGCATCGTCGGCGATCGCCGCGGGGCCCTGGTCTTCGACGTCGATCGGGTTGGGCGCGTAGACCTCCGACTCGGGCGGCGGCAGCCAGGCCGACAGGACGCGCTTCTGCAGATCGCTGATCGCCACGCGATGTTTCAGATTGCGGCGGAAGCGTCCCGGGCCGTTCAGGGCGGCCTGCCGGACGACGCGGAACAATTTGTGGCGGTAAGCGCGCGCGTCGCAATTTGCCGTGATGCAGGCGAACGACATCGGCCGACGCTGACAGTTCTCGCCGGCCGGGTAGTCAAAGAACGCGCCATTCGGGCAGGCCGCAAAATATTCGTGCATATGGTAGAGGGTCGGGATGCCGCTCGCCGCGATCGCCTGCTGGCAGGCAGGCGACATCGCTTTCGACCAGCCGTGCTGGTAGATCACCGTCGTCTTCGGATCGTGGCCGTCGAGCAGCCGCCTCAGGGCCGCCGCCGCTTTCCGGTTCCATATGCCGCGGACGGCAGCGCTCAGGGCATTCGCATCGCCAAGCAGGTCGGGCTGATCGAGGACGACGGTCTTGACCCCGCCCGCCGCAAGCCGCGGATCGGCAGGGCCGACAGGGGCGAAGTAAGCCACCCGGTGGCCGCGCGCCGCCAGCCCGAGCGCGCCGGCGATCGCGACTTTCGCCGCGCCGCCGTTCACAAACCCGTAGTCATAAGTGACGACGATATCCAACTTGCCGTCGGTCATGGGCGCTCCGCTCTGCGAGATCTGTCCATTATTGGCAGTGCCGGCAACGAAAAGTTTAGTTGTTCCTGCCCGATATGTCGCCGCGGGAAATCAGCGCGCGTCTGGGCGCATGGCCTTTCCGCGCCTGGAAATACTGGCATTCATCCCGTTTTCACCTGGACATCGTTATAATCTGTGCTTTCTTACGCCCGATGTCGTTGATATTCGATGACCGCGCCGGGCGAAATTCCTTGCCCTTCCCTCTGGAGCGCCCAAGCCATGCCCTTCCCCGCCCCACATGAACCGGCGCCGCACTTCATCTGCGAGGCGTCGAATAATCCGCGCTTCAATTTCACGACCGTTGGCGGCCGATATATCTTGCTGACGTTCTTTGGATCGGCGGCGGAACCGGGCATGGCGAAGGTGTTGGCGGACGCAGCGGCCGAGCCGCTGTTCGACGATGTTCAGGCGTCCTTCTTCGGGATTTCGATCGACCCGGACGACAAGGCCATGGAACGGGTCAAGCCAAAGACCATCGGCTACCGCTTCTTCTGGGATTTCGATCAGGCCATTTCAAAGCTCTATGGGGCCATTGAAGGCGAAGGCCGGGCGGACGGCTCTGTCGATTTCAAGCCGGTCTCGATCCTCATCGATCCGATGATGCGGATCATGGGCCATCAACCGATTGACGATCCGGCCACCCATATCCAGCGGCTCGCGGATTTTCTGCGCAAGCTGCCCGCGATCGGCGCGCCGGTCGCCGCCCAGGGCCATGCGCCGGTTCTCGTGATTCCACGGATCTTCGAGCCGGATTTCTGCAAGCAGCTCATCGGCCTTTATAACCAGCATGGCGGCGAGGATTCGGGCTTCATGCGCGAGATCGACGGCAAGACCGTCGGCATCGTCGACTACAGCCACAAGCGGCGGCGGGACTACATCATCGACGATCAGAAGCTGATCCAGGCCTGCCAGGCGCGCATTCGCCGGCGCCTGGCGCCGGAAATCAAAAAAGCCTTCCAGTTCGAACCGACCCGGATGGAGCGCTACATCGTCGCCTGCTACGATTCCGGCGAGGGCGGTTACTTCCGGCCGCATCGCGACAATACGACAAAAGGCACTGCTCACAGGAAGTTCGCAGTGACGCTCAATCTGAATGCTGAGGATTACGATGGCGGCTACCTGCGTTTCCCGGAATTCGGGCCGCATCTCTTCAAGGCGCCGACCGGCGGCGCCGTCGTGTTCTCATGCTCGCTGCTCCATGAAGCGCTTCCTGTCGTCAAGGGCACGCGCTATGTTTTCTTGCCCTTCCTGTATGACGACGCGGGCGCGGAGCTTCGGGAGAAGAATAATGCCTATCTCGCGGAAAATGTCGTTAATTATCAACGCGGCTGATGTCTGACGATTGGGCGCGCTATTATCAGGCGCTGGCGGGCCGGCCGCCGCGCCCGACGCTGGTCTATGCCGCGCGCCGCTTTGCCCGTCCCGGCCTCGCGGTCGATCTCGGCTCCGGCGGGGGACGGGATGCGGCGCCGTTGCTGCGCGCGGGCTGGCACGTGGTCGCGGTCGACCGGGAGGGAAGCGGCCACGCGGCGTTGCGCGCCGCTGTGACGCCCGCCGAAGCTGGCCGCCTGACGACGATCGAAGCTGCGATCGAGTCCGCCGATTGGCCGATCGCCGACCTTGTGAATTCAAGCTTCGCGCTGCCCCTGGTCCCGAAAGCCGCCTTCCCTCTAGTCTGGCGCCGAATTCGTGAGCGACTGGCGCCGGGCGGGCGGTTTTCCGGCCAGCTTTATGGGCCGCGGGATAGTTGGGCGAAAGGCGGATCGCCCGATGGCGTCGTCGCCCATAGCCGTGAAGCGTGCCTGCGGCTCTTTCACGGCATGACGATCGAATTCTTCGAAGAAGAGGAGCATGACGGCCTGACGCCGAAGGGCCGCCAAAAGCACTGGCACATTTTTCATTGCGTCGCCCGCGCGCCATAGCCGGCGGTCAAAGTTTCGCCATTGTCGGATGGTTCAGGTTATGACTTTCAGGGAGCGACCGGGACATCCGGGCGACGCGAACCGGGAACTCATCGGCGTGGGCGGCATTGAACTGGCAGGGCGGGCGTGCATTTTCCGGCCTTCCGACTTAAAACACGCCTTGGATTAGCGGCAGCAGCGCCATAAGGGCGGTATTGGTTATGGGACGTTGGATCGTCGGTCTATTCAAATTCAGCGTAATTGCGGGCCTTCTGGGCGCGCTTGCCGCGGTCGCGGTCGCGGTTGTCCTGATCCGGGGCTACGGCGCAGACCTGCCGAATCATGCCGGGCTGACGCAATACGCCCCGCCAATCACGACGCGGGCCCATGCAGGCGACGGCCGAGTGCTGGCGGAATTCAGCCGGGAACATCGCCTGTTCGTTCCGATCGCCCAAATTCCGGCATTGGTGCGGGGCGCTTTCCTTTCGGCGGAAGACAAAAGTTTTTACAAGCATCCGGGCTTGGACATTCAGGCGCTGTTGCGCGCGGTCGTCCGCAATCTTGAAGGCATGGTCAGCGGGCGCCGCCCGGTCGGCGGTTCGACGATCACCCAGCAGGTTGCGAAGAATTTTTTACTGACGAACGAAGTTTCCTATGAACGCAAGGTCAAGGAAGCAATTCTTGCGTTCCGCATCGAGCGCGCGCTGACCAAAGACCAAATTCTGGAACTTTATCTGAACGAGATCTATCTGGGCGAAGGCGCTTATGGGGTCGCCGCCGCCGCGATGACCTATTTTGGCAAATCCCTCGATGAAGTGACCGCCGAGGAAGCCGCCTACATGGCGGCGTTGCCCAAGGCGCCGAGCAATTATCACCCGGTCCGCCGCCTGGATGCGGCGACCGCCCGCCGCAATTGGGTGCTGGGCCGCATGGCGGAGGACGGCCGCTTGACTGAGGCCGAAGCAGCGGAGGCCGAGGCCCGGCCCTTGACGATTTCCGGTCGCGCCCAGGAGGAGAAGTTCCCTTCCCTCTGGTTCGCCGAGGAAATTCGCCGCGAATTGCTTGATCGTTATGGCGAGCCGACGTTGTATGGCGGCGGTATGTCAGTGCGCGCCACCATCGACCCTGTCCTGCAGGACATCGCCGATACGGCCCTGGTCGATGGGCTGGAGGACTACGACCGCCGACACGGCTATCGCGGCCCCATTGACCGGATCCTGCTGGATGCGACGTGGCAGGCTCGGCTCGCGGCGTTGCCGCCGCCGCCCGGCATGCGCGGCCGCTCGCTTGCTGTGGTCCTCAGGACAAGCGGCGACGCCGCCGAAATTGGCCTGGCCGACGGTTCGGTCGGCGCAATTCCCTTTGAGGAACTGAGCTGGGCGAGCAAGGCGCTGCCCGATCAGGCCGTCGGCCGCAAGCCGCGGAAGGTTAGCGACGTTCTGGGCCCGGGCGATGTGATCGCCGTCCGTCCGGCGCTGCAGGACGCCAAGAAGCGGGACTATCCGCCAGCAACATTCGCCCTGGACCAAGTGCCAGACGTCGATGGCGGGATTGTTGCGATCGACCCCCATACGGGCCGCGTCCTGGCGATGGCCGGCGGCTATTCGGCCGAACGCAGCCAATTCAATCGCGCGACCCAGGCAGCCCGGCAGCCGGGCTCCGCGATCAAGCCCTTTGTCTATCTGGCCGCCCTGGAAGCTGGCTATACGCCGGCGACGCTCGTCCTCGATGCGCCGTTCGTCATCGATATTCCCGGCCGCGGCTTGTGGAAGCCCACGAACTATTCCGGCAAGATCTACGGCCCAAGCCCGATGCGTCTCGGCCTGGAAAAGTCCCGCAATTTGATGACGGTGCGGCTGGCGCAGCATATCGGCATCGGCGCGGTCATTGAGACGGCCAAACGCTTCGGGGTCGGGGAAAAGATGCGCCCCGAACTCGGCTCCGCGCTTGGCACAGGCGAGGTATCGCTGATCGAGATGACGGCGGCCTTCGCCATGTTGGCCAACGGCGGCAAGCAGGTGACTCCGTCCTTCATCGACACGGTTCAGGACCGGCATGGCCGCTTGATTTTCCGGCATGACGACCGCGATTGCCCCCGTTGCGCCGGCGCGGAAGCCACCGCCAACGCCCCGCCTGAACTTCCGGATACGCGCATCGCGGTCGACGACCCGCGCCTGAACTATCAGATCGTCTCGATGCTGCAGGGCGTCGTCGAAAATGGCACGGCCAGACGGGTCTATATGCCTGGGCGTCCGCTCGCCGGCAAAACCGGCACGACGAACGACAGTTTCGACGCCTGGTTCGTCGGGTTTTCCTCGAACCTGGCGGTTGGCGTCTATGTCGGTTTCGATCAGCCGCGCACGCTTGGCGAGCGCGAGGCCGGCGGCAGCGCCGCCGCCCCGATCTTCAAGCAATTCATGGAGAAAGCGTGGCCGATCAGGCCAGGCGCGCCTTTCAAGGTGCCGTCGGGCCTGGAGTTCACGCGGGTGAGCCGCTCAACCGGCCTGCCGCCGGAACCGGGCGACGGCGACGTGATCCTGGAGGCGTTCATTCCAGGCACGCGGCCAGAACAGCTTGGCCCGGTCATCGGCGGCGGCCTCTCGGGCGGAAATCAGCCGGAGCTCGTCCCCATGTCGCAGGATGCTCAGCCAGGCGACGCCTCCGCCGCTCAGCCCGTGCCCGCGGCGTCGGACAGCGGCGCTTCGCCCCGCCGCCGCCCGCGCGGCAGCCTCGGCAGGGTCTATTGAAGCAGGGGCTATTACGTCTGGCGGCAAAGCCGATCCATCACCGTTTTTCGTTCTGGTTCTGAAGGGTTTTAATCATGCGTGCGGATGCTCAAGCACTGGTCGATCAGATCATGGAAGCCGTCACCTTGCTCCGGAGGCATCTTTGACTGGGATAACGCTCTCCTCCGCCTCGAAGAACTGAACGCCGAGGCCGAAAACCCCGATCTCTGGAACGATCCCGAGCAAGCTCAGGCGATCATGCGGGAGCGCACGCAACTGGCCGACGCCATCGCGGCCTGCCGTGCGCTGGAAAGCGGCGCGGCCGATAATGCCGAACTGATCGAACTGGCAGAGGCCGAGGACGATCAGGATCTGGTCGCAGAAGGCCTCGCCGCATTGCAGGCGCTTGGCAAGCAAAGTGCGCGGGCGCGGCTTCAGAGCCTCCTCTCCGGCGAAGCCGACAGCAATGATTGCTATCTCGAAGTTCATGCCGGCGCCGGCGGCACCGAGGCCCAGGATTGGGCAGAGATGCTGCTCCGCATGTACGCGCGCTGGGCGGAAAAGGAAGGCTACAAGCTGGAGTATATGGAGGAGAGCCCCGGCGAAGAAGCCGGGATCAAATCGGCGACGATCAAGATCGCCGGGCCGAACGCCTATGGGTGGCTGAAAACCGAGTCTGGGGTGCATCGCCTCGTCCGGATTTCGCCCTATGACAGCCAGGCGCGCCGGCACACCAGTTTCGCTTCGGCCTGGGTGTTTCCCGTTGTCGACGACACGATCGATGTGGTGATCGAGGACAAGGACCTCAGGATCGACACGTATCGAGCGTCGGGCGCCGGCGGGCAGCACGTCAACCGGACCGATTCGGCAGTGCGGATCACCCATATCCCGACCAACATTGTCGTGCAGTGTCAGAACGACCGGTCCCAGCACCGCAACCGCGCGACGGCGATGGATATGCTCCGCGCCCGGCTCTATGAGCATGAACTGCGCATCCGCGAAGAAGCAGCCGCTGTCGAGAATGCCCAGAAATCGGACATAGGCTGGGGCCATCAGATCCGGTCCTATGTCTTACAACCCTATCAGATGGTGAAAGACCTGCGCACCGGTGTTGAGAGCGGCAATCCGGACGCGGTCCTGGGCGGTGAGATCGGCCCTTTCCTCGCTGCGTCCCTGGCGGCCAGGGCCGGCATGGACCGGACAGCGGAAGGGCCATGAAAGCAAAAACTTCCATGGCCCTGGCGGGGGATTTGCTTGACGTCAGGGCGGCGGGTCCGGATGCTCGGATTGGGGGCTGAAACGCCCGGACCCGCCTGGCGCTGCATTCATTGGGGGAACGCAGCGCTTCTCGGAACCGCTCTAGTGGATCGTCTTGCGGAGCGGTTGATAGGAAATCGGCATTTCGGCCTCGGCGCGGACTGGCGTGGCGCGGCGGTGATTGGAGGGGTTGGCCTCTGTCGGCTGGCGGAGCGCCTCGCCGATGCGTTCAGCGCGCTGCTGGACGATCATGGCGCCCAGCCGGCGTGTCTCGCTGGCGAAGAATGCGGCCGTTTTGGCCTGCGCGGCATCTAGCGCATCAAGCCGACGCCGGACAGCGCCCATCGCGAATGGCAGCGCTGCGCACGCGACGGCGGCGACGCCTGCCGACACGCCCAGCATTGCCAGGCTGAAGACGGGGTTCGCAATGAGGGCAAGGACGGATTCGGGCATGGCGTTGTTAACTCCCTGACTGGCTGCCGCGGCCGAAGTCGATCTCGGGACGCGACGGATATGCCAGGAATGTGCAAGGCAGGCGCCGAAACCGCCATCAAGGCGGCATCCGCAGAATCCCTTGCATTTTATCTAATCTTTCCGCAATTTAATGAAATCCGAAGGCGAGCTGCGTCGCAATTTGCGATTCCGTTTGCGGATTGCGTCGGCCGCGCCGCGCTCGGTCTAATCCGCCAGGGCCTTCCGCACGGCTTCCACATGGCCCGGGACCTTTACCTTCCGCCAGATTGCCTGCAACGTCCCGTCGGGGCCGATCAGGAATGTCGAACGCTCCACGCCCATGTATTTTCGGCCATACATGCTCTTTTCGACCCAGACGCCATAGGCCTCTAACGTCGTCTTTTCCTCGTCGGATGCGAGCTTAAACGGCAGGCCATGCTTGGCCTTGAATGCGTCGTGCTTCTTGGGGTTGTCGGGCGATACGCCGATGACGATGGCGTTCACGGCATTGAAATCCGGGGCCGCGTCGCGGAAGTCGCACGCTTCCTTGGTGCAGCCGGACGTATCGTCCTTCGGATAGAAGTAGAGCACGACTGAGCGGCCGGCGAGTTCTGACCGGGTGACAGAGCCGCCGTTGTCGGTCGGCAGGGTAAAATCCGGTGCGGCGTCGCCAATGGAAAGCATGGGTCATATCTCCTCGTTCGACTGTGATCAGGTCTGGTCCGACGACGCAGCTTTGTCGAAAATGTCAGCGAACGCGGCGCTGACGGCATTCGCCAAGGCTTCCCGGCGGACTGTCGCCGCCGTGTAATCTGGCGCGGATAGCGCTGTCGCCAAGGTGGTCTGTGTGCTTGGGTGCTCAAGCTCGGCGCCGGCGGCGATATCGTGGCCGATCAGCCGGAGCATCCACTGGGCGGCAAGCCAGAATTCGGCGGCCTCGGCGATCGCCTGCCCCAATGCCGGCGTCGCTACGCCAGCCGCGACCAGCGCCCGCATCTGCGCCCCGGGTTGGCGCGCTTCGGCCACGCCGACAGAGTCGCCATGGGCCAGGGCCAGCGCCTGGGCGACGAATTCCGTATCCACCATCCCGCCAGGTCGGCGACGCACATCCCACGGTCCGCCGCCAGCGCCCTTCGCCGAAGCCAGCCGTTGGCGCATTGCTTTCGCATCGGCAAACAGGTCTGGACGCCCGGCGGCGGCAGCCAAAGCGTCCCGGCGAAGCTGCTCAATCCGCGCGCACAGGTCAGCGTCGCCGGCAGCAGCTCGGGCGCGGGTCAACGCCATTAATTCCCATGTCCACGCGGCGCTAATCAGGTAAAGCGCAAGCGCGTCGATATGGGTCGCGATCGGCCCGTCGACGCCGCTTGGCCGGAGGCGTTGGTCGACCTCGAACAGCCGCCCCTCCCCTGTGGCCGTGGTCAAGGCTGTTACAAGGCGTTGCGTAAGCCGCATGTAGTAGACAGCCGCCTGTAGCGGTTTCTCGCCATCGGAGACAGCGCCTTCGGGCGCATCGTAGACCGCGACCAGGTCGAGATCGGACCCGATCGTCACCTCCCCGCTACCCCACTTCCCGTATGCGAGCACGGCGAATGCGCCGCCCGGGATCGCGCCATGCGCCTCCTCAAAGGATGCGCGAACGCTATTCAGCATGACGTTGGCGACGCAATCGGCGGCGAAGGTAATGGTCTGGGCGGCTTGGGCGACCGCAAGGCGGCCTTCCATCGTCTGGACGCCAAGGCTGAGGCGAAGATCGTTCAGCCAGCGCCGGGCCGAATCGAGCGCGTCCTGCATATCAGCCGCATCCGAGAGCGCCTGGGCCAGCTCCCGCATCAAGGTCGGCTTGTCGCCGGGCGGCTGCATGAAATCGTCGGTCAGCGCAGCGTCGAGCACGTGCGGTCGGCGGCCGATCAGGTCCGCCAGATAGGCCGACCGACCCAGAACGCGCGCGACAAAATCCAGCAATCCGAGATTGGCTTGAAACAGGGCAAAGATCTGAACGCCCGCAGGCAGGCCCTCGACAAAGGTCTGGAACGCCCGGAAAGCCCGATCCGGGTCCGGCGTCGCGCCGAACCGCTTCAGGATATCGGGCGTCAACTCGGTCAATAGTTCCCGTCCCCGTTGGGTCCGGGTGGCGCGGATGTGGCCATGATGCCAACTGCGGATTGTCGCCGTGATATATTCCGGCGCGGCAAAGCCCATGGCGCTGATGGTCGCCAGGGTGTCGGGATGTTCATCGGCGCCTGTGAATGACAACGCCCCGCCGCCGCCCAGTGTAGGTTCGTCGGAGAACAGTTCGGCGAAATGGCGTTCGACCCGCGTCAGGGCGGCGCTGACATCCTCCTCGAACGCCTCAAGGCTGGAGAAGCCCGCGAACCGGACGAAGCCCTCGGCGTCCGCCCGCTTCGGCGTCGTGTGGGTCTGCCGGTCGTCGACCATCTGCAAGCGATGCTCAAGATCGCGCAGTTTCAGATAGGCGGCCGACATTTCCTCGGCGACGGCGGGCGCGACATGACCGGCCGCGCTCAGGGCCTGCAGGGCCTGCAGCGTCTGGCTGCTGCGCAAGGCGGAATTGCGTCCGCCCCAGATCAATTGTTGGGTCTGGGCGAAGAATTCGATCTCGCGGATGCCGCCGCGGCCGAGTTTGAGATTGTGGCTGAACGCCGAAATCGGCTCCCCGCCCTCGCGGCGGTCGATCTGGCGCTTGATCGACTGGATGTCGCGGATGGCGTTGAAATCCAGCGACCGCCGCCAGATGAACGGCCGGAGCTCCGCGAGGAACTCGTGGCCAGCGGCGATATCGCCAGCGACCGGCCGCGCCTTGATCATCGCGGCCCGTTCCCAGTTCTGCCCCATGCTTTCATAGTAGGCCGTCCCAGCCGTGACCGTGATCGCCGGCGGCGTCGAAGCTGGATCGGGCCGCAGACGAAGGTCGGTGCGCGCGACATAGCCATCGGTCGTCCGCTCATCGAGCATCTGGACCAGCGCTCGGGTCAGGCGGGTCATCTCGTGCTGCATGCGATCCGGGCGGGCGAAGCCCATTTTTTCCGGATCGTAGAACAGCATCAGGTCAATATCGCTGGAGTAGTTCAGCTCATAAGCGCCGAGCTTGCCCATGCCGAGGACGATTATCCCACGGGTCGGATCGGCTGCGTCCTGATGGACGAACACGCCGCGAGCGGCGCCGTCCTGCATCAGCCAGACAAGCGCGCCGTCGACGGCCGCCGCTGCCGCAATGGATAGCGCCTGGGTCGCCTGCATCGTCGGCCAGACGCCGGCGAGATCGGCCAAGCCTACAGTCAAGGCCGCCCGGATTCGGGCTTCGCGCAAGGTCTTCATCGCCGCTCGCAGGGACGGCGCCGACGGGACCGATTGGAACATGGTCATGACGGCCTCGAAGGCGGCGTCCGGCCCATCGGTCAGAGTGGCGGCAAGGGTGTCCGGCGCCGTGCGCATCGCGGCCCCCAGGAACGGGCTGCCGCACAACACGCCTTCCAGAAAGGCCATGCCCCTGGGATCGGCCAGAAACGGCAGCAGCGCAGGCCCCGCCGGGCCGTCGGCGAGCGCCTGAACATCGTCGGCGACGCGACGTCCGTCCGGGGTCGATGGGCCTTTAGCCATGCAATCGAGAAATGCCATGCAGCTACCATAGCTTGGCCGCCGCTACCGCCAAAGTGATATCAAAATGCGGCTCGCTGCTTTACCTTGCCGGCCGAACAGACCGATGCGAGACCGGATAATCAGCACGTGGCCGCCAGACCCCTAGCTTGGTTCCTTCGAGGCGCCCTCGCGGCCGTGGCAATCCTTGCGATCGCCTTCGTCGCGCTCGCCGCAAGGCTGGCGCAAGGACCGCTCGACCTTGGCTATTTCAAACCGCAACTGGAATCGGCGCTCACGGAATCACTGGGCGGCGGCATCTCCGTCCGCCGCTTCGCGCTGCGGGCTGCCGATGGCGAAATCGCGTTATCCGCCTTCGGCGTCGTCCTTGCCGGCGATGACCGGAAAACGATCGGCCATGCGGAGGAAATCAAGCTCAGCTTGCAGCCGAACGCCTTATTGAGGGGCAAGCTGCGCCCGCAACGTCTGACCGTCGTCGGGGCAGAGCTTGTCGCAGAGCGCGGGCCCGACGGTCAACTGAAACTCCTGGCGACAGCGACCGACGATCGCAACGGCGGCGACCTGCCGCCGATGGATATTCTGGAGATCGTAGAACGCTGGATCGCAGGCGATGTCGATACAAAGCGACTGCCCGATATCCGCCTGGAGACCGTGACAGTGACGGCGCGGGTCGCCGGCACGGGCGAAGTTCTGTGGCGCGGTCAAGCCGCGGCTGAACTCACGCTCTCCGGCGAGGAGATCAATATCTGGGCCGCGATCGGGCTGGACCGCGCGCGCCCGGAGCCCCCGCTGCGGATCGCCGTGGCGCTCGTCCGAGACCGCGGCGGCGACGTGACGGCGAATTTTACCAACGCCAAGTTGTCGGGGATCGCCGAAGCTATCGGACTGCTCGGCCTCAAACTGCCGCCGCTCTCCGGACGGATTGACGGCGATCTGGCTTTCACGTTCGACGCCAAACTCAAACCTGGGGCTTTGAAGGCCAATCTGAGCGGCGCCGGTCTCCGCGGCGACTTCGACGGCATGGAGCGGATTGCGATCGAGCGCGCCGATGTGGAACTCCGCGCCGACATTCCGGCCCGCACGTTGATAATATCGGGATTCCGAATTGGCGGCGACCGGCCGATCCTGATCGGCGCGGGCGCCGTCCGACCGGAGGCCGCCGGCCCTGAGGGGGGAGATGTCTATCAGGCGTCCGGCCGACTGGATCATGTCGACGGCGCTGCGCTGGCCCGCCTGCTCGGCCTGGACGACGCCTTGAAGGGGGTGTCGATCTCTGCAGCGGCCGATTTCGACGTGACGGTGCGCGACGGCGCATTCGTGAGCGCAGAGACGCGGATCAGCGGCAGCGGCGCATTCCGCCATCCGGATTTCTATGCCGAGCCGCTCGCCTTGAGCGCGGCAAGCGGTTTCGCGGCCTATGATGCGGCGACCCGCACGTTTTCGCTGTCGGGGCTGACCGGACGGCTCGACGGCGTCGCGGTCGCGGGCGAAGGTCGCTTCGGGTTGACGGCGGCCGGGGCGATCGAAACCGCGTCGGCATTTCTGAAGACCGGGGCGTTCGACATCGCGAAGCTTGTCCGGCTGTGGCCGAAATCGCTGGCGCCGGGGGGCCGCGTCTGGATCGCTGAGAACATCACCGCCGGGACCCTAACGGAAGCCGACTTCGAATTTCAGCAGACGGCCGGCGCGCCGATGAAGGTATCCGGCTCGTTTGCCGGCAAGGATCTGGCGATCCGCTATTGGCCGCCCTTGCCGCCAGTCACCGGCGTCAGCGGTCGGGGACGGTTCTTTGACGATGTCATCGAGATCAAAGTCGATCGTGGCGTCATCGGCGCGATGAAGACGAATCAAGCGACGGTCAGGATCTATGACCTGGGCGCCAAACGCGAGATGATCGCGGTCGACAGTGCGGTCCAGGGTCCCGCCGACGCGCTGCTGACGATCCTCAATCGCCCGCCGCTCCGTTACGCCGAATGGCTCGGCATCGATCCGACGAAGGCCCGCGGCGCGGTCGACGGCCGCATCAAGCTGAAGTTTCCCCTGATCGACGCATTGCAGATGGCGGATATCGATCTGGTGGCGACAGGCGCGATCGCCAAGGCGTTCGTCCCGAAGGCCGTAAACGGCTGGGATCTCGCCGCCAAGCGCCTCGCGATCAAGGTGACCCCGCAGCAACTGGACGTCGGCGGCGTCGGGACGCTGCTGGATCAACCAGTGAGCTTCGATGGCGTGATCGCATTCGGCCCCGGCGACGAGCGCGCGCGCTTTACCGGCGACTGGCGCTTGACCCGCGCTGTCCGTCAGGCGCTTGGCATTGGCGGACGGGCAATCAGCCGAAGACTGACAGGCGCTACCCCGGCGACCTTCGATATCGTCGTGCGCCCGCGGGAGCGCTACGAGATCGCCGTCGTAGCTGACCTCACGGACGCCACCTTGCTGGCGCAGGAAATCGGGTGGATCAAGCCAAAGGGCCGGCCGGCGAGCGTCAAGTCCAAGATCATTCTGGAGAACGGCGCGCCGGTGCGCATCGACGGCATCGCGCTCCGCGCAGCCGATTTGGAAATGGATGCCGACATCCAGTTTGCCGATGGCGAAATCCGACGGGTCGGCGTCCGGCGCCTGCTTGGGGCGGGCCATGATCTCCGCGCCGAAATCCTACTTGGGGATAGTGAGGAAAGCGTTCGAATATCCGGCAAGCGCATGGACCTCAGGCCGCTCTTCAAACTGGATGCGCCGCCGAAGGACGCCGTTGCAGGCCGGAACGGCCTGCCCGCGCCGGCGATGCGCCGCGTCCTCACGATATCGACCGATGCGGCGCGCCTCACCAAACATCTGGAGCTGGCGAACCTCAAGGCTTCCGCGACCGTGATGGACGATTGGCCGGTCGCGCTGGCGGGCGCCGCCCAGTATCCTGGCGGCGCGCTGGCCGTCGGCACAAATCCCGCGGACGACAACCAGATCGTCCTGACTGCGAGCGACTTCGGCAAGCTGCTGGCGGCGGCCAATGTGACGGCTGGCGTCGCCGACGGGCCGATGCGGCTGACGATCGACCGGGCGCGCGATGACAGTCTCAGCCTGGACCTGCGCGTCCGGGACTTTACGGTTTCAAAAACCGCATTGAGCCGGTTTGCCGGCGGAAAGTCGGGCGGTCTCGTCGATTCGCTTTCCCGGACCGATCACATCGCCTTCGATCGCATTGGGGCGATCGGGCGTTATGCCGGCGGCCAACTGACCTTGAGCGACGGCCGCTTATCGGGCGACGCGCTTGGCGTCAGCGCGCGCGGCATCATCGATTTTCGCCAGGAGTTTCTCGACATTTCCGGCGCGATCACGCCTGCCTATGGCTTTTCCCGCATCCTCGCCGCCATTCCGGTGCTGGGCGCGTTGCTGACCGGAGCGAAACGCGAGGGACTGTTCGCCGCCAATTACAAGGCCTTCGGCGCTCTGGACGATCCGGAGTTTGAGGTAAACGCGCTTTCCGCCCTTGCGCCCGGCATTCTGCGGGACGCTTTCTCAGGCCCGCGCGCGCCGGCCGCGCCATCGCAGACGAACAACGACCCTTGACCCGCCTCTGTGGGCGCGCCGTTTCCCCGCCGTCCGAGACACAGTAGACTGGAGCATCACATCCCTGAACTGGAGCGTCCGATGCCTGACAGCGCATTATCCAATTCCCCTATCGTCGCCGCCTACCGGCAGAAGACGGCCGGTTCGGAAGCGCTGGCAAAGCGGGCGCTTGCATCCTTCCCAAGCGGCATCACCCACGATTCGCGGCATCTTGAACCTTATGGCGTCTATATCGACCGCGCCGACGGGGCACGGAAGTGGGATGTCGACGGCAATGAGTATGTCGACTATTTCGGCGGCCACGGCGCGCTCATCCTGGGCCATAACCATCCGGACGTCGCGGCGGCCGTCCATGCAGCTTATGCCAAGGGCACGCATTTCGGCGCCAGCCACGCGCTTGAGGTGGAATGGGCCGAGCAAGTGCTGTCGATGGTGCCCTGCGCCGAGAAAATCCGCTTCACCTCCTCAGGCACCGAGGCGACGCTGATGGCGGTCCGGCTGGCGCGCGCCTATACGAAGCGCTCGAAGATCCTCCGCTTCCGGACGCATTTCCATGGCTGGAACGATCACATGGCGCCTGGCCAGGCCAACCACTATGACGGAACCGCGACCGCAGGCGTGCTCGACGGCGTCGCAGCAGGCGTCGTCCTGGTCGATCCCAACGACCGCGACGGCGTCACGGCGGCGCTCGCGGCTGGGGACATCGCCGGCATCATTCTCGAGCCGACAGGATCGTCGACCGGCATGGTCCCGACCGCGCCAGGCTTCCTCGCGTTCCTGCGCGAGGCGACCGAGGCTGCCGGGGCGCTTCTGATTTTCGATGAGGTCGTGACGGGCTTCCGGGTGGCGCCGGGCGGCGCCCAGGCGGCGCTTGGTGTCACGCCCGATCTTGCGACATATGCCAAGATCATCGCAGGCGGCCTGCCCGGCGGCGCGGTCGCGGGCAAAGCCGATATCTTCGACTTGCTGGACTTCGAGAAAGCCCGCGCCGGCGGCTTCGAGAAGATCGGCCATCAGGGCACCTACAACGCCAATCCTGTCGCCGCCGCCGCCGGTCTGACAGCGCTCCGACTGATCGCCACGACTGCAGCCTGCGACCGCGCCAACGCCTTTGGCGACGCCATGCGGGCGCGCCTCAATCAGGCGATTCGCGAGGCCGGGTTGGCTTGGGCGGCTTACGGCGAGCATTCCGCCGTTCACGTCTTCACCAATCCCGCGGCGCGCGCCGGCATCGGGCCGGACAGCTTCGACCCGCTCGCCCTGCCCTTCATGGAGTTGAAGGGCAATGCTCCAGGGGTCGCGCAGAAGCTGCGCCTCGCGATGTTGCTGAATGGCGTCGATATGAACGGATGGCCGGGCGGCACAATTTCCGCCGCCCATGGGCCTCGGGAGCTCGATGAGACCGACGCCGCTTTCCGGAGCGCCATCGCCATGCTCAAGGCCGAAGGCGTCGTCTAACAGCGCCCATGCCCGTTAGATTTGATATCGCCATTGTCGGCGGCGGAATAGCGGGCGCCAGCCTCGCCTATCGACTCGCCAATTCGTCAGCCAGAAGCGTTCGCCGCATCCTGCTGCTGGAGCGGGAAAGTCAGCCTGGATATCATGCGACGGGCCGCTCGGCGGCGCTTTATACGCAAGCTTACGGTAATGCGGCGATCCGGGCCTTGACCGTCGCTTCTCGCGCTTTCTACGACGCCCCGCCAGCGGGATTTGCCGACCATCCGCTCCTTACGCCCCGCGGCGCCATGGTGATTGCGACGCGAGCGCAGGCTGACAAGCTGGAAGCGGAAACCCTCGACGTGCAGCGGCAAGCGCCCCAGGTCCAGTTGATCGGGGCGGCCGAAGCGCGGGCGCTGGCGCCAATGCTGCGTCAGGATTATGCAGCGCTTGCAGCCTATGAGCCCGACGCCATGGATATGGACGTCAACGCCATTCTCCAGGGGTGCCTGCGGGGCGCGAAGGCGGCTGGGGTCGATATTCGGACCGATGCGCCTGTAACCGACCTCGCGAGACTGAATGACGGATGGCGGCTTGAAACGCCGACGGGCGCCGTCACGGCTGGAATCGTCGTGAATGCGGCTGGCGCCTGGGCGTCGGAGGTCGCAGCATTGGCGGGCGCGCAGAAGATCGAAATCACGCCGAAACGCCGGACCGCGTTTCTGTTCAAGGGACCGGCGGGTCTGAACCTCAGCGATAGGCCGATGGTGATCGACGTCGACGAGCAATTCTATTTCAAGCCCGATGCCGGCCTCATCCTCGGCTCGCCGGCCGATGAAACGCCGATGCCGCCCCATGACGCCAGCCCGGACGAACTGGATATCGCCGTCGGCGCGGACCGGATCCAACGGGCGGCCGATCTGCCGATCCGGCGGATCGAAAGCAGTTGGGCAGGCCTTCGCAGTTTCACGAGCGACAAGACGCCGGTCGTCGGGTTCGATTGTGCGGCGCCAGGCTTCTTCTGGTTCGCCGGCCAGGGCGGGTATGGCATTCAGACAGCCCCAGCCATGGCGGCCGTCGCGACGGCGTTGCTGGAGGGCACGCCAATCGCCCACACCTTGCCGAAGTTAGCTTTATCGGCGACCGCGCTGGCGCCGGATCGCTTCTCGGCGCCGCCCAGGCAATGAACTGCCAGTCATTGCCAGCGGAAGGTCGCAATAGCGTCGAACGGGTTTCGGTCGCTAGCCGATTTCGTCGTAAATTCTCCGTAGCCAAGGCCGATGCCGACGGTGATCCGTTCGCCTGCCTCTATCCCGAACTGCTGCGCGAGCGGCTCTTCCAGGCCGCGAAATTCGCTGATGATGCAGGTATCGACGCCATAGCCCATGGCGGCAAGGGCAATGGCATTGACGAAGCCGCCGTGATCGAGCCAGTCGCCGGGCCCGGCATCTCCGCCGATCAGGCACAGGATACCGACGGGCGCCTCGAAGAACCGA
The DNA here is from genome assembly GCA_937891825.1 of uncultured Alphaproteobacteria bacterium. GTDB lineage: Bacteria > Pseudomonadota > Alphaproteobacteria > Bin95 > Bin95 > VMCJ01. The sequence continues at coordinate 154,414 of CALAHN010000088.1, forward strand.
AGGCCGCTTCGGCGCGCCATGCCGACATCCGCCGCGGTTCCGGGCGCCGCGGTTTGCGGCTTGGCGGACGCGCTCGCTTCATGGGCGACAGCTGCGTTCACCATATCCGCCAAAGCGTCACCGGAGCAGACGATAACTCTCCAGGGTTGTCTATTCCCTTCGCTCGGGGATTTCACGGCATTCCGAAGAATGCTCTCGATTATGGCCCTGTTCGGCGCGCGCAGTTTGAATGCGCGCGCGGTCCGGCGCGCCCTCATCGCATCCAAAACATGCATGCCGCCCGGTCCCTCGGACCTGAAGTCAGGGACTATCCGCCTGACTTCATTGAAACTATGGAGAATTTTTATGTCTAACGTCAAGGCGGTATTCTGGGATTTCGGTGGGGTCGTCACCTCCAGTCCGTTTGAAGCTTTTGCCCGTTTGGAGGCGGAATCCGGGCTGCCGGCCGGCTTTATCGCCTCTGTCAACCGAATCAATCCCGACGCGAATGCCTGGGCGCAATTCGAAAGAAGCGAGATTGACCGCGCAACTTTTTCGCGTCTCTTCGAAGCGGAATCCAAGGCGCTTGGCCATTCCGTGCCGGGCGACAGGGTTCTGGCCTGCCTCGCGGGCGAGCCGCGTCCGGTGATGGTCGCCGCCCTCAAGGCTGTCCGTCGCCGATTCACAATCGCCTGCCTGACGAACAATGTCGCGAAGCTACCGCGCCCGCCGGACCAGGCGGCGGCGCTCCAGGAGGTCATGGCGCTTTTCCACCATGTAATCGAATCAAGCAAGATCGGCGTCCGGAAGCCGGAGCGGGCCTTCTACGAACATGCCCTCGCGGCGGTCGGCTGCCGGGCCGACGAAGTCGTCTTTCTGGATGACCTCGGCGTCAACCTGAAAACGGCGCGCGCGATGGGCATGACGACGATCAAGGTGGACGCGCCCGAACCGGCGCTCGAAGCCCTGTCAGCGATTCTCGATCTGCCCCTACTAGCGCCGGGCGCTTGAGCGAGGCACAACATCAGTCTGGCCTCCCTGCCCCTTTTGACCCCCACGGAGCATCGCCCCATGGATAGCGCGTTTCCCAAAGCAACGATCACGCCCGAAGACGAGCGTCAGATCATGGATGCGATCGAAAAATTCCTGGCGCGCGACGTGCGCCCCTATGTGATGGCGCTTGAGCATGACGACGAATATCCCGCCGATATCGTTGAGGGCATGAAGGAGCTTGGCCTGTTCGGCGCGATCATCCCAGCCGAATATGGCGGCCTCGGTTTGCCGACGACGACCTACGCCAAGATCGTCGAATTGGTCTCTGAGACATGGATGTCGCTGTCGGGCATCTTCAATTCCCACCTCATCATGTCTTCGGCCGTCATCCGCCACGGCACAGAAGATCAGAAGCGGACCTGGGTGCCGAAATTCGCAACCGGTGAAATCCGCGGCGGCCTCGCCCTGACGGAGCCGAATTGCGGCACCGATTTGCAGGCGATCCGCACTACGGCCAAGCGCGACGGCGACGCTTATGTCGTCAATGGCACAAAAACGTGGATTTCCAACGGCATTCACGGCACGGTCTTCGCGCTCCTTGTGAAGACCGACCCGGCGGCCAAGCCTCGACATGCCGGAACGAGCTTGTTTCTCGCCCAGAAAGGCCCTGGCTTCGCAGTCTCCCGGAAGCTGGAAAAGCTTGGCTACAAGGGGATCGATTCGGCCGAACTGGTTTTCGATAACTACCGAATTCCCGCCGACCGGCTGATCGGCGGCGTCGAGGGCCTGGGCTTGCGCCACGCGCTCGGCGGGCTGGAGCTTGGCCGCATTAATGTGGCGGCGCGCGGCGTCGGCGTCGCGTCGGCGGCGCTGAAGGAGTCCGTGAAATATGCCCAGCAGCGCGAAACCTTCGGCAAGCCGATCGCCGAGCACCAATCCATTCAGATCAAGCTGGCCGACATGGCGACCAATGTCGAAGCCGCGCGCCACCTGACGCGGGCCGCCGCCGAAGCCTTCGACCGTGGCGACCGCTGCGACATGGAAGCCGGCATGGCGAAGCTGTTCGCCACCGAAGCCGCAGTCACCAACTCGATGGAAGCCATGCGCGTGCATGGCGGCTACGGCTATTCCAAGGAATTCCCGGTCGAGCGGTTCTATCGGGACGCCCCGCTCCTGGTGATCGGCGAAGGCACGAATGAGTTGCAGCGCATCCTGATCGCCCGCCAGCTCGTCCAGCGGAATCCGATCTGATGCCCGCCCCCCGTCGCCCGCTGGAAGGCGTGCGCATCGTCGCAGTCGAGCAGTATGGCGCGGGACCGCATGGCGCGATGCAGCTTGCCGATCTCGGCGCCGAGATCATCAAGGTCGAGAACGGGTCGGACGGCGGCGATGTCGGCCGCCATGTCAAACATCCGAACGAGCGGACGCCGCCCGGTGACAGCCTGTTCTTCCAGGCGTTCAACCGGAACAAGCGCTCGATCGTGCTGGACCTCAAGTCGACCGATGGCCAGACTGCGTTCCGGCGGCTTGCGGCGACGGCGGACGCGGTCTTCAACAATCTCCGCGGCGATATTCCGGACCGGCTTGGCCTGAACTATGACAGCCTGAAGGCCATCAATCCTCGCCTCGTCTGCGTTCATCTCTCGGCCTATGGCCGGACCGGCGACCGCGCCGCCTGGCCGGGCTATGATTTTCTGATGCAGGCGGAATGCGGCTATCTCTCCGTCACCGGCGAGAAAGGCGGGCCGCCATCGCGCATGGGCCTGTCGATCGTCGATCTCTCGACAGGTCTCCAAGCTGCGATCGCCATGGTTTCCGGCATCGTCGGCGCCCGGACGACCGGGATGGGCGGCGACTATGACGTCAGCCTCTATGACGTCGCGATGACGAACCTTTGCTACGTCTCCGCCTGGCACATGACGCTCGGCGAGACCGTCGGCCGGGAATTGCGCTCCGCCCATCCCAATCTTGTGCCGAGCCAGCTCTACAAGACCCAGGACAGCTGGATTTTCCTGATGTGTAACAAGGAGAAGTTCTGGCCGGTGTTGTGCCGCAAGCTTGGGCGGCCGGACCTCGCCGCCGACGACAGGTTTCGGACATTCCAGGGCCGCCTCGCCCATCGGGATCTCCTGACCGATCTTCTGGACGACGCGCTTTCGGGCAAGACGACGGACGCCTGGATGGCGCTTTTTGCGGGCGAGGTTCCGGCAGCCCCGGTTTATGATGTCGGTCGGGCGCTCGACAGTCCGTTCAGCCAAACCACCGGGCAGATTATCGAACTCGAGACGCCGGGCGGTCAGACGGTCAAGACTATCGGTCCCGGCGTGCGGCAACCGGGCCTGCCACCCCGCGCCGAAGCCGCGCCAGCGCTCGCAGCTGACCAGCAGGCGGTCCTGGGGAGCCTCGGTTATACGGCGGATGAAGCCGAAGCGCTTTTGAAGGCGGCCGGCGGATGAAGGACGTCAAGGGCAGTCTCGCTGTCATCACGGGCGGCGCATCGGGCATCGGTTATGGCCTCGCGTCGGCATTCGGCAAGGCCGGCGCGCGCCCGATGCTGCTGGATATCGAGGCGAAGGCCCTCGATGCGGCCGTGGCGAAGCTCGTGGCCACCGGCATCGATGCGGCAGGCGCGGTCGTCGATGTGACCGACCGTCAGGCGATGCGGCAGGTCGCGGGCGAGATCGAAGCGGCCCACGGACCGATCCACATGCTCTGCAACAATGCCGGCGTCGGCACGGCCGACCCCTTGCAGATCGCCCGCGGCGACGATTGGGACTGGGTGCTCTCGGTCAACCTGATGGGCGTGATCAACGGACTGCTGGCGTTCCTTCCCGCGATGACGCGCCATGGCGAGCCGGGCCATATCGTCAACACAGCCTCCGTCGCAGGGCTGTTTCCCATGCGCGATATCGGCATCTACAACACGTCGAAGTTCGCGGTCATTGGGTTGACGGAAACCCTTCGCGATGATCTGGCGGGCACGACTATCGGCGTCTCGGCGCTTTGCCCCGGATATGTGAACACCAACATCAATCAGAGCCGGCGGAACCGCCAAGCCGCATTCGGCGCATCGCGCCCGCCGCAAATCTCGGCGGACGCAATGCGGGCGATCGACCGCGCGCTCAAGACCCGTGGCCTCGCGCCTGAAGCTGTCGGCGAGATGGTTCTGGATGGGATGCGCCGGGACCTGTTCTATATCGTGACCGACCCGACCTTCTGGCTGCCTGTCCGGCGGCGGTTCGAGCGTATGGCGCACGATATCGCCGCCCTGCATGGCGGCCTGCCGGCTTCCGAATAGCCTGCGACGCTGCTCAGCCGCGCACGTCAGGCGTGCGGGGGATTCGCGTTCGCTTCCGCGTGTTTGGGATCGACGTAGAAGCTTTCGCCGCACCCGCAGGCGCCGACGGCATTGGGATTCTTGAAGGTGAAGCCTGAGGAAAACTGACTTTCCTCATAATCGACCACCGACCCGATCAGGAACATGGTCGCGGCCGGATCGATCAGCACCTTGACGCCGTCCTGGTCGATCACCTCCTCGAAGCGCTTCGGCTCCTCGGCATAATCCACCGAATAGGACAGGCCGGAGCAGCCGCGCGCGCTGACGCCGATGCGCAGGCCAAGCACGGGTTTCTGGCTCCGGGAGATCAGATGCTTGACGCGGGCGACGGCGCGGTCGGTCAATGTCACCATCGGGGGTAATTGGCGAGCGTTCATAGTCCAGCCTCCTATCAGAACCAGTCGAGCGCGACCCGCGCTTCATCGGACATGCGCTCGGGCGTCCAGGGCGGGTCGAAGGTCAGCGTGACCTCGATCTCGCCGAAGCCCGGCACGGCGACCAGCGCGTCGGCGACCATGCCCGGCATTTCGCCTGCGACCGGACATCCGGGCGCGGTCAAGGTCATCTGAATGACGACAGCGCCGTCCTTCGGGTCGATATCAATCGTGTAGATCAGCCCCAACTCCCAGATATCGACTGGGATTTCAGGGTCGTAGACGGTCTTCATGGCGGCGATGGCGTCTTCGCGCGTCCCGATGGCCTGACCTTCGGGCAAGGGCGCGCCGCGCCGCGCGCGGAAGTCGCCTTCGCGGGCGTCCGGCCCGTCGTGATCCATAAACATGCGGAAGTGCTGGTGCATGGCGCCGGTCATTTGAATATCTCGATGGTTTTGGCGACGGCCGCAACGAGCGCGTCCGCTTCCGCCTGGGTGTTGTACATGCCGAAACTGGCGCGGGCCGTCGCATGGACGCCGAACCGCTCCATCACCGGCTGGGCGCAATGCTGACCCGCCCGAACAGCAACGCCCATCTGGTCGAGTATGGTCCCGACGTCGTGGGCGTGGGCGCCCTTGACGTTGAACGACAGGACCGAGGTCTTGCGCCCAGGCTGGCCGGTGAAGACCACCTCGGGCATGGCGCGCAATTGCGCCTCCGCATGGGCCGTAACCGCGGCTTCATGGGCGGATATGGCCTCAAGGCCGATGGACTGCACGTAGTCAATCGCGGCGCCCAGCCCGGCCGCCTCGACAATCGCTGGGGTGCCAGCCTCGAAGCGATGCGGCGGCGCCTGATATGTGGACCCGGTCAGGGTGACCGTCTCGATCATCTCGCCGCCGCCCTGGAAGGGCGGCATGTCGGTCAGGATGTCCGGGCGGCCGTAGAGCGCGCCGATGCCGGTCGGGCCATAAAGCTTGTGGCCGGAGAAAGCATAGAAATCGACGCCGAGCGCCTGCACGTCGACGGGCATATGGGGCGCGGCCTGACAGCCGTCCGCCAGCATGACCCCGCCGTAGCGGTGGGCGAGCGCCGCCAGTTCCGCGATCGGCAGCACGGTTCCCATAGTGTTGGCTACATGGGCGGCGGCGACGATCTTGGTGCGCGGGCCGATCAGGCTGCGTGCTGCGTCCATATCCAGTTCGCCCGCGTCGGTCATCGGGATGAACTTGACCGTGGCGCCTTGCCGCTCCGCCAGCAACTGCCACGGTACGATGTTGGAGTGGTGCTCCAATTCCGTGGTCACGATCTCGTCGCCGGGCCCAAGCCGTTGGCCATAGGAATAAGCGACGAGGTTGATGCCTTCCGTCGCGCCGCGGGCAAAGACAATCGCGTTCTCGTCGGGCGCATTCAGGAAGCGCGCGGTCTTGACCCGGGCGGCTTCGAAGATGTCGGTCGAGCGTTGGGAGAGCGCATAGACCCCGCGGTGCACGTTCGCGTAATCGCGTTCCATGATGTCGACCATGGCCTGGATCACCTGCCGGGGCTTCTGGGCGCTCGCGGCCGTATCCAGAAACACCAGATCGTGGCCGTTCACCTGCTGATGCAGCACGGGGAAGTCGGCGCGGATCGCTTCGACATCGTAATTTGGCCGTTCAACGGCGCGCATCGCGGCGGTCATGATGCAATCTCCAGTCCGAGCGCGCCGTCGATGGCGTCCAGAATGACGGTTCGGACGGTCTCGTCGGACAAGCCGGCCGCAGCTTCGGCAAGGAAGCCCCGCACGACAAGCTGGCGCGCTTGCACGGCTGGGATGCCCCGGGCGCGCAGGTAGAACAATTGGTCGTCGTCGATATCGCCGGCGGTCGCGCCGTGGCTGCATTTCACGTCATCGGCGTAGATCTCGAGGATCGGCTTGGCGTCGATTTCCGCCTGATCGGAGAGCAGCAGCGCTCTATTGAGCTGATGGCCGTCGGTGCGCTGGGCCAGTCGGTCGACGACGATCTGGCCTTGAAACACGCCCCGCGCCTGCCCGTCGATGGCGCCCGCGAAGACCTGACGGGAGCGCGTATCCTCGGCCAGATGGTCGATGCGGCTGGTATGATCGGCATGTTGACGACCATCAATGGCATAGGCGCCATTCAAGCGCACCTCCGACTTGGTCCCCGACAAACTGACCGCTGCTTCGTTCCGGCAGAGGCCCGCGCCCAGGGTCAACACGAAATTGTCGTAGAGCGCATTCCGGCCGACATCGACCCGGGTCATCGCCAGATGACGCGCGTCTTTTGCCTCGGTCTGGATTTTTGCGTGAACGAGCACGGCGCCGTCGCCGAGCCGGATATCGGCGCCGTGATTGGCGAGATATGCGCCGTCCTCAAGGCCGATATGGCGCTCGAGAATGAGCGCGCGAGCATTCGGCGCAAGGTCGATGGCGAGCCTGGGATGCCACATCCGCGGGCGTGCGCCGGGCGCCGCCAGGAACACGATCTCCAGCGGCCGCGCGAGCGCGCTGCCTGCCTCGACCCGGATGGCAAGGCCATCGGTGAAGGCGGCGGCGTTCAGGGCGTACATCGCCTGGTTCGGCGGGTTGGCCGTCACCGTATCCGCGAGCCATTGCGCTGTCGCGACGCGCGCCCAGGGCTGCACGGCGGCGTCGAGGCCGTCGAGATCGGAGAGATCGGCATTGAGCCGGCCGTTCACGAAGACCGCCTGCGCCGCGCCCGCGATCAACGGCTTCGGGATCGCGGCGCCTTCGGCGAGTGCGTCAACCTGTTCATATTTCGCGCGAGCAAGCGGGCGTAGGCTCGTGTATTTCCAAGCTTCATCTCGATTGGTCGGAAGGCCGACTTCGCGGAAGCGCGCGGCGCCGGCGCCCCTGAACGCCGTAAGCCAGCCGGGTTCGCCCGATGGCAGGGCAAACCCGCCTTCAAATGCGGCGACGCCGATGGGATCGGTGGCGCGCGCCATCAGGCGGCCAATCCCGCCAGAATGTCGCCGTAGCCCTTCTCCTCGAGCTCAAGCGCCAATTCCGGGCCGCCGGTCCGAATGATCCGGCCCCTGGCGAGCACGTGCACCTTGTCGGGGCGGATATAGTCGAGCAGGCGCTGATAATGGGTGATGACCAGCATGCCGCGATCCGGCGCGCGCAGGCGGTTGACGCCGTCGGCCACCACCTTCAGGGCGTCGATGTCGAGCCCGCTGTCGGTTTCGTCCAAGATGCAGAATTTCGGCCGCAGCAGCGCCATCTGCAGCACTTCATTGCGCTTCTTCTCCCCGCCGGAGAAGCCGGTGTTGACCGGCCGCTTTAGCATCGCCTCATCCATGCTGAGGTCCTTGAGCGTGGCGCGGACCAGCTTCAGGAATTCCAGCGCCGTAAGCTCCGGCTCGCCGCGGGCTTTGCGTACGGCATTGAGCGCGGTCTTGATGAAGGTCATGCCGGCGACGCCTGGGATTTCGACCGGGTACTGGAACGCGAGAAACAGGCCGAGCGCCGCTCGCTCTTCCGGCTCCAGCCCCAACAGATCCGCGTCGCCGAGCGTGGCCGACCCCGATTGGGCTTCATAGCCGTCCCGCCCGGCCAGCGTGTAGGCAAGCGTGCTCTTGCCCGCGCCGTTCGGTCCCATGACCGCGTGGACTTCGCCCGCAGGCACAGTCAGCGAAAGGCCCGTCAGGATCGGCTTGCCATCCAGAGAGACATGGAGATCTTTGATATTCAGCATCGCATTCGTTCCTAACCCACGCTGCCTTCAAGGCTTATGCCGACAAGCTTCTGCGCTTCGACGGCAAACTCCATGGGCAATTGCTGTAAGACTTCCCGGCAGAAGCCGTTGACGACAAGCGCCACGGCGGCTTCCTCGCCGATGCCGCGCTGGCGGCAATAGAACAACTGATCTTCGCTGATCTTCGAGGTCGTAGCTTCATGCTCGACCCGCGCCGACCGGTTCTGGCTCTCGATATACGGGAATGTGTGGGCGCCGCAACGGTTGCCAATCAGCAGCGAGTCGCACTGGGTGAAGTTCCGCGCCTTCGCCGCCGTCGGCAGCATCTTGACGAGGCCGCGATAGGTGTTCTGCGCCCTTCCCGCCGAAATGCCCTTGGAGATGATACGCGAGCGCGTGCGCTTGCCCATATGGATCATCTTCGTCCCGGTATCGGCCTGCTGCATATGATTGGTGATCGCGACCGAGTAGAACTCGCCCTGGCTGTCGTCGCCTTTCAGGATGCAGCTCGGATATTTCCAGGTAATTGCCGAGCCGGTTTCGACCTGAGTCCAGCTTACCTTCGAGCGGTCGCCTTCGCAGAGCGCGCGCTTGGTCACGAAATTGTAGATGCCGCCCTTGCCGTTCTCGTCGCCTGGATACCAGTTCTGCACGGTCGAATATTTGATCTCCGCGTCCTTGTGGGCGATCAACTCGACCACGGCGGCGTGCAATTGGTTCTCGTCGCGCATCGGCGCCGTGCAGCCTTCGAGATAGCTGACATAGGAGCCTTCGTCGGCGATGATCAGGGTCCGCTCGAACTGGCCGGTATTCAAGGCGTTGATGCGGAAATAGGTCGACAGCTCCATCGGGCAGCGAACGCCCTTCGGGATGTAGACAAACGACCCGTCCGTGTAGACCGCGCAGTTCAACGCCGCGAAGTAGTTGTCGTCGGTCGGCACCACCGAGCCCATGTATTTCCGGACGAGATCGGGATAGTCCCGCGCCGCCTCGGAAATTGGGCAGAAGATCACGCCAGCTTCCGCCAGCTTCGCCTTGAACGTCGTCGCGACTGAAACGCTGTCGAACACGGCGTCGACCGCGACATTCCGGACGCCCGCCAGCATTTCCTGTTCTTTCAGGGGAATGCCGAGCTTTTCGTAAGTGCGGAGCAATTCGGGGTCGACCTCGTCGAGGCTGGCCGGACCGTCGCCTTTCTTCGGCGCGGAATAGTAGTAGGCATCCTGATAGTCGATCGGCGGATAACCGAGTTTCGCCCAATCGGGCTCGCGCATTTCAAGCCAGCGGCGGTAGGCCGCCAACCGCCAGTCGAGCAGCCATTCAGGCTCCTCCTTCTTGGCGGAAATGAAGCGGATGACATCTTCGGAAAGGCCCTTCGGGGCCGTATCGGATTCGATGTCCGTCACGAAGCCATACTTGTAGCGCTCAGCGAGGCGCTCGACGTCGGCGACGGTTTCAGCGGTGGCGTTCATGGTCGCTGCTCCGTGGCTGTGGGTTGGACTTTGAAATTGAAGAGCGGGGCCAGCATGTCCGCGAGGCTGACATTCGAGAGAGCGGTTTCAATCGCGTCGTTGACCGCATCCCAACTGCCGCGCAGCAGGCAGACGCTCTCCACCGTGCACGGGTCGTCCGCGCCTTCGACGCAGGCGGTGATCGCCACCGGACCGTCGAGCGCGGTCACGATCTCGGCGACGGAAATCTCGGCCGGCGTCCGTGACAACACGTAGCCGCCCTGGGCGCCGCGGGCGCCGGAAACCAGTCCGCCCGCGCCAAGCGCCTTCAAGACCTGGCCGACAGTCGCCGGCGGCAGGCCGGTCGCCTCAGCGATTTCTGCCGCTGACTGGCGCGTATCGGGGCGGGAGGCCAGGCGGCCCATCACCACGACCGCGTAATCCGTCATCTTGCTTAATCGCAGCATGGGGCGGTAATCCGTATCAAAACATTACGAATTCTTATTTGGACCGAATTACTCCGAAAGGCAAGGCCCCGGCGCGTCGGCAGGCTGTCATCAGGCCGTCATGAAGGGTTGGCAGAAGCAGCCCATTAGCGACGCAAATCCAGCAGGAGAGCCAGATGTCCGATCGTGTATCTTTCGACGAATTCGATGAAATGAACTACCCGCGCCCCGACCGGACCGACTTCGACGTCCTGGTCGAGAAAGCGCTGTCCCGGCGCGCCTTCATGCGCGGCGCCGGCGCCGCCGCGGTCGTGCTGGGCGCGGCCACGGCCCTGCCGCGGAGCGTCCGCGCCGCAAGCAGCGTCAGCCGCCTCGCGTTCAAGCCAGTCGCCGCCAACACCCTTGACACGGTCACGGTGCCGGAAGGCTTCAGCTGGCGTCCCCTCGTCCGCTGGGGCGACCCGCTCTGGTCCTATGGGAAAGACTTCGATCCCGCGACCCGTGGCGACGCAGCTTCCCAGGCAATGGCGTTCGGCGACAACAATGACGGCATGGAAATCTTCCATCACAACGGCCGCACCATCATGGCGGTCAACAATGAGTATGTGAACCGCGACATCATTTATGGCGCCAACGCTTCGAAGAAGCCGGAAACCGCCGACGATGTCGCCAAAGGCAAGGCCGGACACGGCGTCTCCATCTTCGAGCTGACGAACGCCGGCGACGGTTGGTCGGTCGTGAAGGACTCGCCGTTCAACCGCCGCATCACCGCCGATACGCCGATGGCGATCACCGGTCCGGCGCGCGGCCATGACCTCATGAAGACTACCGCCGATCCAAAGGGCGAAAGCTCTCTCGGCACTTGGAACAATTGCGGCGCGGGCCGTACCCCCTGGGGCACCTTCCTGGCCTGCGAAGAGAACTTCAACGGCTATTTCTCCTCCAGCAATCCCGATCTCGTGCAGACGGCCGCGCAGCAGCGCTACGGCGTCGGCATCAAGGATTGGGGCTATGCCTGGGCGACCGCCGACGAGCGCTTCGATATCTCGAAGCATCCGAACGAGCCGAACCGCGCTGGGTATGTCGTCGAAATCGACCCGGCCAATCCCCAGTCGATGCCGAAGAAGCGCACCGCCCTCGGCCGCTTCAAGCATGAGAACGCCGAAATCGCGATCGCGGCGAACGGCCAGGTCGTCGTCTATCTCGGCGACGACGAGCGCGGGGAATTCATCTACAAGTTCGTCAGCGCCGGGCGCTATGCCGCCGGCGGCGACAATGGGGATCTACTGGACGACGGCCAGCTTTATGTCGCGAAATTCAGCGACGGCGGCCGCGGCCAGTGGGTCGCCCTGACCCCCGCGGCGACAGGCATGGCATCCAAGGCCGAAATCGCGATCAATACCCGTCAGGCGGCCTCCGCCGTCGGCGCGACGACCATGGACCGGCCGGAATGGGTTGCCGTCAACCCCCATAAGGCCGAGGCCTATTGCTGCCTCACCAACAACAAAAATCGCGGCCAGAAGCCGAATGCCGGCGGCGACGCGACGCCGGTTGGCGGCCCGAACCCGCGTGAAGGCAACCCGTACGGCCAGATCGTCCGCTGGGTTCCCGACGGCGCCGACCATGGGGCCGACGGTTTTGCCTGGGACCTGTTTGCAATCGCGGGCAATCCCACCCAGCACACCGACGCGTTTGCCGGGTCCAGCAACATTACGGCCGACAACATGTTCAACAGCCCGGACGGCCTCAAGTTCGATACGCGCGGCCTGCTCTGGATTCAGACCGACGGCAACTACTCCGACAAGGACGCCTTCGCCGGCCAAGGCAACAATCAGATGTTGGTCGCCGATCCTGAAACCGGCGAGATCAAGCGTTTCTTCGTCGGGCCGAAGCAGTGCGAGGTCACTGGCCTGACCTGGAGCGCGGACCGCCGGACGATTTTCGTCGGCATCCAGCATCCTGGTGAAAAGGGCGATAGCCACTTCCCGGAAGGCGGCGATAGCGTCCCCCGTTCGGCGATCATCGCGGTCTGGCGGAATGACGGCGCGACTATGGTCTGACCCTAAAGGGCTTTCGCCCGAAGCTTTGCGACCGCTTGAGGCGGCGCCTGCAACGGCGTCGCCTCTTGCATTTCAAGCCAATGGGTTGGATGAAACAGCGTCCCTTGAAGCGGAAGCCCCCACCATGCGCATTGTCGATATCGTCGAGAAGACCGTCTCCCTGAAATCCAATATCCGCAATGCCTATGTGGATTTCAGTCAGATGACCTGCAGCGTCGTCGCGGTCGTCACCGACCTGATCAAGGACGGCAAGCCGGTCATCGGCTACGGCTTCAATTCGAACGGCCGGTATGGCCAAGGCGCGCTGATGCGGGATCGCTTCATCCCGCGCATCCGCGCCGCCGACCCCAAGGCGCTTGTCGGCGAGGACGGCCTCATTGATCCGGCGAAGGTCAATCGCATCATGCGGGTCAATGAGAAGCCCGGCGGCCATGGCGAGCGGTCGGTCGCTGTCGGCACGATCGACATGGCGCTCTGGGACCTGCTGGCGAAAGCCCATGGCGTCCCGCTTTGGCGCTTGCTCGCCGACCGCTTCAATGGCGGCCAGGCCGATGCCAGCGTCTTCGTCTATGCAGCGGGCGGCTACTACTACCCCGGCAAAGGTCTGGAAGCTCTGCAGGATGAGATGCGGGGCTATCTCGATCTAGGCTATGACATCGTCAAGATGAAGATCGGCGGCGACGGCATCGACGCCGATAAAGCGCGCATCGAAGCTGTTCTGGCGGTTGTCGGCGACGGTCAGCGCCTCGCGGTCGACGCCAACGGCCGGTTCGATCTCGCGACCGCAATCGCCTATGCCGAGATGCTGAAGCCCTACAATCTGTTCTGGTATGAGGAAGCGGGCGATCCGCTGGACTATCAGCTTCAGGCGGTTCTAGGCGAAATCTATCCCGGTTCGATGGCGACTGGCGAGAATTTGTTCTCGGTCCAGGACGCCCGCAATCTGATCCGATATGCCGGCATGCGGAGCGACCGGGACTGGCTGCAGTTCGACCCGCCATTGTCCTATGGCCTGGTCGAGTATCTCGATGTTCTCGCGATGCTCAAGGAACTCGGTTGGTCGGCGCGGCGGTGCGTGCCCCATGGCGGCCACCAGTTTGCGCTGAACATCGCGGCCGGCCTTGGGCTTGGCGGCAATGAAAGCTATCCGGGGGTCTTCCAGCCGTTCGGCGGTTTCGCCGACGACGCGAGGGTCGAATCCGGCCGGATCGCCCTGCCCGACGCAATCGGCGTCGGCTTCGAATTGAAGTCGACCTTGTGGCGGCAGGTGCTCAAGGACCTAGCGTAACGTCGATCGCGCTTACGCGGGACGGGAGCGGCGTCAGTTCCGCGCCGCCTGCATCGCGATCGCGACGCGGTTCATCAGGTTGGGAAAGTCGGCGCTCGCAATCTCGTTTGCCGAGCTCGCGATCGCGTCCAGCATCGGCTCGAGCCAATCCCGATCGCTCTTGGCGAAATCGCCGAGCACATAGCCATGAACGCGCTCGGGCCGTCCGGGATGGCCGATGCCGATGCGCACGCGCCAGAAGTCCGCGCCGCAATGGTTGATCAGCGACCGAATGCCATTATGCCCTGCCGCGCCGCCGCCTTGCTTGACGCGCAGCTTGCCGGGCGCAAGGTCGAGCTCGTCATAGAGCACGATCATATTTTCCGGCGGGATCTTGTAAAAATCCAGCGCCTGTCGGGCGGCGCGCCCGCTTTCGTTCATGAACGTCATGGGCTTCAGCAGCAGGACACGTTCCCCGCCGACCGAGCCTTCCGCCGCCATGCCCTGAAAACGACTGCGGAACGGACCGATATTGGCCCGTTCCGCTAATCGATCCAGCGCCATGAAGCCGACATTATGCCGGTTTCCAGCATAAGCAGCGCCAGGATTGCCGAGGCCAAGGATCGCGCGCATCGATTACCTCTGCTGCTTTCCTGGCCCCGACGAACCGGACCTAGTCGTCCTTTTGGCCGTCTTCATCCGCCTCGACCGGCTCCGCATCGCCATCGGCGACGTCAGGCATGACGGACGGCGCGGCGATCGTCGCAATCGTGAAGTCGCGGTCGGTGATCGTCGGCTTGACGCCATCCGGCAGCTTCACGCTGCTGATGTGCAGCGAATCGCCGATCTGCGCTTGCGCCAGATCGATTTCGATCTGCTCCGGGATCGCGTCCGGACGGCACTCGACTTCGACTTCATGGCGAACAACGTTCAGGATGCCGCCTTCGCGCAAGCCCGGGCAGGCTTCTTCATTGATGAACACGACCGGCACTTCGACCGTGATCGCTTCATTCACATCGACCCGCAGGAAGTCCACGTGCATCGGCCGGTCGGTGACAGGGTGGACCTGCACGTCGCGGGCCAGCACGCTCATGGCCTGGCCATCGAAGGCCAGGCGATAGAGATGCGAGAAGAACGCGGCGCCGCGCATGCGCAAGCGATTCAGTTCACGCTCGCCCAGCGCGATCGCGACGGGCGCCTGATCCAGGCCATACACGATGCCGGGGATCATGCCGGCCCGCCGTGCGGCGCGCGCAGCGCCTTTCCCGACCGCATCGCGGCGCTGGACGTTGATTGTTTCGATTTCGCTCATTTTCTTGCTCCATGCCTCCGCCGAACCGCCCCCACTGCCTCCGACTGGCAGATGAGCGTCCGGCGCACGCGCTAGGCCCCGCACACGTCCCGAAAAGCGTCGGGGGACGGATTGGGGCGAAAAAAACCTGTGGTCAGTCGAATAGGCTCGACACCGATTCCTCGCTGCTGATCCGCTTGGCGGCTTCCGCCAGCAAGGGCGCGATCGAAAGCTGGCGGATATTCCGGGCGACGCGCACGGCTTCCGTAGCCTGAATGCTGTCCGTGATGACCAGTTCGTCCAGCGGGGCCGCCGTTACGCGGGCGACCGCGCCGCCGGAGAGAACGCCGTGCGTCACATAGGCCGAGACCGACGCCGCGCCCTTCGCTTTCAGCGCGACCGCCGCATTGCAGAGCGTGCCGGCGGAATCGACGATATCGTCCACCAGAATGCACCTGCGGCCATCGACTTCGCCGATGATGTTCATCACTTCCGACACGCCGGCTTTCGGGCGGCGCTTGTCGATGATCGCAAGATCGGCGTTCAGGCGGCTGGCGATGGCGCGGGCGCGCACGACGCCGCCGACGTCCGGCGAAACCACGACAAGGTCATCGCCCGAAAAGCGCTCGCGCATGTCTTGCACGAAGACCGGGCGGGCAAACAGATTGTCGGTTGGAATATCGAAGAAGCCCTGGATCTGGCCGGCATGCAGGTCCAGGGTCAGGACTCGGTCGGCGCCCGCCTTGGTGATCAGATTGGCGACCAGCTTCGCGGTGATCGGCGTGCGCGGCCCGGTTTTCCGGTCTTGGCGCGCATAGCCGTAATAGGGGATGACCGCTGTCACGCGCCTGGCAGAACCGCGTTTCAGCGCGTCCAGGCAGACCAGCAATTCCATCAGATTGTCGTTTGCGGGATAGGATGTGCTCTGGACGACAAAGACATCCTCGCCGCGGACGTTTTCCTCGATCTCGACAAAGACCTCCATGTCGGAAAATCGTCGGATCGTCGCAGCCGTCAGCGGCAAATTCAGATAGGCGCTGATTGCTGCGGCAAGCGGGCGATTGCTGTTTCCAGCCAAAACCTTCATCGGGCCGCGCTCCGTTGCATTGCTTTTGGTGTCCGCAAACAAAAACAGCCGGTGAGCGGCGTCGCCGCCCGGCTGGGTGGGAAGTGTTTATCGCGCCGCGTCGGCTATGTAAACGGGATTGATCCGCCTAAAATGCCGCGCCTTCTTCCCGGTGCAACCTGACCAACGCTTGATTGTAGGCCAGCATTACGTCCCGTTCGTGAACGACGCCGATGATTTCACGATTCTCCCGGTTCCTGACGACGGGAATATGCGCCTCAGACCGACTCTCCATCAGGCCAAGCGCATCCTGCAAGCTATCTTCCGCGGCCAGCATCGGCGGATGCAAGCGCGCGACGTCCCGCGCGACGATGAGCGTATCCAATTCCCGCTCGAAGGCTTCCGGCGCCAGGTCCGCCAAGGTGATGGTGCCGATCAGGCGGCGTTCGGCGCTAACGACGAACAATTCCCCGAATGCGGCCGTTTGCAATTGCAGCCGGACGTCACGGAGGCAGGCTTCGGGCAAGGTCGTCGAATAGGCGCTGCTGATGACCCCGCCAACCTGAATATCGCGCAGCAGATCTGCTTCGATCCGCGACCGGTCGACATCGATGCCGCGCCGGGCCAGTTGCCCGCGGAAATACGAGGCGCCCTGCAAGCTGTTCACGGTCGCGACCGACGCCACGACGGCAATCATCACCGCCGTCGTCATGGCGTAGTCAGTGGTGATTTCGAACACCATCAGGATTGTCGAGATCGGCGCGCCGAGCGTCGCCGCTGCGAATGCGCCCATGCCGACCAGCGCATAAGCGCCTTCGCCCGCGAAGATATCGCTATTGGGGGCCAGGACGCCTGGGGCGATCATGCCGGCGATATAGCCGAAGGCGCCGCCGATCGCCGCGCCAAGGAACAGCGACGGCGAAAATATGCCGCCGCCAAAGCCGCTGCCCAGCGTGATTGCGGTCGCGGCCGTCTTGGCGATGGCGAGGCCCACCAGGAAGGCAAGCTCGAAATCCATGGTGAGGATGCTGCTCGTCGCGCCATATCCGACGCCCATGACCTGGGGGAAGCCAAGCGCGATGACTCCGACCAGAAAGCCGCCGAGCGCCGGGCGGACCCAGCACGGGATATGCAGGCGGTCGTGGACTTTCTCGACAAAGAGGACGGAGCGCATGAACAGGATTGCGACTGCTGCAGCGCCGACGCCCAGGATCGCGAAAGCCGGAAACTCAAGATTAGAGCCAATTTCGAACGGCGCCAGTTGAAACGCCGGATACGGCCCATAGACGGCGCGGGTCACGGCCGTCGCGACGACGGACGCCGCGACGATAGGGGCAAGCGCGCCGATCGCATAATGGCCGATGACGACCTCGAGCGCGAAAAAGACCCCGGCGAGCGGCGCGTTGAACGCAGCCGCGACAGCCGCCGCAACGCCGCAGCCAAGCAGCACGCGGGCGCCGCTGGACGGCAGC
The DNA here is from genome assembly GCA_937891825.1 of uncultured Alphaproteobacteria bacterium. GTDB lineage: Bacteria > Pseudomonadota > Alphaproteobacteria > Bin95 > Bin95 > VMCJ01. Next base: position 171,869 of record CALAHN010000088.1, read on the forward strand.
CCCAGCATGTCGGCGACCTTCGCGCCAACCGTGGCGCCCAGGTGCACCACCGGCCCCTCCCGACCGGCCGAAGCGCCGACGCCGAGCGAAAAGAAATTGACGACAGCGCCGTGCAGCCCGTCCCGCATCGACATCCGCCCGGATCGGAGCGCGCTTGCCTCCATAACTTGCGCCACGCCGACCGGCCGCCCTCCCGGCATCACCCAGCGAATATAAAGGCCGACAATCAAGCCGCCGAGCGTCGGCACGGTCAGGAGCACATACCAGGGCAATTCCGCGAACAGGCGCCACGAATCTTCGTCGGCGAAGCCGTAGCCCAGATACTGAATGGAGCCGATCGCCTCCCGGAAGCCGATCGAGAGCGCGCTCGACGCAATGCCGATAACGACAGCGGCGATCACAATGACGATGCCGCGAAAGCTTGTCTTTGGCGCGCGGGCCGCCCAGGCGCAGAGATGCTGAGCGATCCGCGGCACCGCGGCTAGCTTTTCCGGCGGATGCCGATGACGCGCCCTACTTGTCGCGGCTTTGGCAAGGGCCGATGCGCCGCGAGAGCCGCTTGCAGTCGATCTTGCAGATGTTGCGGCATCGCTTTGGAGCGGCGCTCGATCATGTCGATATGCATGCCGATCAACTCGTTTGTGGCCGCGAGATAGCCCTTCTCGGCGTGATGCATCTCATGGATATAGTGGATGCGCTTCTCGTCGCAGTCCAAGAGATACGTCGTGAACGTGAGTTCATCGCCTTCCATGACCTCCTGGTTATAGGTGATATGGCCTTCGAGGGTGAAGGTCGAGCAATCGCTATCGTTCTTGTAGCTGAGCCCGATGCCGAGCGCTTCGTAGAAAGCGTCGGTCGCCTCATCGAACGCCGCCACGTAGTAGGCGACGTTCATGTGGCCATTATAATCGATCCACTCCGGCCGGACACGGCCTCGGTAGGCTTTGAAGGGTGCGGGAAATGTCATGGGGCGGACTATAAACGGCGCATGTCGGGAGGCCAAGGCGACCGCAGGACCTCGAACACCCTGTATCGCGGCCAATACTTGGGGCATATTGCCGCGATCAGCGCCGTCTTAGCTCGGGTTGCTCATCGCCGTATGGCGAAGCTGGATCGCCGTCGGCCATGTCGATTTAATATAGGCGAGCGACGCCAGGATATCGCTGTCAGACAGAATGCCCTCGAACGCGAACATGTCGCTTTCATATCCGGGGCCGGCAAACTTGGCGACGCCATATTTGGTGATCTCGAAGAGATGCTGGTCGACGTGATGCCAGGTGTGCCCGGTTTCGTCATGGGGCGGCGCCGGCAAGCGGCCGTTCGGCAGCCGCTCGCGCCAGTTTGGCTGGCCTTCCAGATTGGCGCCGTGGCAACTGGCGCAGGCCTCGGCATAGACCGCTTTCCCGCGAGCGACCGCCGTGCTGTCGCCGAAGGGGATGCGGACGGTCGTCAATTCGTCGCCCGGCCAGTACCGGCTCGCAACGCCGGCCGCGGCCAGGATGGCGATCGCGCCAATAGCAATCCATTTCAGCATCGAGACGTCCGTCCTCGTGAAAAACCCGGGCGATCAGCCCCTTCGCGCCTATAGCTAGCGCAACGACCGCTTTACGCCAACGCGGCGCCTGCTTACGCTTCCATCTGATCCTCGATTTCACGGAGAGAATTGCATGAACGGCGGTGATGCCCTTGTTGAAACGCTGCTGGCCTGGGGCGTCGATGCCGCCTTTTCAGTGCCCGGCGAAAGCTATCTGCCGATATTGAACGCCATCCAGCGGAATTCGAACCGCATCCGGATGTTCACGCCCCGGCATGAGTCCGGCGTTACCTTTGCGACCGAAGCATATGGGAAGTTGACCGGACGACCGGCGATCGGCCTCGTCAGCCGCGGACCGGGCGCGACCAATGCCTCGATCGGCGTGCATGTCGCCCGGCAGGATTCGACGCCGATGCTGCTGGTGATTGGCCATGTGCCGACCGCAACCAAGGGCTTGGAGGCCTTTCAGGAGATCGACTATCACTCGATGTTCCAGAATGTCGCCAAGGCGGTGCTGGAGCCGCAAAGCTCCGCGCTGGTCGCCAAGACGACAGCCCGCGCCCTGGCGCTCGCGACCAGCGGCCGGCCCGGCCCCGTGGTCATGGTGATGCCGAAGGACATAACCGAAGGCGACGCTGGCGACGGCCCGATCCCCGGCCCGATCCCCCGCGCCGTCAGCGCGCCTCCGCCCCAGGCGATCCAGGCTGCCGCCCGGATGATTGACAAGGCTGAGCGGCCCATGGTGATCGCCGGCGAAATGGTGGCCAACGAAGGCGCGCAGGGCGCCCTCGCCCGGTTCGCCGAAGCTTCCGGCGTCGCCGTATCCTCGGCATATCGCCGCCAGGATGCGCTGGCCAACGGTCATCCCGCCTATGCCGGCCACCTCGAGATCAATCGCGTCCCATGGCAGGAGAAAGCGTTCGCCGAGGCCGATCTGATTATCGCCGTCGGCGCCCGCATGGACGGCATCACGTCGCTTGAATTCAAGTTGGTCCGGCCGGATCAGGGCTTCATCCATGTCTTCCCGGACCCCGACGTCCTGGCGCGCCTGCCGCACACCCTGGCGCTCGCTGCCGATTCCGGCCCGACCCTCGCGGCCCTGGCGGACTCGGTCAGCCCGCCATCGGCTGCGCGCCTGAAATGGCGGAACGATCTGCACCAGACCTATCTTGCCTTCGCCGTCCCGGGCGAGATCAAGGTCAAGGGCGCGGTCGATATGGCGGCATGCGTCGCCGCGGCTCAGACCCAACTTCGGGACGACGCCGTGATCCTGACGGACAGCGGCACCTTCGCACGCTGGGTGCACCGCTATTACCAGTTCCGGGAAGGCCGCACCCAGGCCGGGCCGATGTGCGGCGCCATGGGCTATGCGGTCCCCGGCGCGGTCGGCGCTGCTGTCGCCAAGCCGGATGCGCAAATCGTCGCCTTCGTCGGCGACGGCGGCTTCCAGATGACGGGGCAGGAATTGATGACCGCCGTCGCCCATGATCTGCCGATCAAGGTTATAGTCGCGGACAATCAGGCCTGGGGCTCGATCCTGGTTTCCCAGCAGCGCCGCTATGGCGAGCCCGGCGTGTTCGGGACCCGTCTGCAGGCCCCGGATTTCGCGGCCCTCGCCCGAGCTTACGGCATGCCCGCATGGCGGATTGAAGCAACGTCCGAGTTCGGCCCCGCCTTCGCGGAGGCCTTGGCGCATGAAGGGCCGGCCTTGCTGCATCTCGTGCTGGATGAGCGCGATGTGTCGCCGTTCCTGGCGGAGCAATCGGTTTGATCCGGGGCTTGCATCGGGAATGTCGCTGCCTACATTGTTTAGAACCATTCTAACAAAGGATTGAACCGATGCGCCCCACCCGCAATGACCTCGCTGAAAATGCGCGAGCCGCCCTCATCGCCTTGCTGAACGCCCGACTGGCGGATGCCCTGGACCTCGCCGCCATCATGAAGCAAGCCCACTGGAACGTGCGCGGCCCGCATTTCCAGCCGCTCCATGAATTGTTCGACAGCGTGACCGATGCGGTTCGCGGCCATGCCGACGACATCGCCGAGCGGATTACCGCGCTTGGAGGCGTCGCCAAGGGGCGCACTCAGGATATCGCGGCCGCGACCGCGCTGCCGGAATATCCATTGCAGGCGGAAGCTGGCGCGGACCACGTCAAGGCCGTCGCCGACCGATTGGCCATGACCACGAACGCCATGCGCGCTGCGATCGGCGAATCCGACGAGATGGGCGATGCGGTCACGGCGGACCTCTTTACTGGCGTCGCCCGCGACCTCGACAAACAGCTTTGGTTCGTCGAGGCCCACGAAAACAAATCCTGACCGCGGGAACGTCCCTTTCCTGACCAACCCCTTCCCTGACCCGGAGTCCGACCATGGCCGCACGCAACCTCCGCATCGACCCGCAGCGCCTTTGGGACATGCATATGGCGATGGCCGAAATTGGACCCGGGATCGCCGGCGGGAACAATCGCCAGACCGTGACCGCGGAGGATCGCGCCGGCCGCGACCTCTTCAAGACCTGGTGTGAGGCGGCGGGGTTGACGGTCACGGTCGACCGCATGGGCAATATGTTCGCCCGTCGATCCGGGCGCGACGACAGCCTCGCGCCCGTCATGGCGGGCAGCCATCTCGACACCCAGCCGACGGGCGGCCGGTTCGACGGCATCACCGGCGTGCTGTCGGCGCTCGAAGCGGTCCACACCATGAACGATCTCGGCATTCAGACCGAACGGCCGATCGAGATCGTCAACTGGACCAACGAAGAAGGCGCGCGGTTCGGGCCGCCGATGATGGGGTCCGCGGTTTTTGCCGGCCTTATCGACGAAGCGAAGGCTTACGCGACCGAAGATTCCGATGGCGTGACCTTTGGCGAGGCGCTGAGCGCGATCGACTATCAGGGCGAAGCGCCAGCGGTCGCGCGCCCGATCCACGCGATGTTCGAGGTGCATATCGAGCAAGGGCCCTTTCTGGAAGCCGAGGGCAAGGCCATCGGCGTCGTCACCGGCGTGCAGGCGATGCGCTGGTACAAGGCGCGGACGCTCGGCGAAGCGCGCCATGCCGGCACGACCCCGCCCGCCGCGCGTAAGGACGCGCTGACCGCCGCCGCCCGGCTGCTGCTCGCGCTGGATGCGATCATGCAGAAGCGCGGCATGGACGGCCGGGTGACGGTCGGCATGCTCCAGGCCTATCCGGGTTCGCCGAATGTCTGCCCCGACCGGGTCGAGTTTACGGTCGACATGCGCAACCCCGAAACCGATGAATTGAACGCCATGGACCGGGAATTCCGAAAAGCGGCTGAAGACCTCTACAGCGAAACCGGTTGCGGCGTCGAAATCGAAGAATCCTGGTTCTCGCCGCCCATCGCGTTCGACGCCGATTGCGTCGCCGCGGTGCGCCGAGGCGCAGAAGCAAACGGCCATGCCTGGCGCGAAATCATGTCTGGCGCCGGCCATGACGCCGTGAACGTCAACAAGGTCGCGCCGGCCGCGATGATTTTCATCCCCTGCGCCGATGGCATCAGCCACAACGAGGCGGAATACGCCTCGCCAGAGGCAGTCGCGGCCGGCGCGGACGTCCTCCTGGCCGCCATGCTGGAGGCAGCGGGGACGGTCGACTAGAACACTCTCACGTCCTGGAGGATGGAGAGCGAGCACCGGTCACGCGTGACGGAAACACACAGCACACAGCGAGCGCTGCGAGGCAGTGTTTTAAGGTATGACCGCTCGCCACGCCTAAAGTTTGATAGATTTCTGTGTCGAAAACTTCAGTCGCCTTGGCAGCGCCATACAAGGCGATCATCGCGATGATGCGTGATGCCGGAAGGATGGCGCCCGGGTGTTTCGCCAGGGCCGTCAGGATCAGCCCGGCCAAGATCGGCGAAACTTGCAGCATGACATAGAGGCGTAGGTCCCCGGTCACGTGAGCGACGGAGACCGCGGCGAAAGCATAGAGGCCGGCGATGGCCAGCAGCCTGAATCCCGTTTGGGTCGATAATTTCAAACGATCAATTGTCAGAATGGCGAACAGAGCGGCTCCAGCCAAAGCAATGGGCGCTCGGTCAGGCAATATGGTCGCCGCGTCCGGCGCCAGATGAAAATAGGCCGACCCTGCGGCCGTCAGACCGATGCTCGCGAAGAAGCAATGGAACGACCAGACCAGCGCAGGATTGGTCTTCGAATATCGTCTGGCGCGGTCAGTCAGGGCTGCCCCGGCCATGCCGACCGCCAGAAATGGCGCATTGGATACAACGTCCGCAAAATTCGGGATGCCCAGCGCCATGCGTTCATCCGCGAACTCAAAATATCCGGCAGGGACGAGGATCGGGCCGAAGACCGCAAGGCCCGAAGCGACGGTCAGCATAGCGCCAGCGAGGATAAACGCTGCTGCTTGAATGTTGACTGGCTTGTAGGGGATCATGTGACCGACCTATGTTAATGAACAATGTGCATTTATATGGTCATCCTCTTCCACTGCGCAAGGCTGTCATGCCCAGAACCGCCGACCCAACGCTAAAAACCCGCATCCTTGAAGCTGGCGTTACTGTCATTCGAAGGGGCGGCCCGCACGCTTTCCAAGCGCGAGCGGTCGCGGCAGAAGCCGGATGCGCCGTAGGCGCGATCTATCGCGCCTACGGTTCGCTCGACCACCTTGGCGAAGCGATCAATGTCCGCACGTTGAATGAATTGCTGCGGGCGCTGCGCGCCATCGCAGCAGCCTCGCCGTCGCCAAATTCAGTCGCCATGGGCTACATCGCGTTCGCCCGGACGGCCGGCCAGCTCTGGCAGGCGGTCTTCCTGCTGCCGCGCCCGCCGGCGGTCGACGGAATGACGCCGCTGCAGTCGATCACAGCGGTGCTTTTCGATTTGGCGGAAACGATCGTCGCCGGCGCTGTCGGGCCAGCTAAGGCGCCTCGGGCGACGCGGCTTCTCTGGACGGGGCTGCATGGCCTGACCCATCTGGATGCGATGCAGGCCTTGAACCTGAAGGAAGGCGAAACCATGGAGAGCATTGCGGCGGATCTCGTCAGGGCGGCGCTGGGTCGATAGGACAGGCGCCGCGAAATAGCTGACGGGCGCCGGACTACTTGGCCAGCGCCCGTCGGTTCAGAACCATACAGACCGCCCGCGGTAAGGGCATTCGTTTCCGTCTCGACCCGACTGTTCTATTTGAACAGCCGACGGCCTGTATGTGGGCGGCGTCTGAACTCGACGGGGCGTCTGACGAATAATACCAGCCTGCGGTGAGGCAGACTCATTTTCGGGATTCCCAAAGCGTTC